>JAGHUF010000006.1 GCA_018064935.1 Candidatus Merdinaster equi | reverse complement strand
AGAGGTATCGTATTATGGAGTCTTTTCTATCTCATTTTGATGCTGATGAATATGTGGATTATGTTAAAAAGGAGAGCTATGAATCTGGTTATGATTCTGGTCGTGACTATGGAGCGCTTTCAACCACAATCAAATACTACCTAGCAGGCAACGTTCCCTTAGATCAGGCTTTAGAAGACACTCAGTTCACTGAGGAACAATTCCAAAACGCAGTCGAGGCCTACAAAAAACAACACCCACAAGGCAAATAGATTTAACTACTGAAATTGATAAACAGTATGGCCGAGGCTTCATTACAAAAAGAACTTCAGGAACTAAGAAGCATCCATCAATAGCACCAACAGGGCGTTCTATCTGAAATTCATCACAAAGAGAGGTCTGGTATTATGGAGTCTTTTCTATCCCATTTTGATGCTGATGAATAAGTAAATCATGTAATAAAGGAGAAGCAAATGCTTCTCCTTTTCTGTCATTCCATATCATTCAACAACAATAATCAATCCATTCTCATATCACGCTTTAATCCTACCTAAACTTCACTTCAAACAGTCTTGCCATTACTGTCTTAGGTAAGTCTACAGTAAGCTCGGCTGTGATAGGATCAAAGTCGAAGTTCACCTGATACTTCTCCGGGTAAATACAGTTGACTTCACCTGCACGCTTTCCGCCTGCAATATCTAATGCTCCCTTAAGAGGCAACTTAATCCTTGCACTGTCACCACCTCTTCGATATACCGATATAAACATCCTGTCCTTTGCAATAAGGCAAAGTGATAACTGTGTATCTCTTGAGTCTGCAAGCCCTATCGGCCAATATGGTACCGACTCCTTCAGTTCAGAACGAATGCTCTTATAACAGCTGATTCCTTCCTTCACCAAGTCGAACCTATCCTTGGATAACTCTGCCAGATGACCACTCTGATGAATACGAAGTAGCATTGCATTCACAGTATTGTAGATCGTTTCTTCTCGCAAATCTGCCTGTGCTCGCAGAGATCCTTCCTTCTCCTTCATTCCCTCTCTCTGAGGATATGACCAGACGGCCGCCTGCTCAGGAGTTACTCCGGTCGGTGCATTGACAGATATTGTCGCATAATTAATGTAATCTTCCTGGTCAGATGTTGACTGAATACTGTAGCGAGACAGAAGAGCATAGTCAATTCTAAGTCCACCGCTTGAACAGTTCTCAATTACCAGGTTCGGATATTTTGCAAAAATCTCATCAAGCCATTCAAGGTACGCTTTTTCATGCTGCATAAGGCCGTCGCCCACAGAATCGGCATCAATCTCAGTACCAATTCCGGGTTCGATATTGTAGTCCATTTTTATATATCCGACACCATACTCATTGACCACACGGTCAACTACTTCGTTCACGTGTTCAATAACTTTTGGGTTTCTAAAATCAAGCTGATATCTGCTTCTGTCAAATACCCTCTTTCCATGCCTTATGAAAAACCAGTTATCCGGAACCGCTTTCGCTTTCTCACAGTCGATTCCCATAACTTCAAGTTCAAGCCACACACCAGGAACCATTCCCTTTGAACGAATATAATCTGTGACTTCTTTTATACCATTGGGAAAACGTTTTCTTGATTCCTGCCACTCTCCAACATTAGCCCACCACTCTCCGTCTGCATACCAGCCTGCGTCAATGACAAAGTATTCACATCCAGCCTCTGCAGCAGCGTCAACAAGTGGCAATTCCTTCTCTGTAGTTGGGTCGCCGAATAAACAGTTCATGTAATCATTGAAAATTACCGGAAGATTCTCATTATCTGCATTCGGTCTTCTAATAATTCGGCGATATTTTGTAAGCGAATCCATAGCCGCTGCGAAATCAGCATCAGACACACCAACAGCAACAGGCACACTTGTAAAGCCCTCGCCCGGCTTCAAGTCCTTATACCAATGAGACTGTATCTCCGTAGGGCCGCTGACATTCAAGTAGAAGCATCTGCCCTGATCTCCAATCTCCCAATGCCATGATCCGTTATGCTCTATCTGCCAGAAGAGTGCAGTATTTGCCTCGGTATTAGCCAGATATCCCATAGGAAGGTATTCTTTAGTCGACCAGTTACCAGTATTAGTCACCTCAATAGTTTTACTGGTTCTCTGATATACAACGGGCTGAGTCTGACCAAGCCCTAAATCTGGAAAAGAATATGTCTTCCAGTTCATTTCCTTCTGCCAACCATTATGTGGTATACGAAGTTCCAGCTTGTCATCACTGCTAGAGCTTCCCTCTTTTTCAATTCCTGTGTAGGCAAAAGAAGAAATATATTCGAGAGTCTGCACTTCATCCGATATGTTATACACAGTATTTCGCATACGAATAATGCCAAGACTGCCAAAAAACTGCCAATCAGTAATAACCTTTGCGCCAATTTTTTCATCAATCTGTGAAATCATCAGACAACGCCCTGTCTCATTTCTCATATCCTTTATATCCAGGAATTTGAGTGTATAACCCGGAGCAGTTACTATATGCTTATTCCCATGCTTTTCATATGGTCTGTTGTAACCAGAAAAAGAGACCTGTACCAGCTGGAATGCCTCTTTGATAAAATTCTCCTCCGGCAAATCTTCTTCGTTAAATTCTGTCTTTGAAAAATGAAGAAGCTTTAATTCATTATCCTCATTAATCCCAAACACAATATGAAAAGGTGCCTCGTCAATCCTAATTAATTTCATGCAAAATCCCCCAAAAAAACACAGAATCAGACCAAACGGCCTAATCCTGTGTCAATTACTTAGTTACATTAAATATAATCTGAAATATTAAAACCCGAAGTAGCCACAGCCGCTGTTGCTTTAGTTCCAGAAGCAGTATAGGTTGTTGCTGCCTTTCTGGTGCTCGCCGTGTCATTCAGCTTCTCTTTCCAATTCTCAGTTGTCACCTTATCAGAAGTTTTTTCAGAAGCTGTCGTCTTCTTGCTATCAGTTTTGCTGACAGTGTTTTTGTCATCAACCTGCGTCTTATTTGCATTAGTATTCTCTGACTTCTTCTCTGTATAATAAGAATTGAGCAGCTTATGGTATGTTCCACTCTTTATACTCTTATAATCAGACAAATTAATTGTATTTAGTAAATTACCACCCGAATTCCTTGAATTCAGTGAAGAAAGCAACTGGCTATAATCCGTTTTAGCCGAAATGTTAATTCCCATATGCGATCTCCTTTCGCTTTCTGTGCTTTTCTCGTATCTATTATTATATCGTCTTACAATTCAAAATGCATTAGTTTTGTTTTGAAAGGTCAATATATCTGCTCAGCATTGTTTCAAGTTCTTCACCCTTAACCGGCTTAGATAGATAATCCCTGAAGCCCATCTGAAGATATTCCTCTCTCGCACCAATTATTGCATTGGCTGTAAGCATTATAATTGGAGTTTCCTGATTAGGATGCGTCTTATCCTCTTTTAGTCTCGTTATAGTTTCCAGGCCATCCATTTCAGGCATCATATGATCCAGCAGGATAACATCATATTCATTCTGCTTAATCTTCTCAAGGCATTCTGCCCCAGACTCGGCCATGTCAACCTTTATTCCGGTCTGTTTAAGTAGCCCTCTAACAACTCTAAGATTCATCGGCACATCATCTACTACAAGAACATTCGCATTTGGTGCATACAAAGAAGGCTTGTACGCCTTTCTTGGCGCGCTCTGAGCAGTCGGATCATAATTGCCTATTTCTTCTTTTCCGCGCACCTCTTGTGGAATATATACTTTAAAAGTAGAACCATGTCCATACTCACTCTCAACCTCGATGCTACCACCCATAAGTGTAACAAAAGATTTAGTGATGTTTAGTCCAAGACCTGTTCCCTCACGCTTTCTATTTTTTTCAAGATCTATTCGCTTAAACGACTCAAACAACAAAGGAAGATCTTCCGATTTGATACCTATTCCAGTATCTATCGCTGACATCACAAGAATAATCCTGTCATCATCCCTTTTCTCATATTCCACTTTTAGCGTAACTGATCCTTCTTCTGTGTACTTGAGCGCATTGTTTAGAAGATTAATCAGTATCTGCCTAATTCTTATTTCGTCGCCATACAGAAGGTTAGGAATACCAGGGTTGTTATCTATAACAAAACGTAATCCTTTTTCTGAGCAACGAATCCCTATCATATTTCCCACTTCACGTAGCAGGTCTGATAGTTTATATTCACCTGGCACAAGTTCCATTTGACCAGCTTCTATCTTAGAAAAATCGAGAATATCATTTATGAGGGCGAGGAGCGCATTTCCTGCGTCTGATACATTGGATGCATATGATCGAATTGACTCATCCTGGCTTTCCCTCAGAATAAGCTCATTCATTCCAAGAACAGCATTTATTGGTGTTCTAATTTCATGGCTCATATTGGCAAGAAAGTCTGACTTTGCTCTGTCGGCTGTCTCCGCCTTGATTACCGCCTCCTTAAGTGCAATCTGCGATTTCTCAAGTTCCTCAACAACGGCAAGCCTTTGAGCCGTAAGCTCTTCTTTTATTTTTTCTTCGTCAATATCCTGTATAATCCCATGGAACTCAACCGTCCCATCTGAATTCACGACTCTTTCGCCATTTCCTCTATACCATTTATATACGCCGTCTTTTCCGCGCAGCCTATACTCACTAAGGAATTCTGCTTCGCCTCTGAGCCCTTTCATGAAGTCCGCTAAAACAGTCTGCGATTCATCAGGATGAAGGGAATTGTCCCATAAGTCATTCTCTTTATCTCCCAGCTCTGCTCGGTCGTATCCCAGCAGCCAGAAGAATTCATCACTCCAGTATTTTTTTGTGGGGTTATACTGTTTATCCACCTGCAGACTCCAGGTTGCTGTTTTTGTCATAGACTGTATTGTTTTATTCTTGTTTTCCTCTATCCGCTTCGCTATCTCCAGAGACTCTTTATGCTTCTCAAGTTCTTCAAGCACTTCCTGTAGTCTGATATAATCTGGAGTTTCTATTCCAAAGATAATAACGAACGCAGCGATACTTAACACAAAATAATCTACCAGATGATTTCCTGGTATAGTCATCTGAAGAATAGGTCCACTTGTTGCGATGACCATAAATCCAATAACTGAAAATCGTCTTTTTTTCTCAAATTTCTTATAATTAGCAAACAGCTTGATGAATGCATAGGCAAAGAACAACATCGGGATTGCATAATTACAGAAATACAGCATTCCATGTGAATACAGCAGATTCTCATCGAAATAGAAAATCAACTTGGTAAAAGGCGATGTTGTACACATTACTATGTACACACCTAACAGGATATCAGAAATGATATCCATCACATCTGTTTTCTGATTGATAATGTATCTAATGTACACCGGAAACAGGTATATACATATACCATTCAGATCAAAAAATGCCACATTCAATACATAATTGAGCCACAAAGGAACACTTGTCGCATACGTAATCGTTAATCCAGTGATAATATCAAAAGTATCAGCCAACAGCATGAAGAAAACTAGTTTTCCTATATGCCTGATTGTAACAGTATCATGTCCTCTGTACTGAATTTTTAGATATAAAAGAAGAACCAATAGTACGACAAATCCTGCAATCGCCAAATCAATATTATATGCCATGACATTCTCCTTTCTGAGCCCAGGACCGCACCTGTTTCACTCTCTTTTTTCACACCATCTACAATGGTATTGTTACTCGCTCTTCTCCTTCATTGCCGCAAGCTGGCTAGATGTGATTACTCTGTTTCTTCCGCTCTGCTTTGCTTCATACAGACAGTCATCTGCATCCTTAAGCAGCATATCTCCATCTACGTCTGGGCTTCCTGTAGTAACACCAAAGCTCATAGTTCTCCTAACAGTCATTCCCTCGTATTCTATAGTCTGCGCTTCTATCTCAAGGCGTATCCAATTGAGTGTCTTAGCTGCCTCGTCTTCATCACCTTTATCAAATACAAGGAGGAACTCTTCTCCACCCCATCTAGAAGCGAAGCCCTTACTTCTCATTCCCTTCTTAAGAATTAGGGCGGTCTGCTTGAGAACAACATCACCACACTCATGACCGTAAGTGTCATTTACCTTCTTAAAGAAATCTATATCAGCTATTGCAACTGAGAATGGAATGCCTGAATTTGCTGATTTCTCCTGTATACTCTTAAGGTGTTTGTCTGCATATCTTCTATTGGGAAGAGTTGTAAGTGCATCCTTCTCAATAAGTTCTCTTAATGAATGTTGCATCGATATAATGCTGCTTCCCATACTTCCGAATTCATCTTTTCTTCTAAGAACATCATTAGACAACTTAGCAGACAGATTTCCTCCTGCAACCCTCTTGGTGAAAGCCTCAACATTTGATAATACCTTCGTCACACCTTTGCTATAGCGGAATGTAAGGAATATCATTATCGCCATTACCAGAAGAAGCATCCCAATAATAGGCCACAAACCGCTAAACATCTGATTAATGATCATTGAATTCGGCTTCGCTAGCGCAATCATCCCACACAGCTTTCCAGTCTTATCCATGACAGGCATGTAATATGCATAGTATCTGGTACCGTCAATCGAAACATTATCGTAGTATTTCTCCTGACCTCCCCTTATAACATCATTGCTGATATTCTCAGAGATTGTTGTAAATGATAATCTGGCATTATACTTATCACGTATAGTTGTGAGCACTCTCACATTCTCATAAAAATAACTGAAATCAATTCCAGTATCCTTCTTCAGTGAATCCAGATAAAGTGAGTCCTCCTCGCCAAGCATGCGATCACCTATCTGTACCCACTGCTGCCCAGATCCATTCTCATCCTCACACAGTTTTATATCATTTCCATACATTTTTTCAAACATATTCTGGAAGGTTGCAGCACAGTTTTTCAGTTGGTTTTCTGCTTCCTTTTCGATTCTTCCATACTGAACAAAGGACAATACAACAAGAACAGCCAGCATAAGCAGCATCATTGGTACAACCACTTTCATTATCAGCTGATAATGAAATGTGTCTGAGAATTTTCTTTTTGTGGTTACATTTACTGACTCGCCTCTATCAGATGACCTTCTATCAACAGCAACAACCTCACCCTTGCTGTTTAATACCTGCCC
>JAGHUF010000015.1 GCA_018064935.1 Candidatus Merdinaster equi | reverse complement strand
ATAATAAACGCAAACTACATGAAGTGTTATTAGACTGGATGAAGCAGGAAAATGAAGGGCTTCATAGGAAAATGTCAGAGAACAGTAGACAAGAATTCGTCGATAAATATGATGAGAGGCGGAATCTGGTTCGGCTAGAAGAGATATATCAGGATATCATCCAGAAAAGCAAAAACATACCACAAGAAAATCATTAAATTATTGGAATATACATTAGTGATATAGCAGAAACAATAGATTATGAAAATTGCAATTGCGGCATTCAATATAGAAAAAGTAAAAAATAATAAATACTATAACTCCCAGCAGGAAGGACTCGGAAAAGCACTTGCGAAGCTCGGATTTAATGTGCATGTGTATCATTTTGTGGCAGAAGGAGAGAGCGGTAGTGAGACTGTAATGAATTATGAACAGCAGGGGGTAATGGTATCCAGCATTGTTCCGTGTGCAAATCAGGGCGTGCATGCTATACCAGATAACTCTGTTTGGGATGAAGATACAGACGTGCTCATTGCTTTTTCTGATAAAAGCACGGGCTTCCCCAAGACATATAAGTATTTTAGTAGTAAAAGCACACCAGTTATTCCCTATGTCGGTGTATTGAAGAGTCACAATCCATCTAGCATCAAGAGATTTCTGTCCAATCTTCGAGGAAGTAATATAAGTTACTATAAAGAGATTGCTGCTAATAGTAAGACTCCTATTTTGTCTAAGACACCGGGACTAGCCTCTGAACTATTGGCAAAAGGAATATCCAATACGATAGTTCTCCCGGTCGGCTTGGATGAAGAATTGTTGAAAGCGGATTATCGAGCATGTGATAAAAGGGATCTTCGTATGTCATTCTACAAGAAATACGTAGAAGATAAGGGATGTGCGGTTAATGATATTACCAATGCTGAACGGAATAGAGATATAGATTTAACTCATGCGGCGAATAAGAAACAAGTTTTCTGCGACAGTACAATTCTTCTTTACATAGGCAGGCTGACAAGTGAAAAACAGCCGCTTGCTATGCTTGGCATGTTAAAGACATTGATTGAACATAAAGATGTGCCGTGTGCCGTGGAGCATGAAACAGATGGTCGAGATGATGAGAATCAGTGCCACAGAAATTACCATCTCATCATGGTCGGAAAGGGCGAATTGCAAAGCGAAGTAGATTCGTTCATTATGACTAATCCTGAGATTGCTACGCATATTACTCTTTTGCCTTCATATCCAAACAGTGATATATGGAGCTTGTATCGATTGGCAGATTGCTATATTAATTTAAACGCGCAGGAAATATTTGGAATGTCCATTCTTGAGGCGATGTATTACGAATGTCCGGTATATGCACTTCATGCACCTGGACCAGACAGCATTCTTTCGTCAGTATCTCATGAATATCTCTTTTCTTCTGCAGAGGAAATGCTTCCTGCAGTTCGTGAAATGATATGCAGAGGCAGCATACATGATGTGGAAAATGATGTTGAGTGTTGCGGAAGTGGCGAGGCTTATAATCTGAAGAATCAAGAGGCGCTGTACGATTTGAAGAATGGTTGCCGGAATGCTGGAGATAAGAACGATGAGTCTATAACACAAGCTGCACACGAACATATCGTTAAGAACTATTTGTGGGATAACACGGCGCTTAGAATTAGGGATATTGTTGAAAACGTGGTATAGTGTAATCATACTTGATACACAATAATACTTGAGGCAAATTAAAAGGCACTAAACTCATTGCTGTGAGTTTGGTGCCTTATCATCATTATCGCTTGTCTAAGATGCTTCGATACTTATCATCCGTATCAACCAACTTCATCTCGAATTCCCTACGGTTCTGTTCGTTCATATTGCTGAGAATGAGTCCTGAGAAAAATGCCATGACTCCGGCAAGGGCAGTGAAACAACATACGAACAATGTTGGGAACTTAAGAACGAGTCCTGTTAGAATGAAATCTATTAGCACAGGTACGAAGAAACCAACAGCGCATGCAAACAGGATAAAAGATATTATTCCGAAGAAGCGAAGTGGTTTATAGTTCTTGTACAGTTTGATTATCGTTCTGATCACTCTGAAACCGTCAGAATAAGTATTGAGTTTTGATACAGACCCTTCAGGCCTGTCTCTGTAGTCTACGATTACATTCTCGAGCTGCATATGGTTATGAACAGCGTGAATGGACATTTCTGTTTCTATTTCGAATCCCCTTGATAAAACTGGGAAAGTTTTGACGAAGTTATAGCTGAAAGCTCTGTAGCCAGTCATTATGTCTTTGATATCTGATTTGAAAAGAGCATTGATGGTTCCGCGAACCATTGAGTTGCCAAAATTGTGGAATGGACGCTTGTTTTCAGTAAAATAGGTTGAAGATAATCTGTCACCGACAACCATATCTGTCTGATTTTCAAGGACTTTGTCACACATTTCCTGTGCACAGTCTAATGGATATGTATCATCACCATCGATCATCAGATAGCATTGTGCGTCAATCTCGCGGAACATTCTTCTGATTACATTTCCCTTGCCCTGCTGATGCTCATATCTGACAACCGCTCCGGCCTTTTCTGCAATTTCTGCAGTTCC
>JAGHUF010000084.1 GCA_018064935.1 Candidatus Merdinaster equi | reverse complement strand
TTATGAAAAAGAAAATTATGGCATGTCTGCTTGTGATGACTGTTGCACTTGCAGGATGTGCAAACAATGGAACAGCTGGCACAGATGCAGCAGTTACTCCTGAGGTTACACAGGAAGTAGCTGAGAATCAGGAAACAACAGAGCCTGCAGAGAATGTTGATGAGGCTGTTGATGCAGTTGTTGATTATGAGGCATTTGTAGGAGAGTATCAGGACTCAAATTCAGAGAGAGCATCTCTGGTCGTAACAATGAATGACGATAGTCAGTCTGTTCATATTGCCGTTAATTATGGTGTTTCATACGATATTACAAATGAGTGGTCTATGGATGCTGTTTTCGAAGACAACGGCGATGGAACAGGAAAGCTTGTATATAACAATTGCGCAGCTATCTCATGTGAATATGATGACGAGGGCAATGAGCATGTAAACGAAACATATACAAATGGTTCTGGCTATTTTACATGGGGTGCAGACGGAAGCCTCCTGTGGGATGGAGCATCTGAAGAGGACCTTCATGACTGCAATTTCCAGAAGTTTGACTCTGATTATATTGATGAAAATGTAGATTCACCTGCTAAGCAGCTTATCGGAGGTTATCAGGATAGCTGGTCTGGAAGAGCTAGCTGCGAGATTACAGATAATTCGGATGAGACAGTACATATTTCTGTCATCTGGGGAAATGGTGCTACATCTACATGCTTCTGGGAGATGGATGCTTCATGGGTTGATGAAAATGGCAAGGGCTACCTGACATATGATAACTGTGCAAAGTATTACATTAACTATGCAGATGATGGAACAGAGAGCAAAGAGATTGAGTACCTTGATGGCGATGGATTCTTCTCAGTTATCTCTCTTGATCAGCTCACCTGGGATGGTGCAACTGATGATAGCTGTAAGGAATGCGTTTTTGAGAGAATCGGCTAATTCGGTTTGGCTCTATTCAAGTTTTATTGAGGTGTATGAAGAAAATCAGGCGTATTGCAAATGTCAGAGATCTTGGCGGTATAACATGTGCTGATGGAAAAACCGTTGTGTATGGACGACTATTGCGAGGTGGATATCTGAATAAAATCAAGCCTTCTGATGCGGCAAAGTTTAAGAATGACTGGAAGGTAAGCGGAGTTATTGATCTTCGAAGTCAGTCCGAGGTCACTGAGAAGAAGGATATTATTCCTGATGGGGTGAAATATATGTTTTACCCTTCTCTTAGTGATGAACAGAATCCATCTATTAATAAGATTAATCGAAAAGGAATTCTTCGAAAAATCACAGCCCTTAAGGGCGGCGCGATTGAACATCTGTCTGTCAATTACAGGGCAATGATCTCGCAGGAGATGTCCAGGGAAGCCCACAGGAACATGCTGAATTATCTTGCGGAGGATAATGAAGGGGCATGCTTTTTCCATTGTACTCAGGGCAAAGACAGAACAGGAGTGGCTTCGGCAATCATTCTTATGGCGCTCGGTGCAGGAGAGGAAAGCATTGTAGGAGACTACCTGAATGAAACCTTGTGGCTTCGCGTCAAAAACAGAATTCTGTGCTTTTTGGCCGGAATCGGGATGCGTAGCATGAAATGTGGCAAGAATCTTCATGCCCTGATGAATGCGAAGGAACCATGTCTTAGAGCAGCGCTTGATGAAATGAAGAAGTTGTACGGGGACGCGGATAATTATCTCAGAGAAGGAATTGGAATCTCAGATGAGAAGATAAAACGTCTCCGTGAAATATATCTCGTGTAAGATGACGAGGCGAAAATAGACATAATTATTGCTGTGGATAATTTTGTTTGGAAACAGCAAAAAAAGGACAAAAAAGTGGAATCGACACTTAGAAGAACCTGGGCTGAAATTGATATAGATGCACTAATTCATAATTACAGAACACTGAGAGAGCGTGCAGGAAAAAATGTAAAATTCCTTGGAGTTGTCAAGGCTGATGCATATGGACATGGCGCTATACGTGTTAGTCGTACTCTCGAGGAAATGGGTGCAGACTATCTCGCAGTGAGCAGCATCGATGAGGCGGTAGAACTTAGGACTAATGGGATTACTATGCCAATACTTATTCTTGGTCATACGCCTAGAGAACAGGTTTCCAAACTAATCGATTATGATATCACTCAGGCCGTGACCTGTGAGGCTAAGGCTATCGAATATAATGAAGAGGCACTTAACCTCGGAAAAAAACTAAGAATTCACATTAAACTTGATACTGGAATGTCACGTCTTGGTTTTATATGTGCTGGTGATTACTTCGACACTGGAGTTAAGGGCATAACTAATGCATGCAAGCTTCCAGGACTTGATGCTGAGGGAATATTTACTCATTTTGCAGTTTCCGATGAAGAGGGTGAGGCTGCACAGGAATATACTCAGAATCAGTTTAAACTTTTTATAGATGTTATAAATGCAGTCCAGGATAGTTGGGGGCGTGAATTCCAAATAAGACATTGCGCCAACACTGGTGCGGTGGCAAAGTATCCAGAAACATATCTGGATATGATCCGTCCGGGACTACTGCTATATGGCTATGGTGAGTACGCTGATGAGTTAGGACTTAAGCCGGTGATGAGCCTTAAGTCCACTATCAGCACTATTAAAATATATCCAAAGGGAACAGCTGTCAGTTACGGTGGAATATTCGTGACAGACAGGCAGACCAGAATGGCTGTAATACCATATGGATATGCAGATGGTTTCTTTCGTGCGTTATCCAATAAATGTAGCATCATGACGCAGGATGGTCTTGCTCCTCAACGGGGTAAGATATGTATGGATATGAGTATGATTGATATAACGGATTTGCCAGCCGTCAATGTCGGAAGTGAGGTTGAAATATTCGGAAAAAACAATTCTCTGAATGAATTATCAAGCCTTGCCGGCACTATTCCTTATGAATTGACCTGCGCTGTAAGTAAGCGCGTGCCAAGGCTCTATATTAAGGGCGGAGAAGTTGTTGAGAGGGAGCTTTTACTTAGAAGCAAATAGTAATGGGACTCACAATAGGAATAACACTTGGTACAATTGCAATACTCATATGGATTATTTTGGCTAATCCTGTTCTGAAATTCGGGCGCTATCATGTGCGCCTGATTTATTGGTTCGCGCCTGTTCTTGGCGCGATACTTCTTTTTTTGTGTGGAAAAATATCTTTTCCGGAAGCGTTGGCGGGACTGACGAGTGCCGGCAGCATGAATCCAATTAAGATTCTTATTCTGTTTATTTCCATGACAACATTATCGATATTTCTCGATGAGGCAGGCATGTTCTCATATCTGGCGAGCCGTGCGATGGCACTTGCAGGAAGCAGCCAGAAGAAGCTGTTTCTGTGCCTGTACCTCGTTGTGTCTGTTCTGACAGTTTTTACAAGTAATGACATTATTATTCTGACGTTTACTCCGTTCATATGTTATTTCTCGAAGAATGCTCAGATAGATCCGATGCCATATCTGATCGGAGAATTTGTCGCTGCTAATACATGGAGTATGGCGCTAATAATAGGTAACCCAACCAATATATACCTGGCAACATCAGCTGGAATCAGCTTTGGCGATTATACTGCCACAATGATAATTCCGACAGTGATGTCCGGCACTGTGGCATTTGCGATTTTGTTCCTTATATTTAGAAAAAAACTAAGTCAGCCTATGTCGGGCTCGGCTGTAGCGGAAAAAATCAAAAACAAGGGATTTATCATAATTGGTGTGATTCATCTTGCGGCATGTACTATTCTGCTGGTACTAAGTTCGTACATTGGTTTTGAGATGTGGTATATAACGCTTGGCTTTGCGGTTTCTCTTTTTGCATGTGTTCTGATATATCAGAAAGTAAAACGAAACAGAGAGCATCTGCTTCTGCATACCATTGTTCGAGCGCCCTGGGAGCTGATACCTTTTGTCATTTCAATGTTTCTTATAGTTCTTGCGCTCAATAAGTCGGGTGTGACTATGCTGATTGCGGATGTGTTAGGAAACGATTTTGCTATATGGAAATATGGCGCCTCATCATTTGTGTGCGCTAATCTGATTAATAATATTCCAATGTCTGTTTTGTTTAGCGATATCGCCGGAGTCAAAGAAGGCATTCTTAGAATGCAGGCCTTGTATGCATCAGTAATTGGTTCTAATCTGGGGGCGTACTTTACACCGATTGGTGCGTTGGCAGGAATAATGTGGAGTGGAATACTGGGCAAGATGGGTATTTCTTTTTCATTTAAGAAATATGTAAGCCTTGGCGTGCGAGTGGCGATTCCAGCGCTTGCAGCCGCGCTCCTGGGGTTGATGTTGGTAATGTTGTAGGAGATAAGGCAGGCGCACGATGCACAGTGAGGTAGTAGCTGCGTGAGATAGTGTAAGTTGCAATAATGGTATTACAATAAAACAGGGAAGCTCTTACGACGAACTCCCCCATTCTACTGCCAGGTATAATCTTTCATGTTAACAAGATACATTTCCGGCATACCCTTTTTGGTATAACCATTTGTTTTCACGTTGATGTCGCTCCTTTTTACTTCGTTTTCAACAGCCTTGGCTAGGATGGAACCAAAACCGCTTTCTCCCTGCTTGTGCTCCTGACCGGAATGCCCGTTGTTACCATCCTTGTTGAAGCTAACCTTCACAACGGAACTTACCGTAAATAAGGTACTCCTTTCGTATACTGCGGCCGTGCCCTCCATGGTGTGTTTTAACCCATCCGTGGGTTAAAGTTTGTTTGCTTCTATTATAGTTATCGGACAATTGCTGGAAAACTTTATAGTTGTCAGAAAATAATTGCGAGAAATATATACGAGAGGGTATATCTTATAGAGTATGTGCGGAGTTGTGTGTCATCAACATGACAAAATCAGATTGACAGACTTGCGATGGAAAATTATACTGAAGACAAAGTGAAAATGACATGCAATTGAGGGGATGTCTTGATGAATACAAAAATGACTTTAGAAAAAGCAATTAAGAGAATTGTAGAATTGGAAAAGGAAAACTCCGATTTAAAAGAAGAACTAGAATTCTATAGAACTAGAAAGATGAGTGGACGGCAAAAGCATAACGCGAAATGGATGTCTATTTATAATGATTTTGTTTCTTGTTATGAGCAAGGAATGACTATAGTGGAGATTGCTAGGCGCAACAATATTAGTGAGAGAAGTGTTTATAGGTATAAAGCTTATTATGACGTGATGAAGAAAAAAACGGATAATAATATGGGGTAAGTGTAATTTATGGAGATTACTACAGAACTGCAATCTGTTGATTCAATTAAAGGACGCGTGCATATGATTCGTGGAGAGCAAGTGATGCTAGATGGGGATTTGGCGGAGATATATGGGTACGATCTGAAAGCGATGAATCAACAGGTAAAACGTAATATTGAACGATTTCCAGATGATTTTATGTTTCAATTAACGTGCGATGAAGTTGCCATGATGAAAGCTAAGCTTGTTTCTTCATATGAAAAGCAGGGCGAAGACTTGAAGTCACAAATTGTGACTTCAAGTTGGGGCGGAAAAAGAAAATCATATTGGTGCTTCAATAAAGGACGCAGGAAAGAAATGTTTTGGAATTAATAAAATAGAGGGTGCAATTGATATTGACTATATTATAAAAAGAGCACAACAGACTGGAGTATGACTATTTTTGTGAAATTATATTGAGGATTTTGCAGAAGAGATTGACAACACAATATGATATAATAGTCAAGACAGAGTTATGTATCTGTGGTGAGAATTAGTTTCATTTGGAAATATGGTAATGCTTGCAGGTTGTATAGCAATATGAAGTAAGCATTTGCTGAAATATTATTAAAGATTAGGGTGAAATGATATGAATATGCAATTTGAACGCAAGCTGGCAGTCCCAGCTGAGGTTAAGGAAATGTACCCCATGACGGGCGCCATGGGCAAAACCTTTGAGGAGAGAAAAAAGGAGATAATGGATGTTTTTGAGGGGAGGAGTAATAAGCTTCTTCTGATAATTGGTCCATGCTCAGCTGATAAAGAAGACAGTGTAATCGATTATATTTCTAGACTTTGTCCGCTCCAGGAGAAGGTTAAGGAGAAGATAGTTATTGTTCCAAGAATATATACCAATAAGCCTCGTACAACGGGCGCAGGTTATAAGGGGATGCTGCATCAGCCAGACCCATCCGGCAAGTCTGATTTGTTTAAGGGCATTATTGCAACACGCCATATGCATATGAGAGCGATTGAGGAGACAGGATTTACCTGTGCAGATGAGATGCTTTATCCAGAGAATTATCAGTATCTTGACGATCTTCTGGCATATGTTGCTGTAGGTGCTAGATCTGTTGAAGACCAGCAGCACAGACTGACTGCATCAGGTATGGATGTTCCTGTCGGTATGAAGAATCCTACTTCAGGAGATTATTCAGTTATGCTTAATGCCATTCTTGCGGCGCAGAACCCACATACCTTTATTTATAGGGGATGGGAAGTTAAGTCTGAGGGCTGTAAGGTGGCACATGCAATTCTCAGAGGATATACCAATAAACATGGACAGCCTCTCCCTAATTATCATTATGAAGATATGATTCGTCTCTGTGATGCATATGAAGCCAAAAAATTACTCAACCCGGGTGTGATTATTGACACAAATCATTCCAACTCAGGTAAGAATCCTTTAGAACAGCCCAGAATTATCCGTGAGGTGTTATATTCTGCAAGACATAATGACAGAATAAGAAATCTGCTCAAGGGATTCATGGTTGAAAGCTATATTGAAGACGGTTGCCAGGAGGTTGG
>JAGHUF010000044.1 GCA_018064935.1 Candidatus Merdinaster equi | reverse complement strand
TGAGTGTGGGCCAGAGACCAAAAGGAGGTAACTAGCATGAACAAGTATGAATTATGCGTTGTTGTCAGTGCAAAAGTCGAAGATGACGAGAGAGCCGCTATTGTTGATAAGTGCAAAGGCTATATCGAGAAGTTCGGCGGAACAGTTACAAATGTAGACGATTGGGGAAAGAAGAAGCTTGCTTATGATATTCAGCATATGTCTGAAGGCTTCTACTATTTCATCCAGTTTGATGCAGACGTAACAGCACCTGCACAGCTTGAGAGCAATATGCGAATCATGGAAAACGTCATCAGATTTTTGTGCGTAAAGCAGGAAGCATAAAGAAAGAGAGTTTTTATGAACAAAGTCATTTTAATGGGACGTTTGACAAGAGACCCTGAAGTTCGTTATTCACAGGGTGAGAATTCACTGGCAATTGCAAGATTTACGCTTGCAGTAGATCGTAGATTTAATAGAAATAACGAAGAACAGTCTGCAGATTTTATCAATTGTGTTTCTTTTGGAAAGACAGCTGAGTTTGCAGAGAAATATTACCACAAGGGAACCAAGGTTTGTGTAAGTGGAAGAATCCAGACCGGAAGCTATACTAATAAGGATGGTCAGAAGGTTTACACAACTGAGGTTGTCGTAGAAGAGCAGGAATTTGCTGAGAGCAAGGGATCAGGAAGTAGCGATGGCTATTCTTCATCCAGAAATGATGCTCCCGCTCAGCCTGCAGGGGATGGTTTCATGAATATTCCTGATGGAATTGAAGAGGAACTTCCTTTTAACTAAAGTTTGTTTTAAAAATAGGAGGCTTTACTATGGCTTACAATAAGGCTGCAGCAGATAAGACCGACGCCCCTATGAAGAGACGTGGCGGTCTTCACAGAAGAAAGAAAGTATGCGTTTTCTGTGGCAAAGACAATGTAATTGATTATAAGGATACTGCTAAGCTTAAGAGATTCGTATCTGAGAGAGGTAAGATTCTTCCTAGAAGAATTACCGGTAACGGCGCAAAGCATCAGAGAGCTCTTACAGTAGCAATCAAGAGAGCAAGACATATCGCTCTTATGCCTTATCAGTGTGACTAATACATACTGTGACAAAAAGACCTGGTTTTCCAGGTCTTTTTTGATATACACGATGAGTGTATATCGAGTAGGTGTCAGCATACTCGATTACCACAAAATAGCAGCACTATATGAAGCGTAAACCAGGGAGCCAGTTATGGAATATGTTGTGGTCGCGATTTTATACAAAGGGGTATATAATGAGATATGTATGACTAGATTATAGGCTTCCACTACGTTACATATAGTTTAGGTAGCAGGAATCGCCATGGAGACGAGATGGGCAAGAATAAGAAGATTAGATTAAAAGGAAGATTAAGAATATATCTGCAGGCAATGATTTTGCTTGGAGTATTGCTGGTATTGGTAAATCTCTTTACATATTTTCTGAGCGTTCAGGCTGGATTATTCCTTTCTGCCTTTGTTGTGGTGTATTTCATCATCATTCTTCTTCTAATGAATTATAATCGTCCAGTTCTAATAAATGAGCTGGTTAGTTTTGCGACAAATTATGGTCAGATACAGAAGACTCTGCTTAGAGAACTTGAACTGCCATATGCAGTACTGGATGATAATGGCAAGATTATTTGGACAAATACATCTTTTGAAACAGTAACTCATAAGGAAAAAGGATATAGAAAGAATATATCAACGCTGTTCCCGAGCCTGACTGTTGATAAGCTACCAAGACAGGTCGAGGAAACGCAGGAGACGATTGAATTTGAAGATCGTATTTTCCAGGCCAAAATGAAGAAGATTTCTATTACAGACATGACAGAGGGAAGTGCTGTTATTTCGGCTCCTGAATATGACGGCTTTTTGGTAGCACTCTATCTGTTTGATGAGACAGCGCTTCAATTAGCATTAAAAGAAAATGATAACCAGTCGTTATGTGTTGGACTCATCTACATGGATAATTACGATGAAGCTCTTGAGAGTGTAGAAAGTGTAAGACGTTCACTCCTTACTGCGCTTATCGAAAGAAAGATTGATAAGTATATCTCTGCTTATGACGGCATTGTTAAGAGAATGGAGAAGGACAAGTTCTTCGTTGTTTTGCGAAAAGAGTCAGTGAGACAGTTGAGAGATCTTAAATTCGATCTGCTTGAGGATGTTAAAACTGTAAATATTGGAAACGAGATGGCAGTAACACTTAGTATGGGATTTGGATGCGATGGACTGTCATATACTCAGAATTACGAATTTGCGAGAAATGCAATTGATCTTGCTCTTGGACGAGGTGGAGATCAGGCAGTAGTTAAAACTCCAGAAAATGTTATTTATTTCGGAGGAAAGAGTCAATCTGTTGAGAAGAATACAAGAGTTAAGGCAAGAGTTAAGGCGCATGCGCTTAGAGAAATTATCACTGCCAAGGATGAAGTTCTTGTCATGGGACATCGTCTGGCTGATGTAGATGCTTTTGGATCGGCAGTAGGTATTGCATGTATTGCCAAGGCTTTGGATCGAAACGTTCATATTGTATTGGAAGATATCACACAATCACTTAAGCCAAT
The DNA here is from genome assembly GCA_018064935.1 of Candidatus Merdinaster equi. Taxonomy (GTDB): domain Bacteria; phylum Bacillota; class Clostridia; order Lachnospirales; family Lachnospiraceae; genus Merdinaster; species Merdinaster equi. Next base: position 36,963 of record JAGHUF010000044.1, on the reverse strand, counting down.
TGTCGACTATTACAAAGAAGAGATGGATGGTGCGGAAGATCTTATTGTTGACAGGAATGCAGCAATGGCCTACGCAGGGGCTAATAGCGTTCTGATTGTCGTTGATGTTAACAAGCCAAGTATCACAGAGTGTCCTGAGCTTCTCAAGAGCGTTAAGTCGATAGTAGTCCTCGATCATCACAGACAGGGTACGGAAGTAATTGAAAATGCCACACTTTCGTATGTTGAGCCATATGCATCATCAGCATGTGAGATGGTTGCTGAAATACTTCAGTATATTGGAGACGAAGTGAAGATATCAACTGCAGAAGCCGACTGTATGTATTCAGGAATCATAGTCGATACAAACAGCTTCCTCAGTAAGACGGGTGTAAGGACATTTGAGGCTGCAGCATATCTGAGAAGAAGTGGTGCGGATGTAACAAGAGTCCGTAAGATGTTTAGGGAGGATGCTTCCGATTACAAGGCGAAGGCGGAGGCTGTAAGGCAGGCAGAGATTTACAATGAACATTATGCGATAGCTATTTGTCCAACTGCTGGCGTAATGAGCCCAACTGTAGTTGGTGCACAGGCGGCAAATGACCTGTTAAATATCGTTGGAATTAAGGCTAGTTTTGTTTTTACAGAATACCAGGGCAAGATATATATAAGCGGAAGATCTATAGACGAGGTCAATGTTCAGGTTATATTGGAGAAACTTGGCGGCGGCGGTCACATGAATATTGCAGGTGCGCAGCTTGAAGGGGTATCGATATGGGATGCTATTCAGATGCTGAGAGATGTGCTCGAGCAGATGACCAGGGAAGGAGAACTGAAATAATGAAGGTAATTTTATTACAGGATGTTAAGTCACTTGGAAAAAAGGGTGAGATAGTTGAAGTAAATGATGGCTATGCAAGAAATTTTATTCTGCCTAAAAAACTTGGACAGGAAGCAAGCAATGCCAATCTGAATACACTTAAACTTCAGAAGGCTAATGCAGATAAGATTGCTGCAGAAAACCTTGCCAATGCACAGAAGCTTAAAGAGGAATTAGAGACAAAGACCTTTAATTTATCTATCAAAGCGGGTGAAGGTGGAAGAGTATTTGGCGCTGTAACTGGCAAGGAAATTGCTCAGGCAGCAAAGGATCAGTTCGGTTACGAGCTTGATAAAAAGAAGATTGTACTCAAGGATTCTATCAAAAACTTTGGAAACTATGAAGTTCCAATCAAACTTCATCCACAGGTGACCGCACAGCTTAAGGTTGTAGTATCGGAGGCATAAATGGCAGATACCCAGGAAGCATTATTAAAAAGGGTCATGCCCCATAGTATAGATGCTGAAAAAGCAGTTATTGGATCAATGCTGCTTGATCAGGATGCTATCACAACGGTTCAGGAGCTTCTGATAGGAGATGATTTCTATTCAAAGCAACTTGGCATTGTTTTTGATACCCTCATTGAGATATATAATGATGGTGTTCCAGCAGATATGGTTGTGCTTCAGGATAGACTTAAAGAAAAAGGTGTTCCGGAAGAGGTCAGCAATCTGACATATCTGTCAGATGTATTTGCGTCTGCGTCCACATCTGCGAATGTAAAATACTATGCTCAAATTGTTTCTGAAAAAGCAACGCTTCGAAGATTGATACGCGCCAGTGAAGAAATTGCGACAGACTGTTACGTTGGCAAAGATGCGCTGGACGATATTCTGGAAGATACAGAGAAGAAGATTTTCAACCTTGTCCAGAGAAAGAGTGCTGAGGATTTTGTTCCAATCAGAGAAGTTGTCAGCAACGCTCTGCACAAAATAGATCTGGCCGGAAGAAATGGTGGTACTGTAACTGGTATCCCTACAGGTTTCATTGATCTTGATTATAGAACTGCAGGAATGCAGCCTTCAGATCTGGTTCTGATTGCTGCGAGACCTTCAATGGGCAAGACGGCATTTGTACTTAATCTTGCTGAACACATGGCATTTAGGCAGGGTGAGACGGTTGCTATTTTCTCTCTGGAAATGAGCAAGGAGCAGCTGGTGAACCGTCTGTTCTCACTTGAATCGCATGTGGATGCACAAAAGCTCAGAACGGGTAATTTGTCAGATAAGGAATGGGATGATCTGATTTCAAGTACAGCTGTAATTGGTCAGTCAAATCTGATTATTGATGATACGCCGGGAATCTCAATCAGTGAGCTTAGAAGAAAGTGCAGAAAGTATAAGCATGAGCATAATCTGAAGGTCATAATTATCGACTATCTCCAGCTCATGACAGGAAATGGGAAGACAGATTCCAGACAGCAGGAGATATCAGATATATCCAGATCTCTTAAGAGTCTGGCAAGAGAATTGAATGTTCCTGTGCTAGCGCTGTCACAGCTGTCGCGTGCTGTTGAACAAAGACCGGATCACAGACCTATGTTGTCGGACCTTCGTGAATCTGGAGCTATTGAGCAGGATGCGGACGTAGTAATGTTCATATACAGAGATGATTACTATAATAAGGATTCTGAAGAGAAGGGAATAGCTGAGATTATTATTGCTAAACAGCGTAACGGCCCTATTGGTACAGTCAAGCTGGTATGGCTTCCTGAGTATACCAAGTTTGCAAATATGGAGAAGAATGATTATCGTAATCAGTCTGGAGAATAAGTAAACAAGGCGCCCTTTTTGGCGCCTTATTCTTTTAATAAGAAGTTATTTAGGCAGGATAGAGATATGAGTGATATGGACAAGGTTCGTAAGGTAATTGCAGACGGAAGAGCTGTTCTTGGAATTGAATTCGGTTCAACCAGAATAAAGGCTGTTCTTATTGGTGAGGAGCATGAGATTATAGCCACTGGAATTCATGACTGGGAGAATCGTCTTGAGAATGGAATATGGACGTACTCAAGGGAGGAAATCATAGGTGGACTTAAGGCTGTTTACAGTAACCTGTCCGATGCAGTAATGTCAGCGTACGGGATTAGAATAAGTAAGCTGGCGGCAATGGGAATATCCGCAATGATGCATGGATATCTGGCCCTGGATGACAAAAGAGAATTTCTGGCTCCATTTAAGACCTGGAGAAATACAACTACGCAGTTGGCGGCCTCAGAGCTTACCAGAAAGCTTCATTTTAATATCCCGCAGAGGTGGAGCATTGCACACTTATATAATGAAATTCTAAATAAAGAGGAGCATCTAGCCAGAATTGATTACCTGACTACCCTTGATGGCTTCATTCACTATCTGCTGACCGGCGAGAAAGTTCTGGGAATCGGAAGCGCATCAGGAATGTTTCCAATCGATAGCGAAAAAAAAGACTATGACGAGGAGAGGCTTGCGTGGTTTGAAGAACTTGCAGCGCAGAAAGGTTTTGATAAAAAACTAAGAAGCATTTTGCCCAAGGTGCTTGTTGCAGGAGAGATGGGTGGTCATCTCACGCAGGAGGGCGCGCGGATACTTGACGAAGCAGGATATCTCGAACCTGGTTGTGTATTAGCACCTCCGGAGGGTGATGCCGGAACGGGAATGGTTGCCACAAATGCTGTCAGAGAAAAGAGCGGAAACGTGTCAGCCGGAACATCTATTTTCTCGATGATAGTGTTGGAACATCCATTTAAGTCAATTCATGAGGAAGTAGATCTGGTTACGACGCCTGATGGAAAGGCCGTTGGAATGATACACTGCAATAACTGTTCCTCAGATATTAATGCATGGGTATCCGTTTTCAGGCAGTATTCAGAACTGATGGGAATGGGTGTCGATACAGAGAGCTTGTATCAAAAATTATTTGATGAGGCACTTAACGGGGCAAAGGACTGCGGAGGAGTGATGAGCTACAATCTGTTTTCCGGCGAACCTATTCTGGGAATTTCAGAGGGAAGACCGCTTCTTATGAGATCACCAAAGGCAGATTTTTCACTGGCAAATCTTATGCGTTCAATTCTGTATAGTGCATTTGCTACCCTAAAAATAGGTAATGATATTCTGAAGAATCAGGAGCAGGTGGAGATTGATTCTATTGTGGCCCATGGAGGCTTGTTTAAAACAAAGGGAGTTGCGCAGTCGATACTTGCAGCAGCGTTAAATGTTCCCGTCACTGTTTTGGAGACAGGTGCTGAGGGCGGCCCATGGGGAATGGCGATTCTGGCTTCGTACATGATTGAGAAGTCAGAGGGAGAGAGCCTTGCTGATTATTTGGAGCGTGCTATTTTTACTGGCTGTAAGAGGTTTACAGTTAATCCAGATAAAGATGATGTGCTTGGATTTGAAAGGTATACTAATCAGTATTTGAATGCTCTGGCAGCAGAGAAAGAGGCGGGGAGGTTTAGCTGATCGATGTTAGAAGAACTGAGAAAACAGGTTTATGAAGCGAATATGGCACTTAAAAAGAGCGGACTGGTCCTGCTTACCTGGGGAAATGCCAGTGCGTTTTGCAAAGAAGAAGGACTATTGGTAATAAAGCCAAGTGGAGTGTCATATGATGAGCTCGCACCAGATAATATGGTGGTTCTTGATCTTGAGGGGAATGTTGTTGAAGGAAATCTTAAGCCTTCGTCGGATACGGCGACGCATATTGAATTGTATAAGGCTTTTCCTGAGATTGGAGGAGTTGTTCATACGCATTCGACATATGCAACCAGCTGGGCTCAGTCGGGGAGGAGTATTCCGTGCTATGGAACAACACATGCAGACTACTTCTATGGAAGTGTTCTGTGTGCGAGAGAGTTGACAGTCCATGAGATAAAAGAAGCCTACGAGAAGAACACAGGTCTTGTGATTGTTGATGAACTAAAAAAATCAGGGAAAGAGGTATTTGCATCTCCTGCAATTCTGTGTAGAAATCATGGACCTTTTACCTGGGGCAGGAATGTGGCTAAAGCGGTAGAAAATGCGATTGTTCTCGAGGAAATTGCAAAAATGGCATATCAGACAGAAGAGCTTTCTGGAAAGGGTAGAGAAACCCAGAAGGCTTCGTCGTATTTGATGGATAAGCATTATTATAGAAAACATGGTGAGAATGCTTACTATGGTCAATAAATGTGCTATAATATTTGATAATTATGTTCTGACGTTGGGAGGACACAGATGAACGCGGATAATTTATGTCCTGGTTGTATGCGAGAAGTTGAAGGCGGCGTGAAGGCAGGTTTCTGTCCGGATTGCGGCTATAATTTTGCGACTAAAATTGAGCCGCATAGGTTAAAACCTGGGACCAGATTGCATGACAAATATATCGTAGGAAAAGTGCTCGGAGAAGGTGGATTTGGAATCACCTATCTGGGTTATGATTCTATGCTCGAAATGAAGGTTGCAATCAAAGAGTATTATCCAGCAGGATTTGCTACCAGAGATGTTACCGTGTCTGATACTGTTACTCCATTAACTGGTGAAAAGGAAACATTTTACGAAAACGGTAAGGGAAAATTCATTAAGGAAGCTAGAACGCTGGCAAAGTTTTCTAATCTGCCCGGTATTGTTTCTGTAAGAGATTTTTTTGAAGATAATCATACTTCATATATTATTATGGAATATCTTGAGGGTGAGACGCTCAAGACATATTTAAAAAGAAATGGTGGTGTTCTGCCACCGATGCAGGTTGCTTCGCTGTTGGAGCCTGTTGTTAAGGCTCTTGCTGAGGTTCATAAGCAGGGAATCATTCACAGGGATATTAGCCCTGACAATATGATGATTCTTCCAAATGGAAATATGAAGCTTCTGGATTTCGGTGCAGCCAGAGAGCAGAGTAGTGGAGAAAAGAGTGTTTCTGTAATGCTCAAGCCAGGGTACGCACCTGAGGAACAATACAGAACACATGGAATACAGGGACCATGGACAGATGTTTATGGAATAAGTGGCACGATATACAGATGTCTAACAGGACATGCTCCTATCGAAGCGATGGAGAGAATGCGCCAGGATACTGTTAAGAGCCCATTGGAATTGGGAATTCAGATGGAGCCCTGGAGATCAGGGGCGCTCATGAAGGGTCTGTCACTCTATGCAGAGAACAGATTCCAGTCCATGGAGGAGTTCTATAATGCATATTATCTGAATAGATTATTAACAGCTCCAGTCCCGCCTCAGACATATTCATATCATGAGGAGGCAATGGATGGGGAGAGTGAGACTATTCCGATTCAGAATCCTCAGGAGTATGCACAGCAGCTGGTTAATAATGCACAGTTTGCGCCACAGTTTGCACCATCTATGCAGGGGCAGCAGTCTGTTGCACCAATGCGGCAGCAGAATAATCAGACGCCTGGTGGAAACGTAGGACCTCAGTTCATATATGGAAATGAGCAGGAATTAAATTCAAAGAAGAAGAGTAAAAAGGGACTTATAATTGGACTCGTATCGGGAGGAGTTGCATTAATCGGAGGAATAATAACTGCGATTCTGTTACTGGGTAATCCTGGTAGTGACACAACCCTTGCGACAAATGATATAACACCAGCGATAACAGAGGCTGTTCCAACAGACCCGGCTGTCACACCTGAACCGACGGATGTACCAGCTGCACCACAGGGGGATGTTATAGTTCCGGCTGGTTATTTTACAAATGACTATAGCAAGACGGTACGTGGCCATGCCATTGGAGATTTTTACGGAAGTAATCTTCTTCTTTTGGCGCAGAACGGTGTGCCTGTTGTAGCTGACAATGGCAAAGGCATTTACACTGACCCATGGTGGTATTTGAAGCTTGACGATGGATTTGAGATTAAATCAATTGCCATGAGGGATGAACGCCTGTATCTGGCATGCGGTGAGAAGGGTATGCTCTGCAGTGATATCACAGTGGGCGGAGATGTTCCCATTATTTTGAGTGAGAATATTACCTCCTTTGCTTTCTCAGATGCGTACATGTTCTATATTGAGCTGGCAGATGAATATGACAGCTTTGGAACACTTTATGTATGCGATCCGGACGGAAACAATTCCAGACTCGTTCATGAAAAAGCTGTCTGCGACTTCATGCGATCAGGTAGCTGTGATTTTGAATATGTGAACGGAAGAATGTATTTCATAGCATATGACGAAAGCCACAGACCACTTATTTACAGCTGCGCAAATGATGGTACGGATCTCGTAGCAGAGTATGCGCCGGAAGATTATAACTATATTTCTGGACTGTACTATAACGGTGGAAAGCTATACACCCTTGGACAGAATCCAACGGGCATATATTCATATGACATAAAAACCAAGGACTATGAGTGTATTATAGACTCAAATGTTCATACCTATATGCCTTTGGCTTTCACGGGTGAAAGCGTGATATATGCCGAGCTTGACAATGTGGAGTACAAGACGATTTTCCATAGAATATATAACGGTGTTGATTCGGTAATTGACCCGGGAATTGCCAATTCTGATTATTTCTATGACGCAGTAGATGGCAATCTGATATGTATGGTCGACTTCAGGCGCTATTATGGCATTGACTATGAGAATGGCGCGATTAACAGCTGTAATGAGATTCAGGGGCTGAACTATTATGATCAGGCTGTACTCGACAAAGCCGAGGATGAGTTCGTCGAACTAGAGGACAATTATGACTACAGAGCTAGTTTTATGCAAGCCATAGATTTGGCGGGCTCATATGTGTTGATTAAGAATAATCAATGGAGCACAAATCACTTCGGTTACTCGATGAGTTCCGGTTATACTAATCTGGAGAAGGATGATAGAGTACAGTTCTTCAGTGTGATAGATAATTACGCATATTATACTGTTAAGCTGTCGGATAACACATTTGAGTTTAGAAGAAAAAAGATCTCTTCCAACTCGGCGGCGGAGGTTCTTCTGGATGGCAGCCAGATGAACATGTTCTGCGTGTATGACAACCAGATATACTATGAAAACTATAGTGATGGATATAGTCTGTACAAATATGATCCTGCTGCTCAAACCAATGAAAAAATAATGGATGCGCATATCGGGTTTTATTATCTGTTGAATGGTTGCATTTACTATGAGGATTATGAGGAAAAAACTGTCAATCGAGCAGGGCTTGACGGGACGGGCAAAAAGGTACTGTTCTCACTCGCTGATCTAAATGTAACCGGTCTGGAAACACTTATTGCATTCAACAATGGCAATTCCACATACCTTGCCTTTATGACAAAGGAAAAGGAAATGATTGTCTGCACTGAGGATGCAACCGTTGGCGAGGTTATTGCATCGGGTCTGGAGGATAATGATCTGGTGCAGGATGTATATTTTGATAAGGGATGTATATTCTATCCTGCAAAAAATGCGACAGAAATCCACAGACTCAGAATTGAGGATTTCCTGAACGATGACGATGCAGATTCTATTACAGATGAGATTGCATATCAGGGAAATTTCGTGTTATTCGAAGTTAATCAGGGAATTATTTTTGTGGAAGATGCCGATGATGAGCATAAGATACATGCAATAGACGAATTCAATGGCGATGAGTATAATACATTCAATTTTGATGTCTAATATTTTTTGATAATAATCCAGTGGAAATAAGCTGGAGGGCAATAGGAGATAGATTCAAATGTACAAAAAAGTAGTAACTGATCAGAATTTTGTTGCAAGAGAAAAAGAGATTAGCGCTTTCTGGAAGGAAAATAATATCTTCCAGAAGTCAATGGACAGCCGCAAGGAAGGACCAACTTACACTTTCTATGACGGACCTCCAACAGCTAACGGAAAGCCTCACATTGGCCATGTGCTTACCAGAGTTATCAAGGATATGATTCCAAGATACAGAACCATGAAAGGATATATGGTTCCTAGAAAGGCTGGATGGGACACCCATGGACTCCCTGTAGAGCTTGAGGTTGAGAAGCTTCTTGGGCTCGATGGCAAGGAGCAGATTGAGGAATACGGATTAGATCCATTTATCGGTAAGTGTAAGGAATCAGTATGGAAATATAAAGGAATGTGGGAGAGCTTCTCACAGGATGTTGGTTTCTGGGCTGACATGGATGATCCTTATGTAACATACCATGATGATTTCATTGAGTCTGAGTGGTGGGCACTCAAGCAGATTTGGGATAAGGGACTTCTGTACAAAGGATTCAAGATCGTTCCTTACTGTCCAAGATGTGGAACTCCTCTGTCATCACATGAGGTAGCACAGGGATACAAGACACTCAAGGAGCGCACAGCAGTAGTTCGATTTAAGATAAAGGGTGAAGATGCTTATTTCCTTGCATGGACAACAACACCATGGACACTCGCATCTAATATTGCACTCTGTGTTAATCCAGAAGAAGAATATGTTCGTGTAAAAGCAGCAGACGGCTATACTTATATTCTTGCAAAAGCACTTGCTGATAGCGTACTAGGTTCAATTGAGCGCGAAGAGGGAACCCCAGCATACGAAATTATCGAGACATATACTGGTAAGGATCTCGAGTATAAGGAATATGAGCCTTTATACCAGTGTGCTGCTGATAGCGTAGAGAAACAGCATAAGAAAGCATTCTTCGTATATTGCGATGATTATGTAACTATGACAGATGGTACTGGTATAGTTCATATCGCACCTGCATTTGGTGAAGATGATGCTCGTGTCGGAAGAAAGTATGATGCTCCTTTTGTACAGATGGTGGACGAGCACGGTGTTATGAAGGAAGAAACTCCTTTTGCCGGAATGAGATGTAAGCCAACCAAGAAGGAGATTGAGGCCGGAGCAATTAACTGTGATCCTGAAGTTCTCAAGGAACTGGACGGACGTGGAATTCTGTTTAGTGCTCCTAAGGTTGAGCATGACTATCCTCATTGCTGGAGATGTGATACTCCACTTTTATACTTCGCAAGAGAATCATGGTTCATAAAGATGACTGCGGTTAAGGACGATCTTGTTCGTAATAATAAGACCGTTAACTGGATTCCGCAGACAATCGGTGAAGGTCGTTTTGGAAACTGGCTTGAGAATATTCAGGACTGGGGTGTATCACGTAACCGTTACTGGGGAACACCACTTCCTATTTGGGAATGTGAGGATTGTGGACATCGTGAGTGTATTGGTTCCCGTGCCCAGCTGGCTGAAATGTCAGGAAATGACAAGGCGGCTGAGGTTGAACTTCATAGACCATATATTGATGAAATAATATGCAAATGTCCTGAGTGTGGCAAGTCAATGAAGCGTGTGCCAGAGGTTATTGACTGCTGGTTTGACAGTGGTGCAATGCCATTTGCTCAGCATCATTATCCATTTGAGAATAAGGAGAAATTCGAGCAGCAGTTCCCTGCACAGTTCATTTCAGAGGCTGTAGATCAGACTAGAGGATGGTTCTATTCACTTATGGCAGAGTCAACACTTCTGTTCAATAAGTCACCTTATGAAAACGTTATTGTATTAGGACTTGTTCTTGATGAGAACGGCGAGAAGATGAGTAAGAGTAAGGGTAATGCAGTTGATCCTTTTGATGCTCTTGCAAATCTTGGAGCTGATGCAATCAGATGGTATTTCTACACGAACTCTGCACCATGGCTTCCAAACCGTTTCCATGACAAGGCAGTTGTGGAAGGCCAGCGCAAGTTCCTTGGAACATTGTGGAATACCTATGCATTCTTTGTTCTTTATGCAAATATTGATAATTTTGATGCGACAAAATATACACTTGATTACGATAAACTGCCTGTAATTGATAAGTGGCTGCTCAGCAAGCTTAATACTGCAGTTAAGGGCGTAGATGAAAATCTTGACAAGTACAGAATACCTGAGGCGGCCAGATATCTTGATGAGTTTACTGATGAGATGAGTAACTGGTATGTTCGCCGTTGTCGTGAGCGTTTCTGGGCTAAGGGAATGGAAGAAGACAAGATTCAGGCATATATGACACTGTATACTGCACTCGTTACAATCTGTAAGGCAGCAGCACCTATGGTTCCATTTATGGCCGAGGAAATCTATCTGAATCTCGTTTGCTCTATCGATAAGACTGCTCCAGAAAGTATTCATCTGTGCGATTTCCCTACAGTGAATGAAGCATGGATTGATAAGAAGCTTGAGGCAGATATGGATGAGGTCCTCAAGGCTGTTGTCATGGGACGTGCTGCAAGAAATGCTGCCAACATCAAGAATCGTCAGCCAATTGGCAAGATGTATATCAAGGCAGAGAATGTGCTTGATTCCTTCTATCAGGAGATTATCGAGGATGAGCTTAATGTGAAGACTCTTGAATTCACAGATGATGTGCGTGAGTTCACAAGTTATTCGTTCAAGCCACAGCTTAAGACTGTAGGACCTAAATATGGTAAGCAGCTTGGTGGAATCAAAGAATACCTGTCAAACATTGATGGCAATGCCGCAATGGATGAGCTCAATGAAAAGGGAGTTATTTCTTTTGAGGTAGCAGGAGCTGAGATATCGCTTGCTAAGGAAGACCTTCTGATTGAGATGGACAAAAAAGAGGGATATGTATCAGAGGCAGACAATTACATGACTGTTGTTCTCGATACAAATCTTACTGAAGAGCTCATCGAAGAAGGCTTTGTATATGAGGTGATAAGCAAGATTCAGACAATGCGTAAGGATTCGGGCTTTGAGGTAATGGACCATATACGTGTTTATATCTCTGGAAACGACAAGATTGCTGAGATTGTTAAGAAGAATGAAGCAGCAATTGCGACAAAGGTTCTTGCAGATGGCTTCGAGAATGGAACTACAGAAAACTCGAAGGAATGGAATGTAAATGGAGAGAATGTTACAATAGGCGTTCTCAAAATGTAAGTTAGGGGTGCGTTTTTGCGACGTTTACGTTATAATATGCAATGATTGGGGAAAATAATCACTCAGGAGGAGAAAAAATGCCAAAGAAAGCAACACCTGAAGCAAAGAGTACTTTTGATAAGGAGCTGTTCAAGAGGAGCGTGCTCTATAATGTAAGAACACTGTATAGGAAGAATATTGAGGAAGCTACACCTCAGCAGATATTCCAGGCAGTAGCATATGCCATTAAGGATCAGGTCATTAATGACTGGATGGATACACAGGCGCAGTTCGAGAAGAAGGATCCAAAGACTGTTTATTATCTGTCAATGGAGTTCCTTACAGGACGTGCACTTGGAAATATCATGATTAATTTAAAAGCCTATAAGGAGGCTCAGGAAGTTCTTGACGAGATGGGTCTTGATATCAATGTAATTGAGGATCAGGAGCCAGATGCAGCACTTGGTAATGGTGGTCTTGGAAGACTTGCTGCATGTTTCATGGATTCACTGGCAACACTTGGATATGCTGCATATGGATGTGGTATCCGTTACCGCTATGGTATGTTCAAGCAGGAGATTCGTGATGGATATCAGGTTGAAGCTCCAGATAACTGGCTTGTAGATGGTAATCCTTTTGAACTTCGTCGCCCTGAATATGCGAAGGAAGTTAAGTTCGGTGGATATGTAAATTGCCGTGTAGATGAGAATGGACGTAATAATTTCTTCCAGGAAGGCTATCAGGTAGTTCGTGCAATTCCATATGATCTTCCAGTTGTAGGATATGGAAACCGCATTGTAGATACACTTAGAATCTGGGACGCTGAGCCAGCAGAGTGCTTCCGTCTTGATTCTTTTGATAAAGGTGATTATCAGAAGGCTGTTGAGCAGGAAAACCTTGCAAGAAATATCGTTGAGGTTCTTTATCCTAATGATAACCACTATGCTGGTAAGGAACTTAGACTTAAGCAGCAGTACTTCTTCATATCAGCATCTGTTCAGGAAGCTGTTGCGAAGTACATGAGAACACATGAAGATATTCGTAACTTCCATGAGAAGGTTACATTCCAGCTCAATGATACACATCCAACAGTAGCTGTAGCAGAGCTTATGAGAATACTTATGGACGAGTATTATCTTACATGGGATGAAGCATGGGCAGTAACAACTAAGACTTGTGCATACACAAACCACACAATCATGTCTGAGGCACTTGAGAAGTGGCCTATCGAGCTCTTCTCTAGACTGCTTCCTCGTATCTACCAGATTATTGAGGAGATTAACAGACGCTTTATTGCACAGATTGAGCAGAAGTATCCGGGTAACCAGGAGAAGGTTCGCAAGATGGCAATCATCTATGATGGTCAGGTTAAGATGGCTCACCTTGCAATTGCAGCAGGCTATTCTGTAAACGGTGTTGCAAGACTTCATACAGAGATTCTTAAGAATCAGGAGCTTCGTGATTTCTATGAGATGATGCCAGAGAAGTTCAATAATAAGACAAATGGTATCACACAGAGAAGATTCCTTCTTCACGCTAACCCACTTCTTGCAGATTGGGTTACAGCTCATGTTGGTGATGACTGGATTACAAATCTTCCTAAGATTAGCAAGCTTAAGGTTTATGCTGATGACAAGAAGGCACAGCATGAATTTATGAATATCAAGTACCAGAACAAGGTTCGTCTTGCTCAGTATATTCTTGAGCATAACGGAATCGAAGTAGATCCAAGATCAATCTTTGATGTTCAGGTTAAGAGGCTTCATGAGTATAAGAGACAGCTTCTTAACATTCTTCATGTTATGTATCTGTATAATCAGCTCAAGGATAATCCAAATATGGATTTCTATCCTCGTACATTTATCTTCGGTGCGAAGGCAGCAGCTGGTTATCACAATGCTAAGATGACTATCAAGTTAATCAACTCTGTAGCAGATGTTATTAACAATGATGCATCTATTGGCGGCAAGATTAAGGTTGTATTTATTGAGAACTATCGCGTAAGTAATGCTGAGATTATCTTTGCTGCATCAGATGTTTCTGAGCAGATTTCTACAGCTTCTAAGGAGGCATCAGGAACAGGTAATATGAAGTTCATGTTAAATGGTGCACTTACCATTGGTACTATGGACGGAGCTAACGTAGAAATCGTTGAGGAAGTTGGCGAAGAGAATGCATTTATCTTCGGTCTGTCATCTGATGAAGTTATTCGTTACGAGAATCAGGGTGGATATGATCCTACTGAGATCTTCAATAATGACCCAGATGTAAGAAGAGTACTTATGCAGCTGATTAATGGAACATATTCTTCTGATACAGAGATGTTCCGTACACTTTACAATTCACTGCTCAATACACAGAGTACCTCTAAGGCAGATACCTACTTCATTCTTAAGGATTTCAGAAGCTATGCTGAGGCTCAGAAGAAGGTTGAGCAGGCATATAGAGATGAAGAGGGCTGGGCAAGAAGCGCAATTCTTAATGTTGCATGCTCAGGTAAGTTTACTTCTGATAGAACCATTCAGGAGTATGTTGATGATATCTGGCACCTCAACAAAATTACTCTTAAGAAATAAGTGAAATTGAAAAAATAGCAATTGAGATTCCTGCTTCCTTACAATGCGGTAAGGGAGTGGGAATTTGTGCTAAAAATTACTAAACACAAACCCAGGAGGAACAGGAAATGATTAAATTACTGGACGGCGGCGCATATCTTGTCAATGGGACTGAGCTCATTGCCGATTCTGCTGATGCGGCCATACAGGTAAAAGCCAAAACAGGTTGTGAGGTTACAAAGGAAGCTGCTAAGCAGGATACAATTGCATATGGAATCCTCAAGGCACACAATACTTCCGGAAATATGGATAAGCTAAAGATTAAATTCGATAAGCTTACAAGCCACGATATTACTTTTGTAGGTATTATTCAGACTGCACGTGCTTCAGGACTTAAGAAGTTCCCTATTCCTTATGTACTTACAAACTGTCACAATTCGCTCTGTGCAGTTGGCGGAACCATTAATGAAGATGACCACATGTTTGGTCTGTCATGTGCAAAGAAATACGGTGGAGTATATGTGCCACCTCATCAGGCTGTTATCCACCAGTTTGCCAGAGAGATGCTTGCTGGAGGAGGCAAGATGATTCTTGGTTCAGATTCACATACACGTTATGGTGCACTTGGTACCATGGCAATGGGTGAAGGCGGACCGGAGCTGGTTAAGCAGCTCCTTTCACAGACATATGATATTAATATGCCTGGTGTAGTTGCAGTATATATGACGGGTGCTCCACAGAAGGGTGTTGGTCCTCAGGACGTTGCCCTTGCTATAATCGGAGCAGTATTTGGCAATGGATATGTTAAGAACAAAGTAATGGAATTTGTCGGCCCAGGTGTAGCATCACTTTCACCAGATTTTAGGATTGGTGTTGATGTTATGACTACTGAGACAACATGTCTTTCTTCAATCTGGCAGACAGATGACCAGGTTAAGGAATTCTATGACATTCATGGAAGAGTAGAGGAATATGCAGAACTTAATCCTGGAAAGGTTGCATATTACGATGGAGTAATTGAAATTGACTTGTCCAAGATTAAGCCAATGATTGCAATGCCATTCCATCCAAGCAATGTATATACAATCGAAGAGTTAAACAGCAATCTTGGAGATATTCTTAACGATGTTGAAAAGAGAGCAGCAGTGAGTCTTGATAATCAGGTTCCTTATTCTCTGCAGGACAAAGTTAAGAATGGTAAATTCATGGTAGAGCAGGGAATTATTGCTGGATGTGCTGGTGGTGGATTTGAGAATATCTGTGCTGCAGCAGATATCTTAAAGGGCAGCTACATTGGCTCAGACGAGTTTACACTTTCTGTATATCCTGCTTCTATGCCTGTATATATGGAACTTATCAGAAATGGCTGTGCTGCTACAATCATGGAGACTGGTGCAATTATGAAGACTGCATTCTGTGGACCATGCTTCGGTGCAGGCGATACTCCTGCAAACAATGCATTTAGTATTCGCCATTCTACAAGAAACTTCCCTAACAGAGAAGGATCTAAGCTTCAGAATGGTCAGATTTCATCAGTTGCGCTTATGGATGCGAGATCAATCGCTGCCACAGCTGCAAACAAGGGTGTCCTTACAGCAGCTACAGATGTGCCAGCTGAAATCGGAAAATACAAATATCATTTTGACGCTAATATTTATAAGAATCGTGTATTTGATTCACACGGTGTAGCAGATGAATCTGTTGAAATCAAGCTCGGACCAAACATTAAGGATTGGCCGGCTATGGT
Organism: Candidatus Merdinaster equi; assembly: GCA_018064935.1. Taxonomy (GTDB): domain Bacteria; phylum Bacillota; class Clostridia; order Lachnospirales; family Lachnospiraceae; genus Merdinaster; species Merdinaster equi. The sequence goes on along the minus strand of JAGHUF010000044.1, from coordinate 20,999 downwards.
TCCGCTTACAGAGAATCTTCTGCTCAAGGTTGTATCAGAGATTCACGATCCAGTTACAACAACTGATGAGCTTATCCCTTCAGGTGAGACTTCTTCATACAGATCAAATCCTCTTGGACTCGCTGAGTTCACATTGTCGAGAAAGGATCCTGCCTACGTAGGACTTGCAAAAGAAGTACAGAAGGCAGAGAAAGCAAGAGAAGCAGTACTTGCTGGTAATGAAGAATGTAAGCCATGTCAGGCGCTTCCTGAGCTTCACGATGTGATGAGCAAGGTTAAGGAGAAGTTCCCTGAGGCCAACCACACGAATTTCGGTATTGGATCAACTATATTTGCTGTTAAGCCAGGAGATGGATCTGCTCGTGAGCAAGCTGCATCATGTCAGAAGGTACTTGGCGGATGGGCAAATATTGCAACAGAATACGCTACAAAGAGATATAGATCAAATCTGATTAACTGGGGTATGCTGCCATTCCTTATTAAGGACGGCGAGCTTCCATTCAAGAATCATGACTACATTTATATTCCGGGTATCCGCGCAGCAGTAGAGAACAAAACAGAAGTAATCAAAGCATATGCTGTTAAGGATACAGGTCTTGTAGAATTCGAGCTTCGTCTTGGAGAACTCACAGATGAAGAGAGGCAGATTATTCTCAAGGGATGTCTGATTAACTACAACAGAGTAGATTAATATCGGAATCTCGGAGTGCCGAAGCGCTGGATTAAGATTGTAACTGAAATCTTGATTGGGATAACGATTGAGATAGAGATAAGAAAAGAGTAGGAAGAGCGATATGATACATAGAATAAGGAAAGCATTTGTAGTATTTATCTCAGCTATGATGTTTACCTGCATGCCACTCATGGCAAATGCAGAGATATCATCAGCATATGTGCCAAGTGAATATGTTCCATCATGTTCAACCAGGCAGGCTACTTCTGGAAAAATTATTTTTTCTAATGCAGCAACTCAGAAGATGTACACTGTTCAGGAATGTTCTGTATGGTCAGCACCTAATTCAGCTGATTCAAAATGCCGTGTGAAGAAAGTTCCTGCAGCATATGAGGTGACAGTATACGGACAGAAGTTCATCAGCCCATTTGACAATAAAGAGTATTATCAGACGGTCAAGGGTAAATTCATCCTGGCAAAATGTCTTACACCTATTCTGGGTGACGGATTTAGAATGTGCGGAACTGATAAAATGTATGCCTGGGGAAGAACTGCAAGCGGCGCAACAATATATGAAAATGTAGCACTGTACGGAACAGCGGGAGCCGGCTGGCCACAGTATCTGATTGATGAATTATCAAAATCAGGAATAAATGATAATATGTCTGACTATGAAAAGGCAGTGACTGTAGCAAAGTATCTTCAGCATTTGGTCAGCTATGATTATACCGATCAGACTGGTTTTGCAGCTCATACTACAATGGGAGCACTGCAGAACAGGTTGGCAGTATGTCAGGGTTATGCCAATGCATATAGTAACATGATGCGTATGTGCGGAATCGAGTGCAATTATGTCAGAGGAACAGCAAATGGTGGAAATCATGGCTGGAATAAGCTCATTATTGGTGGCGTAGAATACTATACAGACGTAACCTGGAATAGCTGCCTGAATAATCAGAGATACCTGATGATTTCATTTGATCAGATGTCACAAGATCATTTATATAAAGAAAACCGTGGAAGAACTATGGGTGATAACTGGTAAATCAGTATAGTCATATAAGAATACGCTGAGTTTAGCTAAGAGGCAAAAACAGCTGGTGAGTGGGATAATATATAATCCTCTTCGCCAGCTGTTTTTTATTCCATTTTGATATCGGTTTTCGTTCATTTGACAAGGTCAACATGCTGAACTGTCCCGGCATGTCCATTTTCGTATAAGAACATTCCTGTACGGGCAATTCGCCCATATTGATCATTGTTAGTAAGCGAATTGAGTGAGAATGAGGTCTCCTGACTCTGCAGACAGATTGCTCCGACACCAGCGTCCTTCAGCGTGTACAATGTGTCTTTTCCAGAAGCGTCTTTTACCCAGATTCTGAGTTTGTCAAAAATAGAATCATCCTCATCAATCCAGCCGTCTCCGTCTTCATCATATGCAGCTAGGTCGCGGAAGCCATCTCCGCTTTTGGTACCAAATAATTCGGAGCCATCATTGATCTTGCCGTCTCCATTTTTATCGAGGGCGAGAAAACCACTGCCGCTGTTCAGCATGGAAATATTGTCCATCTCTCCGTCACTATCAAGATCAAAATAGAATTTCTGATCGGACAGAGAAGTGATATTGTCGTCCAGATTAATGACTAATGGATCGCAGAATACACCAAGAGAAGATTGCTGCTCATAATATTGAGTAAAACTTCTGGACATTTCTACGGAAATACCAAATGAGATGTCGCGCCCGTCTTTGGTATGCACTGTGCCCGTTGTGTTAAATGAGGTGGATTCATATTCTGAGTGCAGATAAGAAAAATTGCGTGATATGAGGACACCCTGCTTTTGGGACAAATTAGATGATTCATCCTGATTTTTCGCATTAGCATCATCTGCTGCGCCTGCGTACGTTTCTGAATTCCGTGAATGTATGCCCAGCAGAAGATCGAGAAGATACATTACGCATTGCTCCCTAATCTTCTGAAGCTTTCTCCTCGGGTCATCCATTCTGTCTGCTTCGTCTACGGCATATGTGCCCTTGTTAGTATACCGAAGACCTTCGCCTAAGCTGCCCAGGTCTGAAGTCGAGTCAGCCCAGCCTGATAGTAGCTTCTGGAAACTATTCTTGTTTCCTTTTTCTTCACTTCCTTGTAGTACATTGCTAATAGCATATGTACCTGCAGAGAATGTCGTAAATGAAACGGCATTTCTGGCGGATTCCATTCCTACAAAACTGTTGTCAATTCTCAAATGTCTTCCTCCTATTGAGTTTTGTAAGATAAGTTAATTCTTATTTCGGCTCGAAAATGAAAAAGAGCAAGATAAGTGAATTGTCGAATATTCGATAATAATGTGTCAGGCGAAAGAAGGTTAGGCGATGGAATCCTTTGGTAAGCCAAAATAACAATGGCTAGCACCCCTCGTAAGTGGTAAAATATAAAAGACTATGAAAAAGAATAAAAGAGTGGTTGCGCTTGCAATATTGATGCTTATTTTGTTGAATTTATGTGCTTGCGCAAGTGGATCAAATAATATAAATAGTGAACAGCTGACCGAAGGTGAGCTCGGTTTATCAGATACACCATATGTTCCATTAGAGAAAGAGGGGGGTGTCATCGCATACACGAAAACACCAATGAGAGCATATGTGATGGTGGATAGTTATGGCTACGAGACGTTTTCTGACAAGGTTGTCATATGCCTTGGAGATGTTCCGTCTAAGGAATTCGAGCTCATTGATGATAATACAGGGGAAAGCGTTTATGTTGGCCGATTAGAAAAAAATGGAATAGAGGAACAGACGGGGTTGACTGTTAGTTATGGATATTTTTCGGGCTTTACTCAGGAGGGAAAATATCACATAAGAACGGAGGGAATAGGCGAGTCATATCCTTTTGAAATACGAAGCGGTTTGAATTCTGCGCTATTCAGGGATATGCTTACCTGCCTGAGTGAAATATGGAATGAGAATCTAGAACTGTCTGCGGAGGATATGCCGCGTACAGCAGTATCTATCCATAATCTGTTAATTGCACTTGAGTATTATACTCAATTGTTCTCAGATGACAATCAGCTCACAGAAAGTGGAAATGGCATACCAGATGCTATGGATATGGTGTTAAGGCTTGGGAACGCGATTAAGAATGTGGATACCGCTACGCTTAATGAAAGGCAGCTGGCTTCATATGTTGGAATAACAGCCGCAATATCGCAAGGCTGCAAGATTCTGAAGACGTTGAAGGGCGAAGCAGATGGGTATCTTGCGTTGTCACAAAGAGCATACGACAAGCTACTCAAGATGCCTGCTACAAGCGAAGAAGAAAAAATACTCAGGTTTTATGGAAGTGTACTGTATTACAGAGCAAGCGGAGCATCTATTGCCAGAAACGAGGCAGAGAGCTATTTAGAGACACATGCTGATAAGGTGGCAGATGATGCGTACGACTACTATGGCAAAGTGTGTTATATTTCGTGCAAGAGCGATGTAGACAGGAATCTTTGCAGTAAGATTATGTCAGCGCTTACTGCGCAGGCCATGCAGCTAAGCCACAACTCTGAGGGTTCTTCTTTTTTAGTTTCGAATAGTGATCTTGATGTTCAATGTGCCAATGTTGTCAGGATATCAATTATCAATTACGTAATTACTAATCATGAGTATGTGAAAGTGCAAAATGACTATTTGCATTTTCTTTTGGGAAGAAATGTTGAAGCCAAGTCCTATATCGATGGGTATGGAGTTAATTCTGCAGACTGTGTAATTAATAACAATGCAGATTACGTGACAAGTTTAATTCTTGCCATGTGTGAGATATTATCTGAGCAGAACAAATAGCCATGATGGCATCTTTTCGCAACAAGTTGCATAGATATGAGGATTAATATTGTCAAATGACGTATGAAAAATAGAAACTTGAGAGATAAAGGTGAGGGAAAATGAAAATAGTAGTTCTATGTGGTGGAATTAGTACAGAAAGAAATGTGTCGCTTACAAGTGGAGCCCAGGTATATGGTGTCTTAAAGGAGAAGCATGATGCGATTCTCCTAGACTCATATCTTGGATATGAAGGAGACGATATTCGAGATGTCTTTGCTCAGAGAAAAAATCTGGTAACCGACGAGGGAAGAGCTGGAGTAGAGGTTGATTTTAAGACTGTAAGAGCAAAAAGAAAAGACCCTGATGTATTTTTTGGCCCCAATGTTATGGAACTATGTAAAGAGGCTGACATAGTCTTCCTTGCGCTTCATGGAGGAGATGGCGAGGATGGTAAAATTCAGGCAGCCTTCGATCTGTACAATATCAAATATACCGGAACAGATTATCTGAGCAGTGCAATAGCAATGAACAAGGCCAGAACAAAAGAGCTGTTTACCTATCATAAAATTCCGACACCAGAGAGCTGCATGTACAGAGTTGGAAATCCAATTCCTGATGTTAAACTTCCAGCTGTTGTAAAGGTATGTAATGGTGGTTCATCAATCGGAGTTTATATTGTGAACACCGAGGATGAGTACAAGGCCGCCATGCAGGAAGCAGTTAAATACGACGGTGAAATATTAATAGAAGAATATATCAAGGGTCGTGAGCTCACAATGGGAGTGATGGACGGAAAAGCTCTTCCGGGAGTAGAGATAGCACCAAAGAGTGGTACATATGATTACACTAATAAATACGAGGCAGGTGCAACGGTCGAGATTTGTCCGGCTCCAATTACAGAAGAACAGAATGAGAAAATGAAAAAAATCGCCGAGGATGCATACAGAGTTCTCGGAATTAAGACATATGTGAGATTTGATTTCATCATGACGGAGGATAGCAGGTTCTACTGCCTTGAGGGTAATACACTTCCTGGAATGACCAAGACCTCCTTGATACCACAGGAAGCAAAGGCTGTGGGAGTTGAGTTCCCTGAATTATGTGAGTGGATTATAAAATTGTCTCTCGCAAAATATGAGTAGATGAAAAATTCGTTGATGCAATTCGACGCAGGGAGAGTTCAGAGGAAAAAACAGTGACAATTCAGGAAATGGCTGCTGCATGCGGCGGAAAACTATTCTGTGAGAGTGGAAAAGAGAATACGGTCATCGGTGATGTTCACATGGACTCGCGCAAGATAATGCCCGGAGATGTCTTTGTTGCAGCGAAGGGTGAGCGCGTGGATGGGCATGACTTTATAAGTAGTGTCTACGAAAAAGGAGCATCATGCGTTGTGTGCGAAACTAAGCCTAGTGATGAGGACCTTGTCGGCCCGGACGGAAGCAGATCATATATTATAGCTACATCGAGCATCCAGGCATTAAAAGATATTTCCGCTGCTTACAGACTGACACTCAGACTTCCGGTTATTGGAATTACTGGAAGTGTTGGAAAGACGACAACAAAAGAATTTATTGCTGCAGTTTTGGAACAGCAGTTTGATACACTTAAAACCGAGGGAAACCAGAATAATACGCTGGGTCTTCCGATGATGGTAATGAAGATAAAAGAGCATCATCAGGCGGCTGTTCTGGAGATGGGAATAAGTGATTTTGGCGAGATGCATGAACTGTCGAGAGACGCAAGGCCTGATATATGCGTAATAACCAATATAGGTCAGTGTCATCTGGAATTCCTTCATACAAGAGATGGAATCCTAAAGGCGAAAACAGAGATATTCGACTACATGTCAGAGAACGCGACTGTAATACTGAATGGCGATGATGATAAGCTTAGTACATTGCAGGAGGTAAAAGGGAAAAAGCCGATTTTCTATGGGCTTGATTCTTCTTTTGCGTACTATGCAGATGAGATAAAGGATCTGGGATTGTTTGGTTCGGATTGTATTCTGCACACACCGGTTGGCATGTGTGAGGCGCACATTCCTTTGCCGGGGCAGCATATGATTTACAATGCGCTTGCAGCATGTGCAGTTGGTGTGACCCTGGGGATGGAGCTGGGAACGATAACTGAAGGGCTTGCAGGTGTGAGGCCACTCGGAGGGCGCTGTAACATTTTGAGGCTTGATAAGTATACAGTGATAGATGACTGCTATAATGCCAGCCCGGCTTCCATGCGAGCATCGCTTGATCTGTTAAATATGGCTGATTCGAGAAAGGTTGCTGTGCTTGGAGATATGTTTGAACTGGGTGACAATGAGAAGAAGCTTCATGAGGGAATAGGCAGCTATGCGGCAGATAAAGCGGATATTCTTATCAGCGCAGGCGGGCTGAGTGAATGTATGCATGAGGCGGCGGTAAAGGCTGGATGTAAGGCTGTTCATTTTGCAGACACAGATGAACTTATGAAAGAGCTTCCGGGTCTGATTAATGAAGGGGATACGATACTAATCAAGGCATCGCACGGAATGGGATATGCCAAAATAGTTGAGATGCTTAAGAAATAGAAGCCATAAGTGATTGGTGAAAGAGTGTAAGAGGGAGAGAGTAGATGTTTCATTTGATTTCGTTTTTTTTCGTGGCAGTAGTCATTATTCTGGTGTCTATACCGCTGATGCTGTTTCTGGTGGTATTTCGTCTCTTCAATGAAAGAAGAGCCCACATCATTGCACAGGTATATGTCGGTGCAATAATGCGAATAGGAATGGTAGCCGCAGGCGTTAAATATACCATGAAGGGAAGAGAGAATATCCCTAAGGGTGAGGCGGTTATGTTTGTTCCTAACCATAGAAGTATATGGGATATCATGCTGACATATCCATTTGTGAGCCGCCCAACCGCATTTATCTCGAAGGATGCAGTTAAAAAGGTTCCATTCATCAATATCTGGATGTGGATTATGAATTGCCAATTCTTGAATCGTGAGGATGTTAAACAGGGAGCGCAGCTGATTCTTAAATGTATAGATCTTGTCAAGTCAGGACACAGTGTAACTCTTTTTGCTGAGGGAACCAGAAACAAAGGAGAGGACGAGACGCAGCTGCTTGAATTCCATGAGGGCTCTTTCAAGATTGCGGCAAGAGGCGGATGTGCCATTGTGCCAGTTGCAATTCATAATTCTGTTAATATCTGGGAAGCGCATTTTCCTAAAATATTTGCCACAAAAGTCAGTGTGGAATTTGGAAAACCATTCTATATTTCCGATCTTCCCAAAGAAAAGCAGCGCGCTGCTGGTGCATATACCAGAGAGATATTAACTGAAATGGTAACCAAGCTTCGCGACGAGGCGCAGGAAACTGCAAAATAGAAATGAGGTTTATCTTGAGTAGATATATTATCGAGAATGGACAGATTGCTGATCCTAAGACGAATAGAGTATATGAATCCGACATATTAATTACGGATGAAAAAATCGAAAAGATTCTTCCGGGCAAAGATATGGCAGTTTATATGTCTGAAAGAGATATTCAGGCTGAAAGAGTAGATGCGACTGGTTGCATAGTAATGCCGGGACTTGTGGATGTGCATGTACATTTCAGAGACCCAGGATTTACGCATAAGGAGGATATACATACTGGAAGTCTTGCTGCTGCGGCAGGAGGAGTGACAAGTGTAGTTCTTATGGCGAACACAAAGCCCTGCGTGGATAACGAGGAGACGCTTGGGTATGTTATCGAAGAAGGTAAGAAGACAGATATTCATATCTATACATGCTGTAGCGTGACTAAGGATTTAAAGGGTGAGCAGCTCACAGATATGAAGCGCATGATTGAGCTCGGTGCGGTAGGAGTTACAGATGATGGAATACCGCTTATGGATGAGGAACTACTTCGGAAAGCGATGAGGATAAGTTCGCAGCTTAAGGTTCCTATGTCGCTTCACGAGGAGGACAAAACCAAGATTTCCGAGAATGGAATTAATAGAGGAAAAGCGTCTGAGTATTATGGAATTGGGGGATCTCCTTCAGAAGCGGAGGTGTCACTTGTTGCAAGAGATCTCGAGGTGGCACTTGAGGAGAATGCTGTTCTTAATATTCAGCACATATCAAGCAAAGAGGCAGTAGAGCTTGTGAGAGCGGCGAAGAAAAGAGCAAAAGACAATTCAATTCACGCTGAAGCGACTCCTCATCACATTGTACTAACTGAGCAGTCGGTTATCGAAAAAGGTACTCTGGCCAAGATGAATCCACCTCTTAGAACGGAAGCTGACAGACTGGCGATAATAGCTGGTTTGAGGGACGGAACAATTGACCTGATTGCGACCGATCATGCACCACATGCGAGGGATGAGAAGGCACAGGAGATTACAAAGGCGCCAAGTGGAATAACCGGACTCGAGACCTCGCTTAGCCTGTGCTATCAGGAGCTGGTTGAAAAGGGACATCTGACAGCGGCTGAACTCGCTGCAAAAATGTCGCTTAATCCTGCAACGATGTACGGAATTGATGCGGGTATGATTGAAGAAGGTGAGTGTGCGGATCTATGTGTTTTCAATCCGAGTGCAGAATGGGTGTATGACAAGACCTGTTCCAAGTCGGCTAATTCACCGTTTTTTGGTGAAAAACTGAGAGGCAGAGTCATGTGTACAATCTGCGGTGGAAGGATTGTTTTCAAAGTTGAATAAACCAAAATTAATTGGAATTAATATATGAAAGTGAGAGTGTAGATGAAAAAAGAGGTAACAGAGGGGATTGTACTATCTCAGAAGGAAATAGCCCCTTCAATTTATGATTTGAAAATTGAGACTGAGCTGGCTCAGGATGCAAAGGCAGGGCAGTTTGTGGGAGTATATCTGAAAAATAAATCAGCTCTTCTTCCAAGACCTATAAGTATCTGCGAGGCAGATAAGGTAGCTAAAACACTTAGACTGGTATATAGAATAGCAGGTACGGGAACAGGGGAAATGTCAACTCTTAAGGAAGGCGACAGCGTAAGGCTCCTTGGTAATCTTGGAAATGGTTTCCCTGTTGAAAAAGCGGTAGGGAAAAAAGTATTTCTCATGGGCGGCGGAATAGGTATTCCCCCTATGGTAGAGCTGGCAGGGCAGATTAAAGCGGCAGCAGCAGAGGCTGGTAAGGCTGACAGTACTGAGGTTTATGCAGTCGTTGGATATAGAGATTCCAAGCTGTTTCTAAAAGAAGATCTGGAGAAAAATGCAAAGGTAGTAATTGCTACAGAAGATGGTTCAGTAGGGACAAAGGGCAATGTTCTGACAGCTGTGTCAGAAAACAATATTTCTGCAGATGTAATTATGGCCTGTGGACCAATGCCAATGCTTCGCGCCATTAAAAAGTATGCAGAAGAGAATTCTATAAAAGCATATATCTCGCTTGAAGAGAGAATGGCATGTGGAGTGGGTGCATGTCTCGGCTGTGTATGTAAGACAAAGGATGTTGATTCGCATTCAAAGGTTCATAATGCAAGAATATGTACTGATGGACCAGTATTTGACGCCGATGATGTTGAAATCTAATATACAGGTTTGAATCCGCAGGTTAAAGAAAGGGCATAAAGATTATTATGAAAACAGAAGTAACAATTGCAGGTGTAACCCTGAAGAATCCAGTGATGACAGCATCGGGTACTTTTGGCTCTGGAATGGAATATGGAGAGTTCGTTGATTTAAATAAACTTGGGGCAGTAGTGACAAAAGGGGTAGCGAATGTTCCATGGCCGGGTAATCCCACTCCAAGAGTGGCTGAAGTATATGGTGGAATGCTTAACGCTATCGGACTTCAGAATCCCGGAATAGACACCTTTATTGAGAGAGATCTTGAATTTTTGAAGGGCTATGATACCAAGGTTATTGTCAATGTATGTGGTAAGAGTGTTGAGGATTATCTTGAAGTAGTTGACAGATTAGGAGATCAGAGAGTCGATTTGCTTGAAATAAATGTTTCGTGCCCTAATGTGAAGGAGGGAGCAATTGCGTTTGGTCAGAAAGCAGATGCTCTTTATAATATCACATCGGAGATAAAAAAGCATGCGAAGCAGCCGGTAATAATGAAGCTGTCTCCAAATGTTACTGACATTACAGAAATGGCCAAGGCTGCAGAGGCAGCAGGAGCAGATGCAATTTCATTGATCAATACTATTACAGGTATGAAGATTGATATAAATAAGCGAAAATTTGTGCTGGCAAATAAGACTGGTGGAATGTCTGGTCCTGCAATTAAACCGGTTGCGGTGAGAATGGTGTATCAGGCATCCCATGCTGTTAAGATTCCTGTGATTGGAATGGGTGGAATTATGAATGCAGATGATGCCATTGAATTTATGCTTGCTGGTGCAAGTGCGGTAAGTGTTGGAGCTGCAAATTTCATGAATCCATATGCGACTTCTGAGATAGTTGATGGAATCGAAGCATATATGAAAAAATATGGCATAGAAGACGTTAACGAATTAGTTGGAGCGGTTCAGGAATAATATGAAACAGATAACAAGAGAAGCATATGCAAAAATTAATCTTGGCCTTGATGTGACTGGAAAAAGGGACAATGGCTATCATGATGTCAAGATGATCATGCAGAGCATAAGCCTGCATGATACGCTTACCTTTACTGAAAAGGCAGAGGGTGGTGTGAGTATTTCCATGGAAGGTGGGAATGAGCTTGTTCCTCTGGATGATCACAATCTGATATATAAGGCTATTAAGAAGCTGTGTGAATATGCTGAATTCAGCATTCCGTCTGTAGACATACATCTTGTCAAACGGATTCCTGTTGCTGCGGGACTTGCCGGAGGCAGCACTGATGCTGCGGCGACGATTATTGCTGTTAATGAAATGTTCGAGCTTGGGTTAAGTGCCGAGCAGCTGTGTGAAGTGGGAGTAAAGGTTGGAGCAGATGTGCCTTTTTGCATCATGGGAGGAACCTATTTATCCGAGGGAATTGGAGAGGTATTAACACCCATTGCATCGAATGCGCAGTTGAAGCTTTTATTAGTGAAACCAAATGCCGCTGTTTCAACTCCACAGGTATATGCTGACCTTGATGAAATTGACAACCTACCACATCCAGATATTGATTCATTAAGAGAAGGTGTCGAAGCAGGAGATATCGCTAAGATTACCAGATTTATGGGGAATGTGCTGGAGCTTGCTACAATTCCAGAGCATCCTGAAATTGATGCATTGAAGCACATACTGATGGCACGTGGTGCATTAGCTGCAATGATGAGCGGTAGCGGTCCCACTGTATTTGCTATTTTTGATAATGATGAGAAGAGAAAAGAAGCAAAAGATGCTCTTTCTAAACTGAGCGGCATTGAGGGAGTATTCGAATGCGAGTGTGTGAGTGGAAATTAGATAACAGAATTACAAAAAGAATCGCAAAAAGAATCATAATATGAGACGAGAAGCAGATATAACAATCCGTGGAATACACACAGATATAGATGGAAATGAAGATGAGGTAGTCACCAGAGCAACTGGCAGTCATTATCTCAAGGATGGAATGCACTATATTTCTTTTCATGAGACAGACCCGGAGAGCGGTGAGAAGACAGACCAGCTTATCAAATATAGTGAGGGTCTGCTTGAGGTGGTAAAAAAAGGACATTCAACCGTTAAGATGGTGTTTGATTTGAGGGGAATAACTGAGTGTTCCTACCAAACGCCATATGGAGTGCTTCCGATGTCGATAAAGACAGAACTCGTCAAGTACAAGGAAAATGATGACACCATAAATATCAGAGCAAAATACAGAATCCTTTGGAATGGGGATGATTCGGAGAGCGGAAGCTCGCTGATTATTATTGAGGTGTCGCCTGTCGGGTAATAAAAAAGAACCGGTCCAAGAACCGGTCTTTTTTTATTTGATTGGCTTAGCGCCTGCTTTTTCCTGAAGCTTATCGACCATCTTAGCGTACTTGCTCTTTTTCTTCTTAGGAGCTACAAGAGCTGGACCTCTAACGGCCTTAACATCTGTGATATATATTCCACTGATTGTGGCTTTGATTTCCTTTTTCACTGGAATCAAATCAAAAATCTTCGCATCAGCAATAAGTGAAGTAATCTGCGGACCAATCTTAGCCTTAACGATTGGCATCTTTGCACCGCGCATCATCTTGGGTGTCTGAGCAAGAACAGCAGCTGGAAGGCCTGCATCCTTGAGCTTCATCTTCTTTTTGTCAATTACAAGAATATTATATGTCTGCTTTGAGGCTTCAATTTGACTCTGCTGAGCTTCCTGCTTCTTCTGAAGCTTCTTACCTACAAAATAAAGAACAACTAAAACAGCGACAACAACGCCTAAAACAATGAGTATTGTTAACCAGACGGGATCCATATATACGACCACCTTTCTATATATAAAATAAAGCAGAATTATTGTAGCATTTTTCTATGCGACAGGCAAGAAAGTCTTTATTTATGGGCGTGTTTGTGATATAAATGAAATGTTATAGTATATCTATATATTGTATGTTGATGCGACTGTAACAACAAAAGGAGAGGCTTGGAGATATGAAAAAAAGAAGTCTAGTGCTCGTGTCTATTTTGGCGGCCATGGCTATGCTGGCAGCGTGCGGACAGAATAATGGTGAGAATAATTCTGCGAATACAAATGTTGTGACAGAAACACCTGATGTATCGCAGGATATTTTTGCAGGGAATGCGGAGTCCCTCGCAAATATAGACACAAGTGAGTATTTAACACTTGGTGATTATAAAAACATGACTATTTCGGTGGATCCGCTCAAAGCAGTCACTGATGAGGATATTCTTAATTACATTAATGAAGTGTATCTTCCAACTGTTGCGGTATCACAGGCAGTAACAGACAGAGCAGCAGTGAATGGTGATACAGTTGAAATTACTTTCAAGGGTGTTATGGATGGCGAGGAAATTGAATCCGCAACTACACCCGAAGGAAAGACAACTTCACTTGTGCTTGGTTCTGGGACCATGATTCCTGGATTCGAAGATGGAATAGTAGGCATGTCAGTCGGAGAAGAGAAGGTGCTTCATCTGACTTTCCCAGATAACTACCGTCCGGAGATGGCTGGCAAGGATATTGATTTCACAATCGGTCTTGTGGGAATTACTGAGAAGGTATCTCCTGAGCTGACTGATGAGACCGTTAAGAATATGAATGTCGGCTGCAATACTGTTGATGAGCTCAAGGCTTTGGGAAGACAGCAGCTGGAAGAGGAAGCAGCTGAGAAATACGCTGATGCCTGCAAGAGTGCGCTGATTAGTACCGTGATGGCTAACTGCAAATATATTAAAGAACCACCAAAGGAATTGTATGATTATTATGCGGCTGCATTTTACGAGCAGGTCGATTACTATTCGCAGATGTTTGGTATAACAAGGGGTGAATTCCTCGAGACATATTATGGAACTACGGAAGAGGCATTTGAGGCCGATGTTGCTGAGGCAGCTACATCGAGTGCAAGGGAGGCCCTTACATTTGAGGCGATAGCAGATGCTGAGAATCTGTCAATTGTGACACAGGAGCAGTTTGATAAAGAGGCGCAGGCATATATCGAGCAGTTCGGTTATTACGATTCCGTTGATGCAATGCTTGAGGCGGTTTCAAAGGATGATTTCAGAAATCTTTACATCGTATATAATCGTGTAAACGATTTCCTTAATAATAACAATACATTTGTTTCTAACTAGAAATAAACTCACAAATAGCAAATTGTGGGTGGGATTGTGAAAATGCGAAGCACATAACAATCTGTAATATTCATATAAAATACATGCATAAAAAATCTACGCACGGCGTAGCGGAAAAGAGGACACAATGGAATTAACAGACATCAGAGAGTTGTACAGAGAGACAGAAAAATATGTTGATAAGACAGTCACAATTGGAGGTTGGGTTAGAAGCAACAGAGATTCCAAGACCTTCGGTTTCCTGGTTGTTAATGACGGTACTTTTTTTGAGACACTTCAGGTTGTATATGGCGAACAGCTTGAGAACTTTAAGGATGTAACCAAGCTGGGTGTAGGAAGTGCAGTTATCGTCAAAGGAAAGATTGTTGCAACGCCTGAAGCAAAGCAGAAGTTTGAGATGCAGGCACAGGAGGTTTGTATTGAGGGTGAATCAACACCTGACTATCCTCTTCAGAAGAAGCGCCATACTCTTGAGTATCTTCGTACACTTACACATCTTCGTCCAAGAACAAACACCTTCTCTGCAGTATTCCGTGTTCGTTCAGTAATTGCGTACGCTATCCACAACTTCTTCCAGGAGAGAGGCTTTGTATATGTTCACACTCCTTTGATCACAGGTTCTGACTGTGAGGGTGCTGGAGAGATGTTCCAGGTTACAACCATGGACCTTAATAACATTCCTAAGAATGAAGATGGATCAGTTGACTATTCGCAGGATTTCTTTGGAAAGCCAACCAATTTGACAGTATCTGGTCAGCTGAATGTTGAGGCATATGCATTTGCATTCAAGAATGTTTATACATTTGGACCAACTTTCCGTGCTGAGAATTCAAATACAACCAGACATGCAGCAGAGTTCTGGATGATTGAGCCAGAGATGTGTTTTGCAGATCTCAAGGACGACATGATTCTCGCAGAAGCAATGATTAAATATGTAATCAGATATACCTTGGAGAAGTGTCCTGAAGAGATGAAATTCTTCAATGAGTTTATCGACAAGGGTCTTCTTGAGAGACTCAATCACGTTGTTAATTCTGAGTTCGGTCATGTTACATACACTGAGGCTATCAAGATTCTTGAGAAGCACAATGACGAATTCGATTACAAGGTATACTGGGGATGCGATCTCCAGACAGAGCATGAGAGATACCTTACTGAGAAAGAATTCAAGCGCCCAGTATTTGTTACCGATTATCCTAAGGAAATCAAGGCCTTCTACATGAAGCTCAATGAGGACGGCAAGACAGTTGCAGCTATGGACTGTCTGGTTCCTGGAATTGGTGAGATTATTGGAGGAAGCCAGAGAGAGGATTCGCTTGAACTTCTGGAAAAGAGAATGGATGAGCTTGGACTTCGCAAAGAGGATTACGATTTCTATCTTGATCTCCGCAAATATGGAAGTGCACGTCATGCCGGATTTGGACTTGGATTCGAGAGATGCGTTATGTATCTGACTGGAATTGGAAATATTCGTGACGTACTTCCATATCCAAGAACAGTAAATAACTGTGATTTATAATTTCCGTGAGCTGTATGGAAGTTAGTGGTTGAAGATAACATATTATTTTCTCATAATCGCATTGCGAAAAAGGAGAAGTGAGTATGAAAAATTTCGATAATTTCAATGACTATGACAGGAAAGAAAACCTGCATTTTGATTCGCAGACGGTGCATGGTGCATTAGGTCATGATCCTTTTTCGGGGGCAGTTAGTTTTCCGATTTATCAGGCTGCAACATTCCGCCATAGAGGATTATTTGAGTCAACTGGATTCGATTATTCGAGGCTGCAGAATCCTACAAGACAGGAACTTGAGAGGACAATGGCAATCCTTGAAAGAGGAGAGAGAGCATTTGCATTTACTTCTGGTCAGGCAGCAAATGCAGCTGTATTCGACTTGTTAAATCCCGGCGACGAGGTTGTATTGTGCGATGATATTTATGGAGGCACTTTCCGTCTGGGTGATTCGCCACTGAGGAAGCAGAATCTTACATTCACATACGTGGATATGTGTGATCCTGCAAATGTTGAAAAGGCGATTTCTGCGAAAACAAAGATGCTGTTTTTGGAGACGCCGACTAATCCAATGATGAAGGTGGCTGATATAAGCAAAATAGCTGAAATTGCGCATGCACATGGTCTGATATTTGTTGTTGATAATACATTGATGTCTCCCTATTTCCAGAAGCCGTTGACACTCGGGGCGGACATTGTTGTTCATAGTGGAACGAAGTTTATCGGCGGACATCATGATGTTCTTGCAGGAATAGTTGTTCTAAAGGACAAAGAGTATATAGATCAGATTCAGAAGCATCTTATTACTTATGGATCACAGCTTGCGCCACAGGATGCATGGCTGTTAATCAGAGGTCTTAAAACCCTTCATCTTAGAATGGAACGTCACAGCGAGAATGCAATGAAGATTGCAAATTGGCTGAGAACGCAGGATAAGGTTAAGAAGGTATATTATGCCGGCTTCGAAGATAGTCAGGGCTATGACATCATGAAGAAGCAGTGTACAGGATTTGGCGGCATGCTCTCTTTTGCAGTAGAGAGTGCCGATATGGTTAAAAAGATATTAAAGAGAGTTGATCTTATCTATTTTGCAGAGAGCCTTGGTGGACCTGAAACATTGATTACATATCCAATGACTCAGACACATGAATCTATCCCAGCAGAAATAAGAGATGCTCTTGGAATTACTGATTGTCTGCTTAGATTGTCTGCAGGACTTGAGAATGCGGACGATTTGATTGCAGACTTGGATCAGGCAATAAACGGGTAGATGTTTTTTAGGTGAGAGTGCGGTAAACATGAAGATTAGATTCACCAAAATGCAGGCCTATGGGAATCCATACATATATATAGATGCGATTCATCAGAATATTACAAATGAGAATGAGCTTGCAAGATTTGTAAGTGACAAACATTTCGGAGTTGGTTCTGATGGAATGGTAATGATATGCCCATCTGAGAAGTGCGATTTTCGAATGAGGATTTTTAATCCAGATGGAAGTGAAGCGGAGATGTGCGGAAATGCACTCCGTAGCACAAGCAAGTATGTTTATGATTACGGTCTGACAAGCAAAGAAGATATAACGATTGAGACAATTGGTGGAGTTCAGAGAGTTCACCTGTTTGTTGAAGATAAGAAGGCTGTGAATATTTGTGCTGATATTGGTGAGCCAAGGTTTTCCAAACAGCAGATTCCTGTCCAGACGCAGTTAGATGAGTTTGTTGATCAGCCGGTAGCTGTCCTCGATAAGACTATGAATCTGTCAAGCTTAAGCTGGGGCAATCCCCATACGGTTTCATTCATTGATGACGTTGACTCTTTTGATGTAGAGGGGTATGGAAAAGCGATTGAATGTAATCTTGAGTTGTTCCCCCAAAAAACGAATGTCACTTTCGCGCAGGTTGTGAATAGAGATTATATTAAGATTCGTGAATGGGAGAGAAACTGTGGCGAGACGATTGGATGTGGAACGGGCTGCTGCACAGCTGCTGTTTTTGCGATGCGCCTCGGTATGTGTAACAGGAAAGTGACAGTTCATCAGATTGGTGGAGATCTCACGGTCGAGTGGGATGAAAAAACAAATCATGTATTTATGACAGGTCCGTCACATATTATATTTGAGTCGGAAATAGATACCGATGACATGCAATATATGGTCTAGGCAGGAATTAAGAAATAATAAAAGCGTTAGAAGACTCATCGGTTAGCCGAACGAGTCTTCTTTAATCAGAAATCAGAGTATTTATACAGGTAGGATATTATTGCGAACCAAAGCCTGCAAGTTAATGAAAAGGTAAGGGTGTTAAGATGAAATTCTCATCTCTTGTGCAAAAACTGGATTACAAATATGTTCTTGGTTCAAAAGATACCAGTGCTGATATGGAAATCAGCGGTGTTGTTTATGATTCCAGGAAGGTCGAATCAGGCTCTGCATTTATATGCATACGAGGAACGGTAAGAGATTCACATGATTATATAGCTGATGTGATTGAGCATGGTGCATCCCTTGTTGTTATTGAGGAGGATCATGCTGATAGTGTTCGTGATCTTTTGGTGACAATGAATGTGGATGATAAGGTAACAGTCATTTCCACAAAGGATAACAGGCTTGCACTGGCAATTATGTCTGCTGCCTGGTTTGGATATCCTGCAGAGAAGCTCACTACAATTGGAATAACAGGAACCAAAGGCAAGACGACGACATCGTTTATGATTCAGGAGGTCCTTGAAAAGGCCGGATTTAAGACTGGAATTATAGGAACGATAGGTGCGCTAATCAATGGAGAAAAAATAAAGACTGGGAATACTACTCCAGAGAGTTATGAGCTTCAGAAGCTGTTCGCGATGATGGTGGATGCAGGATGCACACATGTCGTGATGGAGGTATCCTCGCAGGGACTTAAGATGAGCCGAGTTGCGGGAGTGACCTTTGATTATGGTATATTCACGAATTTCTCGGCGGACCATATCGGACCTGGCGAACATGAGTCAATGGAGGAGTATCTGTATTGTAAATCTCTTTTGTTTAAGCAGTGTCATATGGGCATCATAAATATGGATGATGCTTCGTGGGAGGGTGTAATTAAGGAGCATACCTGTGACATAATGACATTTGGATTTGATTCTGCGGCAGATCTTCGTGCTGATTCATATGAGCTTGTCAGAAATGGAAGTGAGCTTGGCATAAGCTTTGAGACAGGTGGAGATATGAAAGCCAAGGTATATCTTCCTGTTCCGGGTAAGTTCAATATATACAATGCACTCTGCGCACTGTCGCTTGGTGTTTGTCTGGGGATACCGCAGGAAAATATGCTGAAAGCTCTTGCAGGGGTTCACGTGAAGGGAAGAGTGGAGATGGTTCCTGTCAGTGGATCATACTCAGTTATGATTGATTATGCACACAATGAGGTGAGTGTTGAGAGTCTTCTTAACACAGTAAAAGAGTATAATCCGGCTCATATAACCTGTGTGTATGGAGGTGGAGGAAACCGCTCAAAGCTCCGTAGATATGCCATGGGTGAGCTGTGCGGTAAGATGGCGGACCTGTCCATTCTGACACAGGATAATCCGAGAGATGAGGATATAAGTTCCATTAATGCGGATATTAAGGTTGGACTTGCGAAGAGTAATGGCAAGTATATTGAGATAGAAGACAGGCGTGAGGCAATCTGGTATGCGATGGACAATGCCCAGCCGGGGGATCTTATTATTTTGCTGGGAAAAGGGCATGAAGATTATCAGGAAATAAAAGGTCAAAAGTATCATTACAGTGAGAGAGAATCGGTAGAGAGCTACGAGAAGGAGAGGCACGGAGCATGAATGACAGAGAGATGGTAATCGTAATTGATTTCGGCGGACAGTATAATCAGCTGGTAGCGCGCCGCGTCAGAGAGTGCAATGTTTATTGTGAGATTTATTCTTACAAGACAGATATTGAGAAGATTAAGGAGATGAATCCGAAGGGAATCATCCTGACTGGTGGACCAAATAGTGTATATGAAGAGGGTGCACCTACTGCGACAAGAGAGCTTTTTGAGGGATTGGGAGTTCCTGTTCTGGGACTTTGCTACGGAGCTCAGCTCATGCAGTATGTATTGGGCGGAAAGGTAGAAAAAGCGCCTGTCAGAGAGTATGGTAAGACAGTTACGACTTTTGACACCTCATCACTGCTTTTTGAGGGGGTTCCAACAGAGAGCATCGTATGGATGAGCCATAATGATTATATTTCAACGGCTGCACCCGGATTTAAGTCGATTGCTCACACTGAAGATTGTCCCTATGCAGCGCTTGCTACAGAGGATGACAGACCTTTGTATGCGATTCAGTTCCATCCAGAGGTTCTTCACAGCGAGTATGGAAAAGAAATTCTTTTCAACTTTGTTAGAAAGATCTGTGGTTGTGCCGGAACCTGGAGAATGGATTCTTTCGTTGAGAATACAGTTCGCGAAGTTCGTGAGAAGGTTGGAGATGGCAAGGTGCTTCTGGCTCTCTCTGGTGGAGTTGATTCATCTGTTCTTGCGGCACTTCTGGCAAAGGCGATTGGTAAACAGCTTACATGCGTATTCGTTGATCATGGTCTACTTCGTAAGAATGAAGGAGATGAGGTTGAGAAAATTTTTGGACCAGATGGTTCATTTGACATAAACTTCATCCGCGTTAATGCGCAGGAGCGTTATTACGGCAAGCTTGCAGGTGTTGAGGAGCCTGAGCGTAAGCGTAAGATTATAGGAGAAGAATTCATCCGTGTGTTTGAGGAAGAGGCCAAGAAGATTGGTGCGGTTGATTTCCTTGCTCAGGGAACTATATATCCCGATGTTGTTGAGTCCGGACTTGGTGGTGAGTCAGCAGTGATTAAGTCACATCATAATGTTGGAGGACTTCCAGACTTCGTGGATTTCAAGGATATTGTTGAACCTCTCAGAAATCTGTTTAAGGACGAAGTAAGACAGGCTGGACTTGAGCTTGGACTTCCAGAATTCCTGGTATATCGCCAGCCGTTCCCGGGACCAGGCCTTGGTATTCGTATCATTGGTGAAGTGACTGCTGAGAAAGTTAAAATTGTTCAGGACGCAGATTATATCTACAGAGAAGAGGTAGATAAGGCGCTGAAGGCATATAAGGATGAGCATGGCTGCGATGCACCATGGATGCCTAATCAGTACTTTGCCGCTCTTTCAAATATGCGTTCTGTAGGTGTCATGGGAGATGAACGTACATATGACTATGCTGTAGTTGTCCGTGCAGTTCGTACAATTGATTTCATGACAGCAGAAGCAGCGCAGATTCCTTTCGAAGTGCTTCAGACAGTTATGAGCCGAGT
>JAGHUF010000021.1 GCA_018064935.1 Candidatus Merdinaster equi | reverse complement strand
TGAAATGGGATTATCCGATTACCATAGATGATACAATTTCTGATGATGTGTCTATTATCTCTTTTGAAGCTGCAAAAGATATTTTCGAACACATGATGCCTGTCACTATGAATGAAGATATGGAACAGTGGGGAGATACGTGTAAAGATTCAAAGGCAGTTGTTTCAGAAGTAAAACTGGAACTCATGCGTGTTAGAAAATCTGATACAGATCGTACCGGATTACTGATTCCGACATGGGTGTTTTACGGAGATGCCAGCCATCATTACGTATATGAGGGCGACAAGAGTGCAGATTTCTGGGATACAGAGCAGAAGCCTTGGATCCTGATGGCGGTTAATGCAGTGGATGGCAGTGTAATTGATATTACCGAAGGATACTAATTCAGATTTGCTGATCTATAGAAATAGTCGTTAATGAAAAATGCTTTTTAACGCTTCAGTCCATGATGAGACTGAAGCGTTTATTAAATTCTGAGAATGTTGAAAACAAAATGAACCCCACAATTAGTATTCGTAAAGTGAGTGTAAAAAATTATAGTGCTATTATGATACATTTAATTTTGTAGTGAATACTATAAATAGCAGCTTCGTGTAATACAAGACACTGTTCAAATTTGAATGTACAGACATGAAAAATAATTACTTTCATAGTGTAAAAAAATTACAGTACCTATTGAATGTTGCTCAATATTGAGATAAAATATATGAAAGCAAGGGGGAATATACTATGTTAACAAAAATGTATCTTACTAATTTCTTATCATTTGCAGAAAGAACAGAATTTGATTTCACGGCATCTAAATATTCTATCCTTAGAGCGTGTAATGTTTATGAAGATGAATTCTTAAAAGGTGCTATGTTAATTGGACCAAATGCTTCTGGTAAATCTAATGCATTAAAAGGAATTTCGTTTGTTGTAAAAATGATTAAAGGCGAAGGAATGAAAATATCGGGATACCGCTGTTTCTTTTCCAAGAATCCTATCACAACTGTCGAATATGAATTTGTTTTTAATCAGAAAAAAGTCGTATATGTCATCGAATATAACGTACAAACCAATACTATTTCTGAAGAGTTAAAAATTGATGGAATATTGTTTTTAAGGAGAAATGGGAATACTGGCGAGTTAAGAATTGGTCAAACTGTGACTATTGATGAACAACTTGATGGTGAAACATTATTTTTGAGAACAGCATCATTTAATACTGGTCGTTTTCCACAGGAACCAACACTTAGAAAGTTGATGGATTATATACAAAATTCATATGTTGTCGATGGGTACAATTTAGGTGCGACATATGGAAAAACGATTACAAAATACGCGGAGGAGTTTGGTGTAGATAAAATCAATAAAGTTTTGGAAGATTTTAAATATGATTTTGTAATGGAATATGGTTCTGAGAGTGAAGGAGCAGGATTAAAAATTACTATTGGTTCTGATCAGAAGGCGGTATTTCTCAAACGAAGAAATTTCCCTATTCCCAATATTATTGTAAATGAATCGCAGGGAAACCAGGTTTTTGCAGATTTATTGCCAAATATTATTCGTGTGATTGAAAACGCAGGTATGCTGATTATCGATGAATTTGGCAACAGTCTTCATAATAGACTGGCAGAAAAAATAATTAGATTTTTTATGGATAATGCAGCCGGTTCACAAATTTTCATCACATCACACCATACCAATTTGATATCTAACTCTGTTCTTCGTCCGGATCAGGTAAACTTAGTTACATTTGAAGCTATGAAAGGCAGTGCAGTTAAGCGAATATCTCAATTCAAACCTCGAGAAGCGCAGAATTTGGAGAAAATGTATCTGAGCGGTATGTTTGAGGGGTTACCGATATATGAAGAAATATAAGATTGATAAATCGAAAAATATCGGAAATGTAATTTTTGTTGTTGAAGGAGGACGCCCAGATACTGGTGGAACGGAACTCAGATTATTAAAAGCGATATTTGCCGATATATTGGGATACGAGGTTCAGGAATTAAGACGAGGATCTGAAGAATTTATTGGTTATGGAAATAATCCTCAATACCGTGTGTTTGCATTGAACCTTCCCAAAAACCAATTGACTCAATTAAATGAAGATGCCATCGATGTTTTATTTTGCAGGCTAATAGAAGAATTTCATATTAAGCCAGAAGACTGCCCGATCTTCTTTTTGTATGACAGAGATGTCCTTAGTTATAAACGTAACGAGCTAAGAGGGCAATATGTCAAAAAATATACAGATCCATATGGTAATGAATTTGGCGATCAGGGACAGCTGCTTTTAAGTTATCCCGCGATAGAAAGTTATTTATTGTCTCTTATTCAGGAAGATGTATATAAAGAAGCCTTTTGCTTGGGAAAAGATGTAAAACCAGTACTTACTAATGCTATATGTCCTGATGATTCAGCGGATAAAACAGATATACATCTTAAAACTGTAGAATTAGTATTATCAAATAGTACTGATGAAGCCGAGGCGCGTCTTATCCATTCTATTGATGAAATGGATAAGGGACTTGAAGCAATGAGCATTGTAAATTATGATTTAGATCATCTGGCCCCCACTTTATTAGCTGTATATGATTATCAGCAGCAAAAATACAATACAGAAAACAATTTTTCACTTATTTCACTTGTTGGAATGGCTTTGCTTGAATTAGGAATTATTGTAGAAATTGAGGAAGAAACAGACTGAGCATAAAAAGCGTATATGTTCTTGAATATCTTTTGTAAAGTAAAATAAGTTCCTCCGTTGAAAAAAATGAAAAATTTGGTGAAGAGGAAGACAATGAATTTAAGTAATATTTATAATTTCAGAAATCCAGTCCGTCATTTTATAAGCATCGACCAATTGGATTATACAACCGATATTTCAACATTTGATCCTGTTTGTGAACTATGTTGGACCAAACCAGTATCTTTTAGAATATATAAAGCTGATGATTGCTTTCGAACAATCAAGATGCCAAATATTTTGAATTTTGTTAGAGCTTATCATTACTATAGTGGATTACCCAATTTTAATGATATAATGAATTTGGATCCACATCATAAACGCCTGGAAGCAAATTTGGATACAGGTGATTTTGTGTCTGGCAATTATAATCTTCAGCTGAATGAGGACTTTATCAATCTATGTAATTATGATGTATTAATAAAGCTTGACATTAGCGAATATTATGGAAGAATTTATACTCATTATTTAGATTTGGATGTATATGGATTGGAGGACAATGCACTTGCATGGTTAAATAACGGTCGAACTAGTGGTTTACTTATGGGCAACTATCTTTCTTTATACTTTGCAGAGTATTTATCTAGTAAAATTTCAACAGCTTTGCAGGAAGTTATTGATGCAGATTCCATTAATTGTGTGTTTAAATATTTTTCTGACGATTTCTATTTTTTCTGCAATGAAAATGATGTTGAGAAGGTTCTAAACCTTTTTGATAAAGTTCTGGAAGAGTATGATTTTGTCAGGAAAGAAAAGAAAGAAAAATGGACGTACGAAACATATAATGAATATAATCTGTTGACTCGATATTGGAAAGCAACTATTAGAAATTGGAACTTGGACGTATTAAAAGATTTTGAAAATCATGAAAAACATCCGGCATCACCTGTAACACATAGGTATTCATTTTTAAATCAACTTATTTATAGATTGTCAGGATTACAAGATGAAAAAAGTAAGCGTAGCTTCATTACCAATTTCTTTAAAACTAAACATTTCCAGTCCTGTGATTATACGAAATATAAAGTGCACTCATATGATTTACATCAATGGTTTTTCTTAATAAAGTATGCACCAGAAAGTCTGCTATACGTATCACACATAATAGGCGATATTCAAGATATTAAGGAAAATCCAAATACAAAAACTTTTTTTAAAGCACGATATAAGGAGGCATTAAAGCAGGAACTTCATGATGTCCAATTGTATTTCTATTATGCAATCAAAATGCTGGATTTTGACGACATTATTACTGAAACAACCGAGTTGGTTTTACAGTCACAAAATCAAGTATTGATTTCCTATTACATTAAAGAAAATGCATTCTCAGTAAGTCAAATTTCTTCGCTTAAAGCACTTACAGGTGAAGAATATTGGTTCCAGAATTATCATTTGATTTTGTACACCCCTTCACTGAGAAGTGATTTAAATACAAATATAAAAAAATATCTTATTCCGGAAAGATTGACTGCTAAACCTAATTTAACTCGTGAAGCTAGATATTATAATTTTTATGAAACTAATATACAAAACGGACATGCTTTAATAAACGATATTTCTGATGTATATGATAATATTTCAGAGTACTTGGATTTAAGGTATGAAGAAACCGCAGAAGACTTCGATGAAGAATAATTTTGATATAATACGGATTGCTTGGGAATGACTGGGAACAAACGGGAACAGATGGGAAGAAATAGGAAATTTTTTATGTCAATCCCGTGATACAATGATACTGATATAAAATACCTGGCGCACACAGGCAATGAAAAAGGCGGAGGGATCCGTCTTTTTTGTTGCCTTTTTCCATGACAGAAGGGAGGTTTGCGCAGGGGGAATCACAGGAAGAGCACCAGGTACTTTGTATTAATATCGATATTAGTATAAAGGAGACACAGATTGAAAGGAAAAGCAACGTATTTACGAAGACCGTTATCGTTTGCTGTTGCGCTGTCAATGCTTCTGGCAAATATGCTGGGAGCGGGATCAGTCATGGCAGAAGAAATGATGAGTGAATCGACATACTACGACGATACCGGCCCGGAAGAGATGCAGGAAACGGAAGGTGGTACTTACAGCATAACACTGCCCTGGATGGAAGGCTGTCTGTACACCTACGATATGACACATCAATTCATCCCTGAAGAAGAAAATAAAAATTCTGAAAAACAGGATATCATCTTGAATTATCAGAAAGATGAAGAAGTAAAAATCGAAATTCTTACATCGGATCAGTACGATGTAACACAGCTCCATCTTTATAACAGTAAGGATGAAACAGATCTAAACAGAAAAGAGCCAGCTTATACCTGGGATGCACAGACCGGTAAGCTGGATTTTTTAATGCCTGAAGAAGATCTGTTTCTGGAACTGAAGATTGAAGAGAAGATCATGGAGTTTCAGGAGGAATTTCAGGAAGAACAGACCCTGCCAGAGTATGAGCAGTATGTTTCGGAGGAAATGCCAGAAACGCCGGTTACCCCAGTTGTAACCGGCGATACGTATGAGGAAACATACGAATATGACGATCCTGCTGATATATGGGACCAGTCAGATGATTTTTCAGAAGAATGGACCGCAGATACGACTATGGTGAGTGAACAGGAGCAGATAGAGATGGGAAGCTCCGCTGGGGAGCATTCCGAATATTCTACTGAACAGGTAGCAGAAACGTCTGAGTCTACAGCTGAATTACCATCTTACGACATGGTTCTGGAAATGGACGGCCTTCCCACACAGGGAAGTATCATTCAGATGGAGACCATGACGATCCCGTATGATACCTGGGATTTTAATCCGGAAACGGATCTCACAAACATCACATTCAGTGCACAGGAGTATGACATTACCTATATCTCTGATGATGTTGATTATGTGAATCCTGGAGTATACAGCTCTATCTACAGAGTGCAGGAAAGAAATACAGAGCGTATGTGGTACGTACTTCGCCCGGTAAGGGTTTCCACAGAAACTGTTTCAGATAGTATGCCGGAAAATGCGGTTCAGGATGAAACAGACCAGAACTATATAGCGGAAGAAGCTACTGAAGCGGCATATTCAGAGGATATTTCGACAGATATTCCGGAAAATATGTCGGAAAATACGGCAGATACAGCAGAAGAAGCAACGGAGGAAGTAAATTTGGACACACTTTCAGATGAGGCTTCTGAAACAGAGATTGTTGAAGCATCCTTTGACCTGTATAAAGTGAATGCAGATAACCTGGATGAAAAACTGGAAGGTATCCGCTTCCGCCTGTTTTCTTCTTCTGATCAGGAAGCAGAAAAAGCAAGACAGATCGCTGAAGCAGTGGAGTCTCTTCGCGGGGAACAGCAGCTTGCAGTGAATGCTGCGAATACAGAAGCAGCTACTGCACTGGGCAAGCTGCTTCAGGAATGTGAGGCAGAGACGGATGAACTACGTTCAACCTATGCCGGAAAACTGAAAACATATCAGGAGGAAGGTACTCATTCCGAAGAAGAAATCCAGGCTTTTAAAGAAGCCAATGATGCAGAACTGGCAGAAAAGCTTTCTGAAAAGAGAACAGAACATGAGACAAAGATTCTCGTCCTGATGTCAGAGCAGAAAGAAGCAGCACAGAAATTAGCTGACAGTAATGAGCAGGCTGTAAAAGATCTGGAAGCAAGACTGATGGAAGAACTACAGATCACAGATTTCCAGATGCTTGGTACAGAATTTACAACAGACAAGAATGGGCATTATCACCAGGAACACCTGACTGTAGGGGCAACCTATTTCCTCTATGAGATTTCAACACTTCCGGGATTTAACCTGGATACCAATCAGTATGAATTCCATGTTGACGAGGATGGACTGATCGAAGGAAGGGAGAATTATATTCTGAAGCTATCCAATCAGCCGAATCACGTGGAGTTTTCCAAGAAATCTTCTTCTGGAGAAATTCTTTCCGGAGCTCAGCTTGAAATCAGAAGCATAGGGGAAGACGGAAGCGAAACAATTCTTGAAAACTGGATTTCTGATGGATCTGCTCACATGATCAGCAAACTTCCGGCGGGCAATTATACGCTGAATGAAATCAGTGCACCAACAGGTTATGCGCTTGCACCTGCGATGTCATTTACGGTTTCCAATTCCCTGGATACACAGAAGGTTACCATGGTGGATGACCAACTTCAGATTCATGTAGCACTGAAAGACAATAGCAATGATGAATTTATCTCCGGAGCAGAGATGACGATCGTTGCTGCAGATGGCGCAGTCGCAGATCAGTGGATCACAAATCAGGAGGAGCACACGTCAAATCTTCCTGCAGGCGAATATACACTGAAAGAAACTGTTACACCGGATCGCTATGTTTCTGCTGAAAATATACATTTTACAGTAGATGATCATATGGCAGAGCAGAGTCTTGTGATGAAGAATAATCCAAAGGCAGAAGTGGTTATTTCCAAACAGGATGAAGCTGCAAAGAAAGAATTATCAGATGCAGTTCTTGCTCTCTATGACAGTGAAGAGCATGAGATCAAAAGATGGACAACGACAGAAGAAGCTGCTCAGATGCTTCTTGCACCTGGAAAATATGTCCTGAAAGAGATCAAGGCTCCTGCAAAATATGCGACGGCTGAAGCGATGGAATTTGTCATTCCGGAAGACGGCTATAAAGAAAAGCAGGTCATTACCATGTTTGATCAGCCTTTGAAAGTCAGCATTTCCAAACTGGATATGATTACAGAGGAACCTCTTGCTGGTGCAAAGCTTGTTTTAAAGGATGCCGAGAAAAAGGTTGTAGAAGAATGGACTTCAAAGGAAGAGGCTAAAGAATTAATTCTGGCAGTAGGTACTTATACTCTTACAGAAGTAACTGCACCAAAAGATTATGAAGTAGCAGAAACCATTACGTTTGAGGTAAAGGATACCAGAGAAGAACAGAGCATTGTCATGTATGATGCTCCAAAGGAAGAACTAGTCAATCTGACCGGAAAGAAAAAAGAGAT
>JAGHUF010000030.1 GCA_018064935.1 Candidatus Merdinaster equi | reverse complement strand
TTGCAGACTTATCTACCCGAGGAACTGCCGGTTATTATTGTATCAAGCGGACCGTCTCTGACTGAGAGTATTGAGGATATTCGTGCTGCAAAAGGACATGCACTCATTGTTTCGGCAGACAGTGCTGTAAGTGTATTGCTGAAACATGACATTATACCGGATTTGTATATGTGCGTAGATCCTAAAAAGCATGCTAAGCACTTCGAGGATGACAGGGTTAAGGATATTCCGGTTATATGTACAATTCAGGCATCGCCTGCTTCAATTCAGGGTAACAGAGCGCAGGTTTTCTGCACGGATGTTGATGATGTATATATCAAGGCTTTTTGTACGCTCCATGGGATTAATCTAACAGATATTTGCTCTGGCGGTTCTGTTGCAAATGATATATTTAGTGCAATGATGGCAGTTGGACTTCGTAGAATAATTCTTGTTGGTCAGGATCTTGCATACACAGGCCATAAGAGCCATGCTGAGGGTTCACTTAGAGCCAGCTGGGATCTTGATCTGTCTTTCAATGCAGCTGAGGTTGAAGGGCTGAATGGACAGATGGTAGCATCCAGCCAGGAATTCATTCAGTACAGAAACTGGTTTGAAAGAATGATCAGCCAGTATCCTCAGATGAATGTGATTAATGCAACTGCGCAGGGTGCACGAATTCATGGCGCGGTGGAGATGCCAATGAGCGAGGCGCTGAGCACCTATTGCAATAAAGAATATGATATTGCTGGAATCTTCGCATGTGCACGCCCAATAATGGGAACTGAACTCAAAAAGGAATTCAGAACGTACATTGGCAGCAGCATCAAGGGCTTCGACGAAGTGGATGAAAGATTGAGAAGTGGAATCAATGCATATGGCGAGATGCTTAAGATGGTTTTGGCAAGAAATTATCAGAATGCTAGATTTCAGAAGTTGTATGAGGGCGTAACTACCACTAATGAGATTCTCGAGACCGAACCCTGTATGGGCTATGCGGAGAATCTTGTTCAGGCTCAGATTACAGAATTCATGAAGGATGCCTACGAGCAGCAGAGTGATGAACGCGAAGAGATTCGCGTGGCACTTGAGAGAGGTCTTGAGTATTTTAAGCTTATTCGAGGTGCTGGAACTGAAGCCAAAGACCTAATCCAGAGCATTAATGATGCTGTTTCTCCTTTATATGATGAAAAAATAGATAATAGCAGCCAGTTTGCCATGAAGCTTGCGTTGGATAAATGCTCGGGCACAGAAACTGATTATGACGCGGCGCAGAGGCTGTGGGAAGATACTCTGAGAGTTATTGACCCCGGAGCAGATTTCACAACGCTTAGCGCATATCTCGATTTATATTCACCGGGAATGAATTCGATAATTAGGGACCACGTGGTTGAAGGCTTTGTTGAAGATATGAATACGCGAAAAAAACATCTTAGAGAGGATGCGACTTCACAGCGATTGGTTCTGGATGGAATAATTGAGGAAATATCAGACCGTAAGGACGGATGTCTTAGAAGCATCATTGAGAAAATGACTGGTCAGAAATAGAGTTTAAGGACTACAGAGGATTAATATGGAATTATCAGATAAGTATTTCGAAGATGAGGTTAGAAGCGGGTTCTACGTTCCCTCGCTTATGAAGAAGTTCTGGGCTGTGCAGATGAAGGTGCTGGCGCAGATAGATGATATATGTACGAGGCACGGGATTCAATGGTTTGCTGACTGTGGAACCCTTCTTGGAGCAGTGCGCCACAATGGTGCAATTCCGTGGGATGACGATTTTGATATTGCGATGAAGAGAGAGGATTTCAATCGCTTTACTGAGATTGCCATTAAAGAGATAAAAGAGCCATATTATGTGATGTCGAGCAAAGTCAATGGATACTGGGAGGTAATGACCAGAATAACAAATGGCCAGCAGATTAATTATGCGCACGAGCATCTTAAAGAGTTCTACGGATGTCCTTTTCCAGCTGGAATTGATATTTTTCCTCTTGACTGTGTTCCACCTGAAGAAGATGCACAGCTTGTAATTGATATCATGAATATCATTTTCAAATTGATAAATGAGACTGGACCAATGTTCAAAGAATACGATGAGGATGGGCCGCTCTATGGCAATGCCAATGTTCCGGAGGAATATATTGCTGATATCGATAGAAAGTGTACCCTTCTCGAGAACATGACTCACATGAAGATTGATAGAAATAAGCCAATCCGCATGCAACTCATGAATATAGTAGAGATAGTTCAGTCCATGTATAGAGAGGATGAATCTAAGTATGTTGCTATCCTGTCGATATGGATGGATAACCAGAAGAACAAATCCCTTCTAAAATACTATGATGGAAATATTGTGAATATCCCTTTTGAAGAGGGGACAATCAGAGTTCCGGCAGCCTACGATGCTATATTGAAGAGCAAGTATGGCGATTACATGAAACCTGTCAGAGACTGGAATTTCCACCAATATCCACTCTATGATGAACAGTATAAGACAATGGTTGAGGCGGGTGTAGGACCAAGGCGATATGCATTTGATGCGGCTAATCTTGAGAATCCACAAAGAGAACTCGCCAGAAAACCAAGACAGCGTGCGGAAAGTTTCTTCAAGATGCTTCCAACAATGATATCCGAGGTTATAAAAATAGCGAATGCTGGCAATGCCCAGACTGCATGCGAGATGTTGATGAAGATTCAGGAAGGCGTAATAAATGTCGGCAATATGCTTGAAGAGACCGAGGGAGAAGGATTTGCTGCGATACCTGTTCTTGAGAATTATTGCGAGCACATCTTTGCTTTGTTTTCTGCGATATCTGCCGGCGCGATGAATGCGGAGACTGATGTTAATGCAGAGGAAGCTATTTCTGACGCGAAGAGTACAGAGGTTAATGCCTGCACTGACGCAGCCACTATCGGTGTGAAGAATCCAGCTGATGGAGAAGATATTCTGGTCCGCGAAGAACAGTTGTTGCGCGATTTGGCACTTGGTGCATTGCAGGAGGTTTCTAAGAATAGCAAGGATAAGAGGGAGGTTGTTTTCCTCGTTTCGAGGTTGGAAGCCTGGACATATATGGAGAGTGTGTGGAAGGCAGAATGCGAGCGCGGAGATACGAATGTTGTCGTGATACCACTACAGTTTATTTACAAGGACTGGATTGGTAAGGCAAAGGAAATATGCTTCGAGACCAACAGGCTTCCGGCTTATGTGGAGCTTACCGAGGTAGATTCGTATGATTTCGTGAAGAGGCATCCAGATGTTATATATACGCATGATCATTTCGAGGGTGAGAACGACGTGGTAACGATTCATCCTGCGATGTATTCGAGCAATATTAAGAAATTTACTGAAGAAGTGGTTTATATCCCGGCGTTTATTGTTGATGAATATAATTCGCAGGACGGCCGAGCTTGCAGAATGATGCAGGAGTATGTAAATATGCCTGGAATTGTGCATGCGGATACAGTCTATGTTCGTTCTGATAAGACACGAGAGGGATATATAGAAACGCTTGTTAATTGGGCTGGTGAGGAGACCCGTGGCATCTGGGAAAAGAAAATTGTCGTAAACAGGCTGCCCTTTGTGGATGTGGAGAAGAGGAAGATATACGAGATTCCTAAGGCATGGGAGCCGTATATACTAAAGCCGGATGGCAAACGCAAGAAGGTTGTGATGTTCAGCAACGGAACGAGCACACTTCTTGAACATGGATTTGAAATGATTGATAAGATCAGGAGGGTGCTTGATACTTTTAGGGCTGTGAAGGATGATGTGGTGCTGGTATGGAGACCGCATCCAATGCTCAGAGAAGCATTGATTGGCGAAGCACCTGAGGTGTGGGAAGCATTCTCAGAGCTGGTGCGAGAGTACCAGGACGAGAACTGGGGAATCCTGGACCTTGGAGAGAATCTGGATACTGTTGTTGGTATTTCGGATGCTTATTATGGCGATACGGGTTCGATTCCACAGAAGTTCAGCGAACTGAAGAAACCAGTCATGCTGCTTGCTGTTGAGGTGTGATTAGCGATATAAAATGGGTTTTGATAAAAGTTATTTGGAAGACGAGGTTAGGGAAGGGTTCTATGTTCCGGCTATCATGAAACAGTGCTGGGCTTCCCAACTTACCGTGCTTGAAGAAGTTGATAAGCTGTGTGAGAGACACCAGATTCAGTATTTTGCTGAATGGGGGTCTCTTCTTGGTGCGGTTAGACACGGTGGATTCATTCCTTGGGACGATGACCTCGATATTGTCATGAAGCGTGATGACTATGAGAGATTTATGCGCTTTCATGGTGAGCTTCCTAAGGGTTTTGAGGTTCAGACATACAGAAACCGCGAGGGTTATATTCAGTTCATAACAAATGTGGTGGGTAAATCGAGAATCTGTTTTGAACCTGAACATTACGAGAAGTTCAAAGGATTTCCATATATCAGCGGTCTTGATATTTTTATTCTCGATTACATTTCTCCAGACGAGGAGCAGGAGCGAAAACGTTGCAAAGAAGCCTTATTTGTTATTGCTGCGGCTGATGCAATAGCAGATGGTCAGATAAGCGCAGATGCTGCACTTAAGCAGATTCGCAGGGTTGAAGAAATCACGGGTGAAAAGGTAGATACAAGACTATCAGGGCACGCGCTCAGGGCGAATATGTATGAGATTGCTGAACGCATGATGGGAAAGTTTGGCAAAAATGAGGCAAGTGAGTTATCCCAACTCATGCCATGGGGTCTGAAAAATGCTAAGGCTAGAATGCCTAAGAAATATTATGAGGAGCAGCTTAGGATTCCTTTCGAGTACATGGCTATTCCTGTGCCTACAGCGTATGATGATATACTAAAACGTCGCTATGGCAACTATATGCGTGTGGTTAAGGGGGCAGCAGGGCATGATTATCCCTGCTTTAGAACTCAGATGGAGTCGATGAGACAGACGCTTATGGAAGATGCTCCCGAAATGGTAGATGTTATGATGCCTACCTTCACTTACAAGCAGCGAGCTGCGAGGGGAGAGGGTGCTGGCTTCAAAAAGCTTCTGTCAGATGCACTCTGCGAAATGTGGAGAATGTTTGACTGTATTATTGCCACTGGGGGCAACGTTGTTGGCGGTATTGTGAGAGGCATAGACGGGAACGAAGCGACTATAGGGCATGATGAAGAAAATGGCAATGGCAGTGGCTGTGAAAATAGCGGAGAGAGCGATGCACTGAGTATCCTGGGTGACATGCAGCAACTGGCGGTTGATATGGGAACGCTCATCGAAGAGGTCAAGGGTGAAGGCACCGAGTGCGTCAAGTCTCTCGAGGCATTGTGTGATTCGATTTATATATTATTTGAACAGATTAATGGCAGCAGTGGTGTGGCAATATGCGAAGTATCTGATAAGGTCAATGCACTCAAGAACGGCATTTCTGAGACTGAAAAGTTGATTAAGCTGCAGATTTTGGAGCGTAGAACGGTCTTATTCCTGCCCTACAAGAGCGACTATTGGCACAGTATGGAAACATATTGGAAGAAGGAAAAAGAAAAAGCCGATACAGATGTAATTGTTGCTCCAATACCGTATTTTTATAAGGATTTTTACGGCCGGCTGACGGATGAACAATATAGCATTAGTGGATATTCCCAGGAGGTGGAGGTAACCGCCTATGAGAAGCTGGCTATTGAGTTGATCCATCCAGATGTGATTTATATTCAGTATCCATACGATAGCTATAATCCGGTTACTGGAATTTTGCCAGAGCATTACAGCTCCAGACTGGTTGAATACACAGATGAGTTGATATATGTGCCCTGGTTTT
>JAGHUF010000029.1 GCA_018064935.1 Candidatus Merdinaster equi | reverse complement strand
TTGTTCTTTCGAACTCTCTGAATAATTTCTTCGCTTCATATCTCTACAAAGCTGTTTTAGGAATTGTTCAGGGTTGCACAGATGTTTATTTTTCAAGGTTCACTTCTTTATTATCGGTACTGAATCGTACCTAGCGGAGAGGATGGGATTCGAACCCATGTGGCCGTGAAGCCAAACGGTTTTCAAGACCGCCTCGTTATGACCTCTTCGATACCTCTCCATAACGCTTTTTCCCGAGCGCAAGTAGTATGTTATCAAATTGAGCACACAGTGTCAACATCTTTTTTTCATTTTTTATATATTTTTTTCTGTGGCTCTTTTCAACAGTTGTTTTATGCCGGTTTACAGCGTTTTATATTACTTGAATTCGGACAGGAAAATCTCCCTATCTCTACGCAAGTCACATTTATATTCCATTAAATTGATTAGTACGAGAATGACCCAGAGCTTGTTGAAGATCCGCAACTCACATAATATGTGTGATTGCCATGTCCTCCTGACATTCGTATTTCATATGTGCCATTGCCAGTAGAAACCAGCTGGTTCTTATAGTCCATACCATCAATTAATACCGTCAAATCTGACAAGCTGGCTTGTGTACTGATTCGTATCACAGCACTTCCCACTCCATTTCGACTTTGTGAACTAACAGAAACGGATACACCATACATCGGAACAACTGGATATGATGTCGGCATCTGCGGTGGCTGCCATCCTCCCCATGGATTTCCCGGATTCGGATTGACTGGTGCCTGCGTTGGTACTGGCACCTTTGTTGGTGTCGGAGTTGGCGTAGGTGTTGGCGTTACAGTTGGCCAATAAGGATACCCTGGGTATCCTGGATAACTTGGATAGCCTGGATACGGGTAGTATGGATAACCCGGGTAACCTGGCTGTGTTGTTGGCGTTGGAACCGTTGTTGGCACAGGTGTAGGCGTTGGCTTCGATGGAGCCTGTGTTGGTGCCTGAGTCGGAACCTGCGTTGGTACAACAGGAGTCTCACCTATCGCACCTGATAAAGGAATCTCCTCCATTGAGATTATACCCTGACCATAGTACTGATCCCATCCTTTGGCTCCTACGTCATAACTATAATTTCGAAGTACAGAGAAAATAGCTGAAGGGGATGCAGATGGATATGCAGCCTTCATAAGCGCAACTGATGCAGATGCAAATGGTGCAGCCATGGAGGTTCCGCTCATTGTTACATATCCGCCCGTGTAGCTGGTGCTATAGATGCTTACACCCGGTGAAGCTACTCCTACATTGGTGCCGTAATTCGAGAAATATGCTTTATTACAACTAGAGTCGACTGCGCTAACGCATAATAGACCACTGATATGTGCCGGACAGAAACTTGCACAGTTTGTGTTGTCATTTCCTGCTGCCGCAACGATGCTGAATCCGTTTGTGAGCGCTCCTTTAATAACAGCATCCAAATAATGTGAGCTAGATGTGTCATATCCACCAAGGCTTAAATTGACAATCTGCGCACCATGCTCAATGGCATACTGAATACCACTGGCAACAGTCGAATTATAACCACTGCCATCTGCGTCCAAAACCTTGACCGGCATGATTTTAATATTGGTTCCCTGTGTTGTATCTGCAATGATTCCAGCAACATGCGTACCGTGGCCGTTATCATCTGAACTACTACCGCCATTGTAATAGCCCGCTCCTGCAACCATACGACCGGAAAGAAAAGGATGAGACGAGAGAACGCCCGAATCAACTACAGCCACAACCACTGACTGCATTTTCTGTGTTGAACTCATTTTATTAACAAAAACGTCAGCTCCAATCATTTCCGGGCCATAGGAAAGATAATTGCCACCACCAAGTTGCTGTGGTACATCGGAGAAGCTTGGTGTTACATAAGGACTAATCGTTTCCGGAGCGTCGAAGCATGCGTGAAAGACCTGATCAACTTCAACTCGTGAAGCTCCAACATCCTGCACAAGTCCTTCATAAGCTTCCTGAGTTTCTGCTTCGGTGTCGTACTGCAGTATAGTAACACCCAGACTGCTGGTAGCAACCTGAGCCGCATCATAATCATCCTGAAGATTGTCATAAGAACTAAGAACAATAAGACGTCTGGTTCCATAATGATGGTTTTCATTGATTCCCTTCGCCTCACTCGTTTCAATTATTTCCTTCAAATCCTCATGATATTCATATGTATGAGGATTATGATGGTGTCTCTTACTACCATTTGTGCCATGAGCAGCAAACACATCTATTGGAAAGACAGATATAAGCAGGATAGCTGTCACCAAAACACATATCGCTTTTCTTATTTGATTATGCTTCATAAAGGGGTACCTCCCTAATTATCAAACAACGAGTTAACATTATTCTGAATATTATGTTCGAACTTAGCCAGAATCTCTGCAACCTTTGCATCCTCTTCTGCACTCAGCTGTGGTACTACTTCTTCATCACTTTCCTCCGCAGCCCGCGAACCATATGTCTTCATCAGGGAATCAATATTATTCTGAATAAAATCTTCAGTCCTTGCCGGCATGTTATCCGGAAGACCACACTCATAAAATGTATCAGAAGCTGCATCCGAATATGATTCGCCATATTCCTCTTTCTCTGCATCCTCTTTTGCCTTCATAGATTCTTTCGTTTCCATAGTATATGTACCATACTTCAGAATCTTTTCACGGCTGGTGCGTATCTTCCTTTGTAGCTCCATTTCTTTTTCCCAGTTCATATTAATCCTCATTTCTGACAGGCTTGTTACGAAGAGGCGAAGAGCAAATCGCGAAGGCGTTTTCTCTTATGCCTTCATGGCTATTGGTTCTGCTCGAAAACAAATAGCCATTCTCAGTACATTTAGTATATACAATAATCGTCTACTTGTGTAACTATTATTTTCTTCTGCATAACTCATTAGAAATTATCAGGCAAAAGAAAAAGCTCCAGGGCTACCTGAAGCTTTTTCCATAAAATTCATAACAAGCAATAATTTCAAATTATATATTAGATACTATCTCACATTTCTCATGCGGCTTCTTGCAAGAGTAAATCCAAGAACGAAGAATATGTCGTAGAGTACCTTGCATCCAATCATCATGAGTGTTCCTTCCATGTCGATGCCCATTCCTGGTACTCCAATAGACATTCCATTAATTGAAATTGATGGCATTACAAATCTTCCGCCAAATCCACCATTCTTAAGAGCAATTGGCAATATTATCGCAATTGCAATTATTTCCAGAGCAATAATCATCCACTGGATAACAATTACATATACAGACATTGGCTTCTCTGGAATCACTCCTACTCTGAGTGATCTTGCCATAACATTAATGCTTCTCATGAGTTTTGAATACCAAATGAATGCCAACACAATGAATGTTATTACCAAAACTGTTGTGATAATCAATGAAACCCACACTGTTCCTGCAGCCTGATCCACATAACTCTGACCATATCCGCCGAACAGACCACTAAATCCATTTGCATAACTTTGTGCGGTAGCAACTGCCCAGTAAGACGCTCCAAGTCCAATTGCCATAATCAGAGACATTACAGACAATACAACAATATTAATTACTGTTGCAGCCTTCATAAATCCATGACCAACTCTTGTAAGCGACTTTGCCTTTGATGTACAGAATACTAACACTGCACCAAGAACCATGAAGAATAATGGCAGGAATCCAGTAACAAGGCTGATAATTACAGATAGGGTATTTAATGCTGCAACCTGTCCTGGCATATAATCATAAGCCTGTCCCATGCCCTGGAAAGAAGGAATATACTGCTTAATAAATAACAGAACAAGATACAGCACACCGACTATACCGAATACCAGCATCATAGGATTTCCACCTGCTGCCCATGCTGCCTTGTAGGCTACATTATCTGTATCAACTTCCTTAGTGTTTTTCTGATTCATTGTATTAACATATGCAGGTTCTGTAGGCTGATAAGACTGCTGATAGGTCTGCTGATAAGACTGCTGTGGTTGAGCGTAAGGCTGCTGAATAAATGACTGCCCACTCTGACCATACTGCATACTCTGATTATTTATATTCTGATCATAATTGGTCTGGTTTTGCATATTTCCTGCTCCTGTATATGCTGCACCTCCGGCAAAAGCCGCCGTGTTTGCATAATTATTACCTGGCATTGAATTCATAATTGGTGCCGTAACAGTTTCATCCGGCGCAAGTTCAATTGCAGAGTCCATAGCCTTCTGTGTCTCGCCAAAAATTGCATTCTCAGTTGGTTCTAGTATCTCCTCCGCTACAGGTACTGCCTCCTGGACTGCTGGAATCTCTTCTACAACTGGTGCCGCTTCCTGGACTGTTGGAATCTCTTCTACAATAGGTGCCGCCTCCTGAACTACTGGAATTTCTTCCACAATAGGTGCTGCCTCCTGTATTACTGGGATCTCTTCTACAATAGGCGCTGCCTCCTGTATTACCGGAATCTCTTCTACAATAGGTGCTGCTTCCTGGACTACTGGAATTTCTTCCACAATAGGTGCTGCTTCCTGAACTACCGGAATTTCTTCCGCAACTGGCATCACCACTGATTCTGGTGCAGTAGTAAATAATGGCATAGTAGGTGTTTCATCATCATCCACCGCTGGCATTTCTGCAATTGGTGCCGCCTGGTATTCAGGAGCCGCCTCAACTACCGGTGCCATAACAGGTTCCGCTGGCTGCATAGGCACTGGATTAATTACCTGAACAGGGGTAGGCTCAACAATAGGCATCACTGCTGGTTCTGGCACAGGCTGCATAGGTGTTACTGGTACTGATGCAACCGGTGATCCGCAATTGGTGCAAAATGCAGCACCATCTGAGAGCATTGCCCCACAATTAGCACAAAACATTTTCGTTTCCTCCTAGATTATATCTTCATTTATTGAATTACATTTAAGCAAGTAACTATGTTGCATATCACTCGCAATTATACCATATATATGTGATGCTTCATATTCCTTCACACTAATATTGTCTGGAATCAATCAGCATCTGCGCATAACTCAGATCTTCTGGTGTAGTTATTTTTATATTTTCATAACTTCCCTCGCACAATTTAATTGTTGTATCTGAGAAAAGTTCTAAGACCATAGCATCGTCAGTTATGTTTATTCCCTTCGAAACAACATCCTCTTCCGTTTCTATCAAACGACTATACGCTTCCTTTATCATATCAAAGCGAAAGCACTGCGGTGTCTGCATATTCCACAGACTGTTCCTATTGGGAGTCGAGACAACAATTCCATTTTCATCAGCTATCTTTATGGTATCCTTGGTTCTTACAGCCGCCACGACAGCATCGTATGACTCAAGCTCATTTTTCAATCTTCCAATGATTTCTTCATCAACAAAAGGTCTTGCGCCATCGTGAATTAGTACCCTGTCAGCATTCTCAATTTCACACAGTCCTGCGTACACAGAATGGTACCTCTGCGCACCGCCTGTTGCTATTTTTATATGCTTGTCAAAAGAGAACGAGTCCACTAAATCAGCAACATACCTCTCATCACCCGCCCCACATACGAGAACGATTTCATCAATATCACTGTCCACGAAAGCTTTGAGCGAATAATAGATTATTGGCTTTCCGGCAAGCTCCATATACTGTTTAGCTATCTTTGTATCTCCCATTCTGTGGCCTCTTCCACCAGAGAGAACAATCGCTGCATATCTCACCAAGTCACTTACCTCTCACCTAATTTCAGATTTGGAATCGCATTGAGGTCCAGACCGCTTCTGACACCCGACATATATTCATAGTATCCCGCGGCGCCAATCATTGCAGCATTATCTGTACACAGAATTGGTGACGGCTTGATAAATCGAACACCCTTCTTATCGCATGCCGCCTGAAGCGCATCTCTTAAGCCACTATTGGAAGCCACACCCCCTGCAATTGCAAAGGTATCCAGTTTGTACTTGTCAATAGCCTGCATAGAATGGTCCACAAGAACATCAACCACAGCCTTTTGAAAAGATGCCGCAACATCAGCCTGATTCCAACTCTCACCCTTCATCTCACAGCCATTCAGATAGTTGAGAACTGCCGATTTGAGTCCAGAAAAAGAAAAATCTGCCTCGCCGTCATCAACTTTTGCTCTTGGGAATCTGATAGCATCCGCATTTCCCTCTTTGGACACTTTATCAATCTTTGGGCCACCAGGATAACCTAGCCCTATTGCTCTTGCTACTTTATCAAAAGCCTCCCCCGCAGCATCGTCCCTTGTTTTTCCCAAAATCTCATATTTTCCATAGTCACACACTCTTACAAGATGTGTATGTCCACCAGAAACAACAAGGCAGATGAAAGGAGGCTCCAGGTCGGGATGCTCTATATAGTTAGCACTTATATGTCCCTCAATGTGATGAACTCCAACAAGCGGCAGACCAGCTGCATAGCTTATTGCTTTAGCCGCAGATACGCCCACAAGAAGAGGACCAACAAGCCCTGGTCCATAGGTCACTGCTACAGCATCTATTTCGTTCAGTGCCAGCTTGGCCTGGGAAAGAGCTTCACTCACAACTGGATTGATCTTTTCTATATGCTTACGTGAAGCGATTTCAGGCACCACCCCTCCATACAATGTATGAAGTGCAATTTGAGAAGAAATGACATTAGAGAGCACCTCCCTGCCATTTCTCACAACCGCTGCAGCTGTTTCATCGCAGGAACTCTCTATTGCAAGAATTGTAATATCTTTTTCTATATTAGTTTTAACAGTTAAATTTGAATCTGTATTTGAATCTGGTAAACTCATATTCTTCACTTACTTTATCCCATATCAACAAAAATATTGATTCTTCTACTCTTCAGCGAGGTCCCATCCAAGAATTTTCCAATGGCCAGCCTCATCTTTTCGGAAAATAAAAATCTCTGTTGTAGTGGCAATCTGTCCGCCTGAATTCAGTGTGTAATAACAAAATGATTTACAACATTCACGCCCTTTATAGGTGAATTTTGAATTCTCAATATCCAGGCTCGAAGACACCTTATATGCTGTGATTGTTCTGTGATAACCCTTGAACTCCAAAATATCATTTTTAAGGCTCGCAATATACGAATCCCAGGCCTGATTTGCGACCAGCTCATCATCATACAAGCCTCGAATCTGTTTGCCCAGAGCCTCAATCTCTTCATCAGTATTTGGTTCAGAATAGAAGCACATCGTAATCTCGTTATAGTACTTCAGCACCTCTCTTGGCGATGGAGGGTAATTGGTCTCAAGATTACGCATCAGTAATTCCTGCGCTTTTGACATTGGTTTCTCAACTTCATCAGTCGAATGGTCTTCCCTGT
Organism: Candidatus Merdinaster equi; assembly: GCA_018064935.1. GTDB lineage: Bacteria > Bacillota > Clostridia > Lachnospirales > Lachnospiraceae > Merdinaster > Merdinaster equi. The sequence goes on along the minus strand of JAGHUF010000029.1, from coordinate 15,828 downwards.
TCGAAAGATTAAAATACAACCAAACAAGAAGGCCCGCCATAATGACAAACACTATTATTATCGGTATTCTCTTTTTCATGGCGTTCCTCCTTTCCTTAAATCTATTTCTTTAGGTTAATCTTCAAAGCACAACTCTTTACTCATGCCATCCTTGCCGGCAACTGCTCCCGGGAAAATATCCCTGACTTCTTTCATATATGGATCAGGTCTCGTAAGCGATGGGCTATAATGAGTGAGCCACATCTCCTTGACCTGTGCTTTTACAGCAAGTTCTGCTGCCTCATAAAAAGTCATATGCTTATTAGCTTTGGCGTGATCAATCTTGTCCTTTTCGCCATACATCCCTTCACATATGAAAAGATCAGCATCTATAGCATTCTTCCATATGCTATCCGTGGGCCTTGAATCAGTTGCGTAGGTTACTTTAAGGCCTTTTCGGTCAGGTCCCATAACCATCTCCGGTGTAAGCACTCTGTCGCCCGTTTCAATAGTTTCACCGTGCTGAAGCTTATTCCAATACTTAAGTTCTATTCCCTGCTGCCTGGCCTTATCAGCATCAAAGCGCCCTGCTCTGTCTATCGATACGGAATATCCATAACATGGTATGCTGTGCGCCACCTTAAAAGCATGAAGCTTGAGCCCACCTATGTCAAAGTCCTGCTCATTCCCAGCTATTTCAATACATTCAACCGCAAATGGTAGTTCGGGTGCAATACTCCTTAAGCTGTTTACAACATTGATCAGTCCCTTGGGTCCAATCAACTTTACAGGCTCAACCCTATCCGAATTCCCCATCGACAGAAGCATTCCCGGCAAACCACTTATATGATCCGCATGAAAATGTGTAAAGCAGATAACATCAATAGGCTTGGGACTCCACCCTTTTTCCTTCATTGCAATCTGCGTGCCCTCTCCACAATCGACAAGCAAACTCATACCATTATATCTGACCATCATTGAAGTCAGCCATCTGTAGGGAAGCGGCATCATTCCTCCGCATCCTAGCAAGCATACATCCAGCATGTACTCTTTCCTTTAATCATCCCAAATATCTGGGTTTGGTTATACTCAGTTTGGTTATACTCAGTTTGTTCACAGCTCTATCTCTATCTACGCCACATAATCATGGCATCTTCCTCTGGCTTCTCGTAGAATTTGGGACGTATACCTTCTGACACAAATCCCAGTTTTTCATATAGATGTATAGCGGCCTGATTTGACACACGAACCTCCAGAGTGTAAGCCTCACAACCAAGCTGTGCCCCTTCCTCAAGCAGCTTCTCCATCACTCGATATCCTAATCCGCCCTGTCTGTATTCCTCGCGCACAACCACATTAGTGATCTCTCCGTCACCCGATATGTTTCTTAATCCTGCTGTAGCGCATATGTGCCCTTTATCTTTAGCAACCAGATACACCGCTTCAGGGCAATTAACCATCTCTCGAAATGCATCCACACTCCACGGCATCGAAAAAGTAGCCTCCTCAAGTGCCGCAACCTCTTCCAGGTCCTCTTCCTGCATCCTGCAGATTGACATCTGGTCATTTCTTTCACGCTCTGCCTGGGATACTCGAAGATATATAGGCTTGTGCTCTGCAGCACTCTGTGCCTTTCCTTCTTTAAACAATTCTATTCCCAGCATTCCGACACACGCAGCGCTCTGTCTGCTCCTGTGCGACGGTGCAAACGAATATTGAACCTTAAGCTTCTGTGCAAGAATATCAGAGTACACTGGTACTCCATCTCCCAGGAAGATGATCTTTTTTCCCGATGCAATTCCTCCTTCAGCACAGATCGAATTAAGATACTCTGCCAGCTCCTCCACTCCCATTGCGCACTGTGGAAGAATTGTGGTCATGCCATATCTAAATCTAAAGGCAGCTTCATCACTTTTATTAGCTACACTCTCTGCACTCGTCGAATCCATTCCCTCAATGACAGGCTCTGTGTAAAAAGAATAAGCCCCCGTGTATACCTGTTCCCTTCTTGCGTCCATGATAGGGCACACAAGTTCAGCTGTTCCATACATCTGATATGCCAGAGAATCAACTGTTGGAACCGAAATAATCGGAAGGTCTAATGCGAGGCCCAGTCCTTTGACTGTCGCGCTTCCAATACGAAGTCCAGTAAAAGATCCCGGTCCGGCAGAAACCGCAATTGCATCCAGACTTTTTAGGTCCAGTTCAATCATCTTAGCCACTTCATCCAGCATCGGAAGAAGTGTCTGCGAATGTGTCTTCTTATAATCAACTGTATATTCTGCAATTAGTACATCATCTTCAATCACTGCTATTGATGCAACCAATCCCGAACTGTCTACTGCTAGTATTTTCATCTTTATTCTTTCCCATAGACATTGCCACGCTTTTCTCAATGTGATATCTAAAGCGGACAACCTCTATACCGTCTATTCTTCTATCGAAATTTTCCTATATTCCGTCCCGCGAGTAAGGTCTTTCTCAATAGTAATGTGCACTGCATCTTTGGGTATTATTTCTTCGACTAGTTCTGCCCATTCAACCATGGTCACTCCTTCTCCAAAGAAATAATCCTCATACCCTATCTCATCCATTTCATCGACATCGCCTATTCTGTATACATCAAAATGATAGAAAGGCAAACGGCCATCATCATATACCTGAACAATGGTAAATGTCGGACTCGAAACATCTTCCTCTATTCCTAAGCCTGAAGCAACACCTTTGGTGAACACAGTTTTCCCAACACCAAGATCACCGGTAAGAGTATATATCTCTCCCGGTTTTGCACGTTCACCTATTCTTTTTCCAAGTTCAAATGTTTCTTCAGAACTATTCGTTTCAAATATCTGCATAGTCTCTATCTTAAATTCACTATTATCTTAGATTAGCTATCATCTTAGATTAGCTATCATCTTAGTCTAACTAACATTTTAGTTTGACTATTATCTTATATTGACTTTGTCTGCATTTACTTTGAGCGACACAATCTTCATCACTGCATCTCTTACATTCTGCTTCTCAAGCTGGGACTTAGGAAGAATAACTGCCGTCTTCTTACTTGTGTACAGAAGAAGACTTCCAAGTGTTGAACCAGCCTTCAGAATTCCCTCCCAGGGGGCAACAGGCTGTTCCTCAGCGCCCTCCTGACTTATCAGAATTCCCTCATCACTCATATGATAGTGCATCGGTTTTTTGTATACGCTCTGAAGCATAATTGCTTTCGTTTTCAAAAACAAATCAAATGGAAGGAATAGAAGTACTACAATACCGGCTACCAGGAATAAAACCTGCGCTGGATTCATAAAAAACATAACGATAAAAAACGCCCCTGCCAGAGTTCCTATAATGCCCTGCATCGACAAATAAGCTTTGTACAGTAAGAAATCATACATATTCCAAAAAGAAATCTTAATATCAAAATCTATTTCCATCGTTCCTCCAAAATAGTCTAAACCACTCAATGTATCTGCCCAAAGTACCACTTTCTAAGCCAGAAGCTCTGATACATATCCACTCATCAAATGAACGAAATCTGACCGTCCTCGCTCTCGCTATACATACTGCCAGCATCTGCTCCCTGCAGGATATCTTCAGAAGTTTCTTCGGTAGCATTTTCAGCTGCATCATCTGACATCTCCGAATTCTCTGCATCATTTCTGGCAAGACTTGCTCCGCCGATTCTAAGTCCGAAGCTCCCATCATAGCCCAAGTCTGTCAGGACAACTCGAAGCTTATTCATTGTTATTGTCTTATCATCTGTCCTAATCATAGGAACATTATTTTCCATCAGGCACTCGTAGCCCTTTTTCTTAAGCTTGTCTAAAACTTCTAACTTATCCATTACAAATACCCTTTTCTATAAACAGACCACCCTTAATCATAACACTATTTCTTCATCTTTGCCATTGCGCTGGCAAGTGCATCTGCCATTGCAGTACGGTGTCCACCACCAACATGAAATCCTTTACCGTTTGACTCTTTGCCAGGTTTTCCAGCTGTTTTCTTGGTCCGAGCATTTTCTGACTTACCATTAGCTTTTCCTAGATTTCTGCCGCTTTGACTGTTCATTCCAGTCTGATCACCACTGCGTGATGGCGCCTTCTCTTCATCCAGTCTCATAGTAAGCGCAATTCTCTTCTTTGCGATATCTACTTCCAATACTTTTACTTCGACAACATCACCAACACTTACCGCCTCAAGTGGATGCTTGATAAAGCGGTCTGTGATTCTGGAAATATGAACAAGGCCATCCTGATGAACTCCAATATCAACAAACACACCAAAATCGATGACGTTTCTAACTGTTCCTTTCAGAATCATGCCCGGTTTCAAGTCTTCCATTGACAAAACATCCGATCTTAAAATAGGCGCTGGCATATTCTCACGCGGATCTCTCGAAGGTTTCTCGAGCTCTGATGCGATATCATTTAACGTAATGGTACCAATTCCAAACTCTTCAGCCATATTGGCAGCTTCATCAGCCGTAAAGTGAATAGCTTTTCCATTACCCTTAGAAGCATTCTTCACATCTTCCATTGTAATTCCAAGTCTCTCCATCAGCTTACCAGCTGCTTCGTATGATTCTGGATGCACACTTGTATTATCAAGAGGATTCTCTCCGTCAGTGATGCGAAGAAATCCTGCGCACTGCTCATATGCCTTAGGTCCAAGTTTTGGAACTTTCAGAAGCTGTTTTCTTGACTTAAATCTTCCGTTGGCTTCTCTGTAATCTACGATATTCTTAGCAAGAGTCTTGTTAATTCCAGAGATATATTCAAGAAGCGCTGCTGAAGCCGTATTCAAATCTACTCCGACGCTATTTACACAGTTCTCGACAACGCCGCCAAGTGCCTCGCCAAGTTTTTTCTGATTCATGTCATGCTGATACTGACCAACTCCGATTGATTTTGGATCAATCTTTACAAGTTCAGCAAGAGGGTCCTGTAATCTTCTTGCAATAGAAGCGGCAGAGCGCTGACCAACATCAAACTGCGGGAATTCTTCTGTTGCAAGCTTACTTGCTGAATAAACTGAAGCTCCGGCTTCATTGACGATAACGTACTGAACTGGTCTGTCCAGCTCTTTTAACAGTTCCACAATAACCTGCTCAGATTCTCTGCTGGCAGTTCCGTTACCAACAGAAATAAGTTCTACTCCATATTTATTAATAAGTTTCTTGAGTTCGGCTTTGGCTTCTTCAACCTTATTCTGCGGTGCTGTTGGATAGATGACCTTTGTATCAAGCACCTTTCCAGTCGCATCTACAATTGCAAGCTTACAGCCAGTTCTAAATGCAGGGTCCCAGCCAAGTACTACCTTCCCTGCGATTGGTGGTGCCATTAGTAACTGGTGCAGGTTTTTACCGAATACTGATATCGCACCATCTTCAGCTCTCTCTGTGAGTTCATTACGGATTTCCCTCTCAATAGATGGAGCAATAAGTCTCTCATAGCTATCTCTTGCAACATCCTCTAATACCTCGGACGTATATTTATTCAGTTCAGGATTAATATTTTTATTAAGATATCTTAATATATCATCTTCTGGCGCAGTCAAGGTTACTGTCAGAATCTTCTCGGCCTCGCCCCTGTTCAAGGCCAGTATCCTATGTCCTGCTGCCTTAAGTATTCCTTCCTCATAGTGGTAATACATATCATAGACTGTGCTGACTGAATCATCTTTTGCTTCAGATTTAATTAGCCCTGTCTGCATTGTCTTTTCTCTGATATATGTTCTGTAATCAGCAACGTCAGATATTTCCTCAGCCAGAATATCCATTGCCCCCTGAAGTGCGTCCTGCGCTGATTCGACATTTTTATCTGGATTGATATACTCTGCTGCCACTTCAATTGGTGCCCTGTCAGCTGCTTTATCCATAATAAATCTTGCCAGTGGCTCCAAGCCTTTTTCTTTTGCTACAGATGCTCTTGTTTTTCTCTTAGGTCGATACGGTCTATATAAGTCATCGACTGCCACCTGTGTCTGCGCCTCAGTAATGGCCTTCTCCAGTTCAGGTGTAAGCATTCCCTGCTCATTAATTGATGCAAGCACTGAGGCTTTCTTCTCTTCAAGATTTCTTAGGTAAGTAAGACGTTCTCCTAGATTTCGGAGCTGCTCATCATTCAGTGCTCCCGTAGCCTCTTTACGATATCTTGAAATGAATGGGATCGTGTTCCCCTCATCAATAAGCTTAATAGCGGCCTCAACCTGCCACTTCTGTACACCTAATTCCTCTGTAATCTTCTTTGCAATATCCATTACTTAATCCTTTCGGCAATACACTATCTTGTGTGCATACACTTCTTATAATACCAAAATATTGTGGAGTTTGCATCATATTTCGCAGTTATACATCAATAAAAAACGTAAAAAAAACGGCATCCAAGATGCCGTTTTTAATCTATGCAATTCTGTCTACCCCTTCTTCGAATGGTATGAAGAATTCCTGTCCTGCGTATATCAGGTTTGGTTTAATTATAAATTCACTATTTGCATCATATATCACTCTCCACAGAGTCCTGTCATTCAGATATTTCTCTGCAAGTTTGCTTAAGTTGTCTCCAACCTTAACAGTGTAGTAAATAGCGCGAATCTCATCAACAGACTCGGATTTCACATTCTTATCGTACATCTCGTCATATAATCCAAGGCATGCATCCATTCCCGCATTAGCAGAGAAGGATTTTTGAAGTACCATTTCCCAAGAACCATATTTCTCGTACAAGCTATCCGCAGTAGGTCCAAATTCATTTCCGTATTTTTTCAGATTACTCTCTTTAACTTTTACAAGCCCTTCCGGATTATCTTTATATGAATTCAAACGAATTACATTACGCAAATTGCTAACTGCACGAGCAATTTCTTCTACATCCGATCCGTTCTGCTCCATCACAACCCACAGAGCATACATTTCATTAAACTGTTCGTGGTATTCCTCACGCTCTTTTCTCCACTGAGCTACCTTAACCGGATCAGACCAATCTTCAGAAGCAAAGCTTCCCAATCTGTCTGAATCCTCACGTGGAGAAAAACCATATACAGCCGAAGGATCAACCTTAATATCTTCCATAGCCTTTTTATTCAGCCTAGGATCGTGCTTATAGTGAAATGCTTCCTGAACTGGTTCTCCTTCAAACACAGCCTGGATCTGTGTCTCAACCTCAGATCCGTTCCCCATCGCATTACCTTTTATAGGTAATAATACCGTGAACGCGAGCAGGAATGTACACACACTTGCTGCTATCTTTTTCATTTTCGTTTTCCTCCGATCTTCATCTATCTTGACTTATGCTAAACTGTGTAAATGTTTAATGCTTTCCCCCGTATAATCATACCTTAGAAAGTTTTATAAAATTTACGTATGAATTTTATTGCTGATATCTCCCCGTCACAACTTCCATCAGATTCATATAGAAGTGTGCATGAGTTCCCTGCATATATGGATACAACCAAATCATTCCAATTCCCATAGATATAAGTGCAGCCAGAAGCATCGGAATGAAGCTTAAGTTCATCTTGAGAAGTGCAATCACATTTCCTTTCATTACTCTTTTGCTCGAATCAAGGAGCTGTCTTACACTGAACTGTGGAAAGTCTATCGCCATGTAGTAACACTGCGAATAAACAAGCGAAAAATAAACATATACTGCAATTCCACACAGACCCAAAATGATGGCAAACCCGAGTATCGTAGCATCCTGATTCTCTCGCCATAAAAACAGGCACCCAATGCAAGGTAGCATACATACCAGCTGAATAGCCTGCAGCACCAGAGCAATAAGAACTCCTTTATTTGCATTCTCCCTAAATCCAGAGAAAACCTGTATCGGATTGATCTCTCTTCCAGATACAAAATTCAAATACAGTTTTGCCTGTCCCAGATTAAACACTCCCATAAGCAGCTGAACGATAACTGATACCAAAAACAAAATTAAATACGCCCACAATGCATTCAATGGAAGCGCACTAGATGCGATGGAAGTAATGAAATATGTTGTTGTCTCCATAATGAAAAAGCCGGCAATCAAAGGAAACAGACGACCAATCATCTTCTCCCTTGTAGCGGCTTTTAATTCTGCTGAACTCTTTAATTCATTCATTTAATATAATACCTTAACCTGCCAAATCAAGATTCATTCCAACCAGCTTTCCAGCATCCTGACTTTTTAAATTCTTCTGATAAGGATTCTCCTCATTCTTATACTTAATCTGAGTTGCAGTCTCTCCACCAGATACATATGATCTTCCACACTCTGGGCACACTGCTGTCTGCAATGTAACAGATGCCTGAAGAACCTCACCATTTTTCTGAGAAGCTTTTTTATATGCATTGCTTACATGTTCCTGCTCATGCGCACGAACCTTGGCAGCTGATGCTTCAGGAGAAATATGAGCAGCCGACTTGAACGAAACCATTTCATCAGAGCCGTCCTGATATTTACGGTTCTGACAAGTTTCACACTCCGCCGGAGAAGACTTACGACCTGGAGCCTTAATATCTGACTCTCCAGGATTCTTAATTGCCCCTGTACCCTCTGTAGCATTCGCTCCAGTGGTCATGTATGGGCGATATGAATTAAAGTTAATTCCACCAAATCCTGATATCGGTCCTATTCCCATATTTGCCTCCTTTCTCTTTCACAGTCATACTAAATGTGCATAAATTCAAATATTCCTCTTATTATGCGCCTTTATCCCATGTGACCGTGAGTATCTCAAGTCTTAGAATTGTGTCATTTGATTGACCAACTCATCAAAGCTCATTCCGTAGAACTGCTGAATTAATTGCTCGGTCTGCTGCCTGATTCCCGGGACAGTAAAAAAGGCTACTATCACGATTATTATCAGAGCAATATTAAGTGCAATACCACTCACACCAGTTATCATCCCTACTCTGGCTTTTCCAGAGAAGTATCTGTCTTTTCCCCTCGAAATAGATGCCAGTATAATAGCAATTCCCCCAGTAACAAAAGGGACATATACTGTAAACATAATCGCACTTGCTACTGAAACAATTCCCAGAATCATTGCCACAAGTGCTAATCTACGACCTCTAACCTGTTCCATCTATTCCTCTCTGCCGAGCTTATACTTATGTATACCTAAATTTATTATACAACTACGTATCAAAAATCACAACAAGTGCTATTTATACTGATCATCGCATTCCAACGCAAAATATACTGATTGTCGTACTATGAACCACTACCTTGTCAACCTGATTCACAATCTACTCTATATCATCGACTGCAACAGGCTTGCCACCTGTGCTCTTCCACTTCAAATACGCTGTTATAAAAGAATCAAGTGCACCATCCATTACAGCATCAACATTACCGGATTCCTCACCCGTACGAAGATCCTTAACCAGCTTGTATGGCTGCATTACATATGATCTTATCTGATTGCCCCAGCCTATCTCGGTTACATTACCTCTGATATCAGACAATTTTTCTGCATTCTCTTCCTTCTTCAGAATAAAGAGCTTTGCCTTCAACATCTGCATAGCTTTATCTTTATTCTGGAACTGTGAACGCTCATTCTGGCAGCTGACAACAATTCCCGTAGGAAAGTGTGTAATACGAATTGCTGATGAGGTCTTATTAATATGCTGACCACCAGCACCTGAGCTTCGGAAGGTATCTATTCTGATATCTTCATCGCGAATCTCAACATCAAGATCTTCTTCAATATCAGGCATAACATCGAGTGAAACAAATGAAGTCTGTCTCTTTCCTTGTGCGTTAAATGGCGATATACGCACAAGTCTATGTACACCCTTCTCTGATTTGAGATATCCATAGGCATTTATGCCATTGACTTGGAAAGTCACTGACTTAATTCCAGCCTCATCTCCGTCAAGCATATCGAGGACTTCTACCTGAAATCCCTTCTTTTCAGCCCATCTGGTATACATACGATACAGCATGTTACACCAATCGCAGCTCTCCGTTCCACCTGCGCCGGCATTCAGCTTAAGTATCGCATTATACTTATCATATTCCTCTGACAAAAGAATACTGATTCGAAGTTCTTCGTACTCTCCCTTGAACTCCTCATACTCAGCCATGATGTCCTCTACAAGGCTCTCATCATTTTCTTCATTTGCCATTTCTATGAGGGACAAAATATCATCCATCTGCGACTCTAACTTACGATAGATATCCACCGTGTCCTTCATATTCTTTAATTCTTTCATTTTCTTATTAGAACGCTCAGGATTATCCCAAAAAGTAGGTTCTTCCATCTCTCGTTCTAATTCTTCGATTCGCTTCGCCTTATTAGCGAGGTCAAAGTGAATCCCTCACTTCCGCTAAAGGTGTTTCGTAAGCCTGGAGTTCAATCTTAAGATTATCCAGTTCAACCATTAACGTCACCTTCTTTCTATAATACAAATATGTATAAAATTTATTATCTAATACTTTCGTTCACTGCCATATAATTAGCAAAAAAGCATTTACTTACGCATACAGCACTGCTTATACTTCTTTCCGCTACCACATGGACATGGATCATTAGGATATATCTTAGCGGCGTCTCTCTTCTTAGGCCCCTTCTGCAAAGTATCATCCTTATTAGTACCAGTAACCTTTGCAACCTGTTCTCTCTCTACCTTCTGCTCAACCTTAACATGGAACAAAAGTCTGACTGTATCTTCCTTGATGTTCTCAATCATTGCATCAAACATCTCAAATGCATTCATCTTATATTCAACAACAGGATCTCTCTGCGCATATGCCTGAAGGCCTGCTCCCTGACGAAGCTGATCCATATCATCGATATGATCCATCCACTTCCTGTCAATAACACGAAGCAGAATAACTCTCTCGATCTCACGTATAGCTTCAGCATTAGGGAACTCTGCCTCTTTAGCTTCGTAGAGTCTTCCAGTCTCTTCCTTAAGCTGCTGCTTCAGTCCGCTCTTTGTTTTATTAGTGATTCTATCAAGCGTAACAGGAGCAAGTGGAACATTGGGAAGAAGTACACTGTTGAGTTCTCCAAGATTCCATTCCTCTGAATCTGTATCATCACCAATAACCATATCCACAGCGTTCTCAACAAGATCCATCATCATCTTATAGATAGGCTCTCTCATGCTCTCACCGTCAAGAACCTGACGACGCTCTGCATAGATTATTTCTCTCTGCTCATTATTAACCCTATCATACTCAAGAAGATTCTTTCTGATACCGAAGTTGTTTCCTTCAATCTTCTTCTGAGCATTCTCAATTGCCTTGGTTAACATTCCATGCTGGATTTCCTGACCTTCAGGTATTCCAAGTGCATTGAACATTCCTATCATTCTGTCAGAACCGAACAGACGCATGATATCATCTTCGAGTGAGATATAGAACTTAGACTCACCTGGATCTCCCTGACGTCCTGAACGACCACGGAGCTGATTATCAATTCGACGGCTCTCATGTCTCTCAGTACCAATAATCAGAAGTCCACCAGCTGCTCTGGCTTCCTCATCAAGCTTAATATCAGTACCACGACCTGCCATATTAGTTGCAATTGTAACGGCGCCATGAATACCAGCATCTGCTACAATCTCAGCTTCCATCTCATGGAACTTAGCATTCAAAACCTTATGCTGAATTCCTCTTCTTGTAAGCATTGAGCTAATAAGCTCTGATGCATCAATGTTAATGGTACCTACAAGAACAGGCTGTCCCTTTGCATGTGCTTCCACTACTGCATCACATATAGCATTCAGTTTTTCTTTCTTTGTCTTATATACCGCATCCTGATGATCGATACGTGCAACTGGACGGTTTGTTGGAATCTCAATAACGTCCATTCCATAAATATCACGGAATTCTTTTTCCTCTGTAAGAGCAGTACCTGTCATTCCTGACTTCTTCTCAAACTTGTTGAAGAAGTTCTGGAAAGTGATTGTTGCAAGAGTTTTAGATTCTCTCTTAACCTTTACATGCTCTTTCGCCTCGATTGCCTGATGAAGTCCGTCAGAATAGCGACGACCGGGCATAATACGTCCGGTAAATTCATCGACAATAAGCACCTGATCGTCTTTAACTACATAATCCTGATCTCTGTGCATCAGAGCATGAGCACGAAGAGCAAGAATTGTATTATGCTGGATTTCAAGATTCTCAGGATCTGCCAGGTTTTCAATATGGAAGAACTGCTCAACCTTAGCTACACCGCGCTCTGTCAGGTTAACAACCTTGTCCTTCTCATTAACTACATAGTCACCTGTTTCTTCCTTTACAACACCCATGATGGCATCCATCTTGGACATCTCTTCCTTGTCCTCGCCTCTCTCAAGCTGACGGGCAAGAATATCACACGCCTCATACAGGCTTGTTGACTTTCCAGACTGTCCAGAAATAATAAGAGGTGTTCTTGCTTCATCGACAAGAACTGAGTCAACCTCATCTATGATTGCATAGTGCAAATCACGAAGAACAAGCTGCTCTTTATAAATAACCATGTTATCACGAAGGTAATCAAAACCAAGTTCGTTGTTGGTAACATAGGTAATGTCACAATTATAAGCTTCACGTCTCTCTTCAGGCTTCATATCGTTTAATACAACGCCAACCTTAAGGCCTAAGAATTCGTGAACCTGCCCCATCCATTCAGCATCACGCTTTGCAAGGTAATCATTAACTGTTACAACATGAACACCCTTGCCTTCAAGTGCATTCAAATAAGCAGGCAGAGTAGACACAAGCGTCTTACCTTCACCTGTTCTCATCTCTGCAATACGACCCTGATGAAGAATCATACCACCAATAAGCTGCACTCTGTAATGCTCCATATTAAGAGCACGCTTTGCGCCTTCTCTTACAACAGCAAATGCTTCTGGGAGAATATCATCAAGACTCTCGCCATCGACCTGAACTCTCTTCTTGAATTCTTCTGTCTTCGCGCGAAGCTGTTCATCTGTAAGTGCCTGCATCTGTGGACGCATGGCCTCAATCTTATCAATTACGGGATATATTCTCTTTAATTCACGTTCAGAATGGGTTCCGAACATTTTCGAAAATAAACTCATTAATTCTAATTCCTTTCACGCATGCAGGGCAGCTTATGCTGCCCCACTTACGTTTCATACCTAATCTTAGTACTCTTTTGCTGCCTCTTCACCATTTATAACTCTGAGTCCGCCCTGTGCAAGTGCAAGAAGCTCATCCTCACCTGGATATACAGTAAATGGAGCGATAAACTCACATCTTTCCTTCAGAGATGCAACAACATACTTATCATATGCGATACCACCGGTAACAATAATTCTGTCAACCTTACCCTTGAGTACAGTTGCCATTGAACCTATATTCTTACCCATCTGCTGGCAGAATGCATCACGAATAAGAGCAGCCTTTTTGTCACCCTCATCGCACATCTTCTCGATGTCTCTCATATCATTGCTTCCAACGTATGCGTTGAATCCACCATTACCAACAATCTTCTTATATACTTCCTTCTCGGTATACTTACCAGAGAAGCACATCTTAATAAGATCACCTGAAGGCACTGCTCCAGCTCTCTCAGGAGAGAATGCTCCGTCGCCATCAAGAGCGTTGAATACGTCGATTACAAGACCATTCTGGTGTGCACCAACAGATACTCCTCCACCCATATGTACAACAATCAGATTTAAGTCTTCATACTTCTTGCCAGATTCTTTTGCATATCTCTTTGCAACAGCCTTCTGATTAAGAGCATGGAAAATACTTACTCTTGGAAGCTCAGGAACACCTGAAATTCTAGAGGTTTCTACCATCTCATCAACAACTACTGGATCTACGATAAAAGAAGGAACTCCGATGCTGTCTGCAATTTCTCTTGCAAGAATACCACCGAGGTTACTTGCATGCTGGCCCTGCTTACCAATCTCAAGATCATGAAGCAGTTCATCTGTTACTGCATATGTTCCACCTGGAATAGGCTTAAGAAGTCCTCCACGTCCAACTACAAAATCAAGATCCTTAATATCAAAATTCTTCTCTTTAAGAGCATTAACAATGATATTCTTTCTGAAATCCTTCTGATCAAGAATGCTTGCATAACTAGCAATTTCTTCTGTTGAATGACGAAGTGTAAGGTCAAACAGAAGTGTCTCATCTTCGAAAACACCAATCTTGGTTGATGTAGAACCAGGATTGATAATCAAACTCTTCTTAGACATTTTTATCCTCCTAAACTGAAATTCTTTATTCTAAATGATGAATTACTTATTCTTCTTCATCTCTTCAGCCACTACAGCTGCAAGAGCAATTGAGTTAACCTTAGTCTCACATGTATCTGAACGAGAGGTAAGAATAACAGGTGCCTGAGTACCAGTAAGAATACATCCGCACTTCATATCTGTAAGATGTACTACAGTCTTATATACAAGGTTTCCTGCCTGAATATCAGGGAAAAGAAGAATGTCGGCATCACCAGCAACCTTACGATCCATAGCACCCTTCTCTTCAGCAGAATACTTATCAATTGCGATATCGAGAGAAAGAGGTCCCTCTACGATACATCCTGTAATCTCGCCGTCATCCTGCATCTTAGAAAGCTCAGCAGCTTCAACAGTAACAGGCATCTTAGGATTAACTGTTTCTACAGCACAGCAAACTGCAACCTTAGGCATCTCAACTCCACAAGCCTTAGCAACTTCTGCTGCGTACTTAATGATATATTTCTTCTCTTCGGTAGTAGGATATGGCATGAATGCCACATCAGTGAGAATAAGAAGTCTGTCAACAGGCTTAATCTCGGCTACGCATACATGTGAAAGTGGCTGACCGGTACGAAGACCAACCTCTTTATCGAGAACACTCTTAAGGAAACTCTTGGTATCAAGAAGTCCCTTCATGTACATATCTGCTTTTCCTTCATGTACAAGGCTTACAGCCTTAAGTGAAGCTGCAATCTTATCCTTCTCATCAATGATTTCATAATCATTCATATCCATGCCAAGTTCAGCACCGATTGCTTTGATTTCATCAGCATCACCTACAAGAATTGTATCTGCAATATTTCTCTCGTGTGCAGCCTTAACTGCCTCAAGAACTGCCTTATCCTGTGCTACTGCTACAGCAAGCTTCTTCTTGCTGATTGATGATACTTTTGCTAACAAATCGTCAAAACTCTTACTCATTACTCTTTACCTTCTTTATGTCATAATTTCTGCATATGGGCATACTCCCACACACTGTTTCATAATAGCACTTCCTACATAGAATGACAACAATGCTGTCTCTCTTTACACTGTATAATTCCATTGCGTCACTTGATATGTACTCTTGCTACAATAATCGTTATATTATCCTTCCCGCCTGCCGCCATTGCATGCTCTACAAGCTCATCACGAATATGCTCTGGTGTCTTCTCTTTGTCCGAGAGAGCTTTCTGAATAACTTCATCTTCCACATCCTCTGTCAGCCCATCACTACACAGAAGGAATACATCTCCATCCTGTAATCGGAGTTCATCACTGTAATGCGGGCAGATTTCCATCTCATCTGGGAAAATACCCAGATGCTGTGTCAGGACATGCCTTTCTTTGGAATGTCGCGCATCCTCCAAGGGTATTATCCCCATATCAACTAGGCTCTGCGCCTGATTGTGATCCTTTGATAAGTGGATGAATTTATCCTCTCGGCAAAAATAGATTCTGCTGTCGCCAACATTACATGCCCTAGCACGCTCTTGCGAAAGATAAAGCACTGCTACAGTGGAACCACTTCGCACACCATTATTCTGCCGAATCAACTGGCATATCTTATAGTTTGCTTCCCGAATCGCCCTATCAGACTCTTCTTCCATGTGATTCATCATTGCAGGCTGTAATTCCTTTACTGCAATAAGCGAGGCCTCTTCACC
>JAGHUF010000064.1 GCA_018064935.1 Candidatus Merdinaster equi | reverse complement strand
CAGGAGGGCTACTCTGATTTTAAGCTTATAATTGCGGGAGGCACTGCGAATACGGCTGATTCGAGAGAATACGAGGCGGAACTGAGGGAGCAGGCGAAAGGACTCGGCAACCTTGTTGAGTTCACAGGCTCAGTTTCAGATATGAGAAGTCTGCGTGCTGAGACGGATGTGGAGTTAGTGCTCAGCGAGAGTGAGGCATTCGGAAGAGTGACGATAGAAGCGATGATGGCATCCAATCCTGTCATAGCGACGGATGCCGGAGCGAACCGCGAACTCATCATGCAAAAAGTAAATGGAGTTTTAATTAATGACACAAAAGCGCTTGCTGATGCCTGTAAACGATTTATCGATAATCCCGCTGAAATCCGCATAATGGGAGGACTTGCGTATAAATATGCATCTGAGAACTTCCCCTCTGAGAAAAATAGTGGGTCGGTATATGCGTTGTACGAAGAACTCGTGGAAAGAATAAAATAACATGAGGTATTGAATGGGGAGCGATTTAATAACGGGTGATAGAAACGCCGATTATTTATCAATATCTGCGGTTCCGGAGAAAGGATTGTGCTGTAGTTGCGGAATATGTGCAGGAATATGTCCGGTTGGTGCTGTCTCTTTTGAAAGACGTGGGGCGGGTTTTATACCTGTTGTCGACAATGATAAGTGCATCAAGTGTGGCAAATGCTTAAAGGCGTGTCCAGGTGCTGGATACAAACATGGAGTAGAAGAGAATGAGCCGGGTATGGCTGAGTTTCCTCCGATGTGCTACAGCGTTCAGACGAAGAATACTTCATTAATTAGGTCATCCACCAGCGGTGGATTTATTACAAATGCTGTTTCTAAGCTGCTGCGGGATAAAGAATATGATGTGGCTTTTTTGATTCGCGGATATTCCTATGATAAGCAGGTTGTTTCGTTGCTTATAGGTAATAATCTGGAGATGGAAGAGACAGAAAAGTCCAGATACATACCTGTTTCTCATGAGAATGCAGTCAGATTCATTAGAAATAATCGCGACAAGAAAGTAATTTTTGTTGGAACCCCCTGTGCGGTTCATGGATTGCTCAAAACACTAGAGATAGAGAAGATACCTCGAGACAATATACTAATCATTGGTCTATTTTGTGACATGAGCATGAATTACTCGATGTTTGAGTATATTAAGCATCTGTATGGCGGCGGCAAGGATATAGAGAACCTTTATTTTAGAGACAAAAGAGCAGGTGGCTATCCGGGAAACATGAGAATCGAGTATTCAGACGGAACGTTTCTGCATATTTCTGCCAAGGAACGAATGATTCTCAAGGATTTCTGCAAACTCGAAAGGTGTTTGTACTGCCTTGATAAGCTCAATGAGCATGCGGATTTCTCTGTGGGCGATAACTATACCGGTATGGATAACTATAGTGGTGGAAGCAGCAGCCTTATATTAAGAAGTAAAAAGGCGGAAGAAATCTGGGAGAAAATTAAGGACGAATTCGCATATTCAGATGCGATTTATGATGCAATTCTGACAAGCCAGAAACTTGCTGGTAGAACTATTCAGCTCAGGAATCTGGATGAATATGCATGTGAGAATGGTGGTGCAAAACCAGAAGAAGGTATTCCGCGTGATCTTGCTTTTTTGATGAAAAAAGAGCAGCTTGATGGCATTGGTATAGCGCAGGGCAGGAGCTTAAGTTTGCAAAAGGGTGATATCTCGCTAGGCGAATCTGGAGACTTTGCCAAGATCGACCGCGCAAAAAAGAAGAAAAAAAGAAGAATGTTCATAAAAGGAATTAAAAACCGATTGGGAATTAGGTCGAAATAATTATGGCCGTAGTAATAACAGAACCGGAAGAATAAAAGGGAGAATTGCCCGATAAAATAACAAATAGTAATGGTATATGCCCGGGAACCCGGGGGAAAGGAATGCCTAGTACATATATGTGAGAATGCGCGAAAGGCGCTGCTGGGCTAAAGTGTGGAATGAGTAAGAAAATAATAGTGACAGGTTGCAATGGACAGCTCGGACATGCTGTGAATGATTTCTATGCAGGTTCGGATTATGAGTGTGTAAATACTGATGTTGGAGAACTTGATATAACTGATGTTGATGCTGTTCTTAAATTTGCCAGAGAAGTAAAACCTTATGCAATTATTAATTGCGCCGCATATACGAATGTAAATATGTGTGAAACTGAGAAGGATCTGTCATTCAGAATCAATGCAATTGGTCCTAGAAACCTTGCGATTGCAGCATCAGAAACTGGTTCAAAGCTTGTTCAGATTTCTACGGATTATGTTTTCCCTGGAGATGAGGATAAGGAACTTACAGAGTTCGATAAAACTGGCCCTGTGAGCTCATATGGATTTGGCAAGCTTGCAGGTGAGAATTTTGTGAAAGATTTTGCGGATAAGTATTTTATCATTCGTACTGCCTGGCTGTATGGTGAGGGCAAAAACTTCGTAAGAACCATGCTTAATGCTGCTAAAACCAACCCAAGCGTAAGGGTTGTGCGCGACCAGATTGGCAATCCTACCAGTGCTGTGGAGCTTGCGAAGTGCATTGGATATCTTCTTCCAACGGATAATTATGGTCTTTTTCATGGAACGTGTGAGGGATCATGCTCATGGGCTGATTTCACGGAGGAATTCTACCGACTTGCTGGAGTGACTACTCCTGTCGAGAGAATTACAACAGACGAGTTTCCAACTCCAACCAAGAGACCGGCTTTCTCTAAGCTTGATAATTACATGCTTCGCCAGACTACGGATTTCAGATTCGCGCACTG
The DNA here is from genome assembly GCA_018064935.1 of Candidatus Merdinaster equi. Taxonomy (GTDB): domain Bacteria; phylum Bacillota; class Clostridia; order Lachnospirales; family Lachnospiraceae; genus Merdinaster; species Merdinaster equi. The sequence continues at coordinate 9,386 of JAGHUF010000064.1, read as the reverse complement.
GACGGACGCAATCGCAGAGTACATGAGAAACGAACAAAAATAAGAGGCTTTCCTCTATGTAACAAGTAGCTCAGAAATGAGGATTTTATGGCATTATTTGGTAGAAAAACAAGCACCTCAGGTCAGGAGATGCAATCCGGAAACTCGCTGATAGCACACGCACCTTACCCATCGCAGGACATGGGAAGAATATTCCTTATTGATTTTGAGAATGTTCATGACGAGGGTCTTGATGGCTACGGCGATCTTAACGAGAATGACAAGGTATTCTTCTTCTACAGCATTCAGATTAAAAATATTTCCTTTGATAGGCATGTTGAGATGATGAACTGCAAGGCTTCTGTTGAGTATATTAAGACAGGGAAAACAGCTAAGAATTATCTTGATTTTCAGCTTACAACATACCTTGGATATCTTCTTGGAAAGGGAGAGCAGGGAAAAATCTACATTATTAGTAAGGATCAAGGTTTTGATTCCACGGTTGATTTCTGGCTCGAGCGAGGTTATCAGATTACAAGGCAGGAGAGTATTGACGGTCATCTTCTGAGTATTAAGAAGAAAACTGTGAGGGCAGCAAAACCTGTGAAGACGGTTAAGCCTGCAAAACCAGCTAAGCCTGAGAAAACAGCAAAGCAGGAAAAAACAGCCAAGGCCGAGAAAATAGAAAAGCAAGAAAAACCGGATAAAGCCGAGAAAAGCGCCAAGACTGGGAAAGTGGGAAACGCGGGAAAGATAACTATAGCCGAAAACGGAAATAAACTGGCGTTGCAGAATGCGACCGAGAAGGTGGCTGAATCCGGAACGCCAATCATGTCTGAGATTGCAGCGAATCCCGGAACACCAATCACGTCTGAGATTGCAGCGAATCCCGGAATGGCAACTATGTCTGAGAAGGTAGCAAAGCCCACAACACCTGCAAAGGCAATGAAACAGCAAAAACGACCTACTCCGATTAGTCAGCTGACAGAGAGTTCACGAAAAACAATACGAAATGCCATAAAAGGTGAAGAATTAGTTGCTTCGGCGTACACGACTATATACAGGTATTTCCTTAATAGCACAAGTAAGCAGAACTTCTGGCAGAGCCTGGTTAAAGCCTTTGGTCAGGAGAGAGGAACCAGTATATATAACAGCTTAAAAACTATTTATTCTAAATATCACAATGATGAAGAATAAAACAAATGAAATAATTAATTTTCGCGGTATTCTGGTAAAGATTAGCTACAGAAGAGTCAAGAATATCAATATTTATGTGAGGCCGGGCTTAAGAGAGGTTCTTGTAACAGTCCCTCTCCGTGCGGATGAGAAGAAAATTCTGTCTGTTCTTGAAGAAAAGGAGAGCTGGATACGCGTTCATCTCACAGCGGCGGACAGTATTGCTCAGCAAACAAATGATTCGCCAACCAGAGAACAGATTGAGATTCTTGGGTTATGGATTCATGAGTTTGCCAGAAAATGGGAACCGATAATGAATGTGCACTGCAACCGCTGGACAATACGTGATATGACGACGAGGTGGGGCAGCTGCTCGATTCTTAAAAAGACAATTAGAATTAATGCTCAGCTTGCAAAGTATCCTAAAGAGTGCTGTGAGTGTATTGTGGTGCATGAGCTGAATCATCTGCTTGAGCCGTCACATAATGAACGCTTTCATAATCTGATGCGTTCTTTTTTGCCGGATTATAAGGAAAGAGAAAAGCTGCTTAGAAAACTTGCAAAAGGATAGGATTAATAAACAATATAAGGAAGGGAACAAGACATGAAATATGATTATCTGATAGTTGGCGCAGGACTTTTTGGCGCAGTGTTTGCATACGAGATGAGAAAGCAGGGCAAGACTAGCCTTGTCATCGAGAAGAGGGATCACATTGCCGGTAATATTTATACCAGATCGCAGAGTGATATCAATGTGCATGAGTATGGCGCGCATATCTTCCACACATCTGATAAGAAGGTGTGGGACTATGTTAACAGCTTTGCAGAGTTCAATAATTATATTAATTCACCAATCGCGGTTTATAAGGATGAGCTCTACAACCTTCCTTTTAATATGAATACCTTCAGCAAAATGTGGGGTGTGAGAACACCTGCGGAGGCCAAGGCAGAGATTGAAAGGCAGATAAAGGAGGCGGGAATTACCGATCCACAGAATCTGGAAGAACAGGCACTGTCGCTTGCGGGAAGAGATATATACGAGAAGCTTGTTAAGGGCTATACAGAAAAGCAGTGGGGGCGTGATTGCAAGGAACTTCCGGCTTTTATTATCAAGAGACTTCCATTCAGATTCACATACGATAATAACTATTTCAACGATCCTTATCAGGGAATTCCTAAGGGCGGCTACACTCAGATTATCGAGAAGATGTTAGAGGGGACACCGGTGCTGACTAATACAGCTTATGCAGACTATGTGGTGAGCGAGCAGGGAGCGCAGGAGATTAAGGCTAAGGATGGCAACACCTTTGGCAAGGTTCTGTATACTGGAATGATTGACGAGTATTATGGATTCAAGCTTGGACATCTTGAGTACAGATCGGTGAGATTTGAAACCAAGGAGCTCGCAGATACCGATAATTTCCAGGGAAATGCGGTTGTCAATTATGAAGAGCGCGAGATCCCATACACCAGAATAATAGAGCACAAGCATTTTGAGTTTGGCAAGCAGCCGACAACCATAATCAGCTATGAGTACCCCAGCGAGTGGAAACCGGGGGTTGATCCATATTATCCAATCAACAATGACCGTAATAATGAGCTCTTTGGGCAGTATCAGGAACTGGCGGCTGAGGAAAAGAATGTTCTGTTTGGCGGACGTCTGGGACAGTATAAGTACTATGATATGGATAAAGTAATCCTGGCAGCATGGGAGATGGTGGAGAGCGAGAAGAATGAAGAACGATAAGATACTTGCTATTATTCCAGCTAGAAGCGGAAGCAAAAGTGTAAAAAATAAGAATATCAAGCTCATCAATGGTAAACCCATGATCGCGTACTCAATTGAGCATGCACAGAAATCATCTTATATAGGAAGAATTATTGTTAGTACCGACTCAGAGGAGTATGCAGCTATAGCTAGAGAATACGGGGCGGAAACTCCTTTCTTAAGACCTGCAGAGTATGCGCAGGATACATCGCTTGATATTGAGGTGTTTGAACATGCTCTTGGATGGCTTAAGGACAATGAGGATTATGTGCCCGAACTTGTTGTTCAGCTTCGTCCGACAGATCCGATTAGAAATGTCGATGACATTGATAAGATGATACAGATGATGCTCGATGATCCTGAGATAGATTGCGTCCGCACACTTGCGCCAGCCACAGAGGTTGCGCATAAGATGTGGTATATGGGTGACAATGGAAGGATTAGACCGATTCTGAATGACATTCCCGAGGCCTACAATATGGGGCGCCAGATGCTTCCGAAGATTCTGTACCAGAATGGAAATGTCGATGTAATCCGTCCATATGTAATAACCGAGCTTCACTCTATGTCTGGTAAAACGATTGTTGGCTATGAGATGAAGGAGAACTTTGATATTGATACAATTGAACAGTTTGAAAGGGCATCACAATATCTGTCAATCAAAGAGGGCAGAAAGAGATTTGTCTTCGATATCGATGGAGTTATCGCTCTCAAACGTGAGGACTTGGATTATGCGCAGGCTGAGCCGAATGAGAAGATGATTCGGATAATTAATAAATTATATGATTTTGGCAATGAGATTGTTCTTTTTACTGCGCGTGGATATGTTACGGGAATAGACTGGTATCCGGTGACCAAAGAGCAGATGGACAAGTGGGGAGTAAAATACACTGAGCTTCATATGGGTAAACCTAATGCTGATTTCTATGTTGATGACAAGATGATCGGTCTGGATGCGCTATATGAGCTGTTTGGTGACTGATTTTGGACTGGAAAATACAGAAAAAAGCTAAAAATCAGAAAAAATCAGAAAAAATTAGTAAAAACTCATAGAAAATACTAAAAATCCGAGGCTGGGTGTCCGATAAGAATATAGAAGACACGGGTAGAAGCACATTTATTGATTATAAATCGGACAAGTTTCTATGGGCCGTAAACAATATATAAGGTAATAAATTAACAATTTATTGTGATAGAAATACATGGTTGCCCACGCGGGAAAGGGCCGCAAGGGGCGCCGAAAGATTATCACACGGAGGTGATTATTATGGCAATCGAACCAATCAGCGGAGCAATGTCTTATCAGTCAATTAACTATGCACCGCCAAAGACAGCTACAGAATCTGCTTCAACCATGGATGGGGACCTGCAGGATATTTCTGTAAACGTTGACGCAACAACTGCTGCTGTTGCTAAAACTCAGGAGAGCGACAAGGATGGCCGCGATGACGGTGGAAATGGAGCAGCTTCTGAGAAAGAGAACAAAGAGGCAACAGAACAGCTTAAGAAGGCAATCAGTGAACTTAATAAGAAGTCTGAGAATACTCAGGTTCAGTTCGGCGTTCATGAGAAGACAAACCGTATTACTCTCAAGATTGTAGACAAAGACACTAAGGACACAATCAAAGAGTTCCCGGCTGAGAAGACTCTGGATATGATTGCTAAGGCATGGGAGCTTGCAGGACTTCTCGTAGACGAGAAGAGATAAGGAGCATTCTATGATTCGTATTACTGGTATGAATTCAGGCCTTGATACCGATGGTATTATCAAGGAGCTGACTGCAGCGAGAAATAAGAAAAAAGAGAAGTTGGTTAAGAGCCAGACAAGAATGGAGTGGAAACAGGATTCCTGGAAGACGCTCAATTCTAAGATCAAGAGCTTTTATTCAAGCACGCTCTCAAATATGCGTTTTCAGTCTTCTTTTAAGAAGAAGAAAACAACATCTTCAAATACAAATGTTGCAACTGTAGTTGCTGGCGACAATGCAGTAAATGGAACACAGTCGCTCATTGTAAAGAATACAGCTAAGGCTGGATACCTTACAGGTGGTAAATTAGAGACTACTGATAAGAAGAGAGTCAATTCTGCTACAACTCTTTCTCAGCTTAATAAGGATATTGCTGAAGGAGACAGCGTAAGCTTCTCTGTCACAGCTAAGGGAAAGACAACGAATATTGATCTTACCGGCTCATCTAAGATTAGTGATGTTATATCACAACTTAACAAGGCTGGTGTTACAGCAAGCTTTGATGAGACAAATCAGAGAATCTTTGTCAGCTCATCTGCATCTGGTTCGGCGAATGATTTCTCAATCACTGCTAATAATGTAAAGGGATTGGATGCACTCTCTGGACTTGGACTCCTGACCTCAGAAGAGCTTTCTAAGAATACAGAGGGAAATGCGGCTCTGGCAGCAGCATATGATTCTGCTACAGGTAAGCTTAATTCAAATGGCGATAGCTATGTGAACGCGAAAGCGCAGTCATATGCGGCTTCGCTTCAGACTATGGCTAATCTCTCTAATGTAGATGCGGCTTATGACAAGATTAAGAGCCTCACTGAGGACTGGGAGAATAACAAAAAAACTGATTACGAGAATGCACAGGCAACTATTGCATTGTATGATAATGACCCGGCAAAAATAGCTGAGAGACAAAATGCTATTGATGAAAGAATGAATCAGATAGCAGAACTCAGCAATTATGCGAGCCTTCTTCAGAAGGAGAGTGTATTAGCTGAGGGCGAATCTCTGTCTGAGACTGATGCAAAGAGACTTGAGAATTATAGAACCTCTATTGCCGAGAAGAGCGAGCTTGATGCTTTGACAGCTAAGAAAGAAGGCCTCGGTGAAGGAGAGAGTCTTACAGAAGAGGAAGAAGCAAGACTTACAGAGTTGTCTTCGAAGAAGTTCTATGATCTATCTGGCGCAGAGGCAGCAGCACCTGATTATGATGATTACATTTCAGGACTGACAGCAGAAAAGGCTGATCTCGAGAGTGAAAAAGAAGAATTAAGCGCAGCGACAACTGCGATTAATGACTATAAAGCATATCAGGCAGAGGTTGAAGCGCAGTCAGGAATAATCAAGGCAGCTGCTAAGAATGCTGTAATTCTTAATGACTATTATGCTGATGCCAATAGTGACATGCTCGCTGGAATAAGTGGAACAACATATGCTGAGAAGCTGGCAGCTGTTCAGACCTCTATCACAGAGAAGACGGCAAATGGCGAAGATACAACAGAGCTAGAGAGCCAGCAAGCACTTCTCCAGAAGATGGCAGATAATGAAGCTATCATAAACGGAAAGGACTTCGATACATATGAAGTGGATAGTACGGGAGCACTCTCACCTAAGAATGTGGCTAACGCTATAGAGGCAGAGGATATCACCTATGATGCCGCTTCTCAGGGAATCAAGGAAAGAGCAACTACAACAGTTACTAATGAAGCTATGGCAGCATATGAGGTGGCTAACAATTCATCTAAGTATCTCACCGCTAATAATGCAGTCAGAGTCCTTGGACAGGATGCTGAGATTCTACTCAACGGGGCTTCATTTACTTCATCAAATAATACCTTCTCAATCAACGGGCTTACAATTACTGCAAAGTCTGCAAGTGCTGTAACTGGAAGTGATAAGGAAGGTAATCCCATATACGAAGAGCTTTCTATTTCGACTGAAGACGATGTTGACGGTATCTATGATATGGTCAAGAACTTCATCAAGGAATATAACAAGCTCATCAAGGAAATAGATACACTCTATGGCGCAGATGCGGCTAAGAAGTATGATCCATTGACATCCGAGGAGAAGGATGCCATGACTGATGATGAGATTGAGAAGTGGGAGCAGAAGATTAAGGATGGACTTCTCAGTGGAGATTCGGACCTTGGAACTGTTAGAAACATGCTCAAGAGTGCCATGAGTCAGTCGATCATGATAGATGGCAAGAACATGTCGCTGTCAAGCTTCGGCATCGAGACAATGGGATACTTTGGATCGGCTGAGAATGAGCGAGGCGTGTATCGTATCGATGGTGATAAGGAAGATGAGACCACCGGTGCGTTTCCGGATAAACTCAAGAAGATGATTGCAAGTGATCCAGATACCGTATCAAGCTTCTTCTCAAAACTGGCTGGTGGCTTATATTCATCAATGATGAAGCTGTCACGTTCTACAACCAATAGAAGTTATGGCAATTTTTATGATGATAAGTCTCTTAAAGATCAGTATACAAGCTACGGTAAGAAAATTAAGAGCGAAGAAGATAAGATTGCTGATATGGAAGATAAGTATTATAAGCAGTTCGCTCAGATGGAATCAGCAATGGCTAAGATCAACAGCACATCAAATTACATTGGAAATATGATGGGCGGCGGAATGTAAAGCCTGGCTATGAATTACCTAATCAACTAATAATAGAAAGAGAGGGATTACAACATGATGTTAAATAACCCCTACGCGAGATATGCGAATAATAAAGTAAATATGGCAAGCCCTGCTGAACTTACACTTATGCTCTATGAGGGAGCAATCAAGTTCAACAATATTGCTATAGAGGCGATTGATAGGCAGGATATTCAGGAAGCTCATAATAATATTATGAAGTCTGACAGAATTATCCGCGAGCTTAGCGTAACATTAAACCGCAAGTATGCTGTTGCTAAAGACTTCGATACCATCTATAATTACCTTATGCGTAGACTTCATGAAGCGAACATGAAGAAGGATAAAACAATTCTTGAAGAGGTGAATACGCATCTTCGTTCTGTCAGAGATACCTGGAAGCAGGTAATGCAGAAGTGCAGAGTTGGGGATGTTGATGAACCGCTGGCAAAGTCAAGGGTATAACCAATGATGGATGAGACAACCAGATATATGAAGATTCTGTCTGACTCTCTGGATAAGAAGATTGAAATTCTCAAGCTTCTACTTCAAATGAATGAGCAGCAGCTTCAGATAGTTGAAAATGGAATGAATCAGGACGAGTTTGATGGCATATTGTCAGAAAAACAGGAACAGATTGACCTGATTGAGAAATTGGATACAGGCTTCGATACGATTTATGCCAAGGTTAAGCGTGAGATTACACTTAATCCTTCCGGACATAAAGAAGAAATCGTTCTTATGCAGGAACAGATATCTCTTCTTACGGATCTGTCAGTTAAGCTGAAAGCGTCTGAGGCAAGGAACAAGCGTGCAATTGAACAACAGCTTATTGTTATGAGAAGAAATAACCAGACAGTAAGAAAATCTATAGATGCAGCGAACGTTTACTATAGAAATATGACTAATACGCAGGTTGTTGATGCACAGATAGTTGATTATTCCACAAAATAGGGATACGGAATCACGTAGTTATACGACATATTGAGGGCGAATAAAAACTCTCAAAAAAACTTAAAAAAATATCAACAAAGGGGTTAAGCAATTAGTCTCTTTGACGATATATATAGTGAACAAAGAAAGTTGTTCACGCAGGATGATAATAACAAGGGGTCGCGCGGCCCGAGTTGTTACATCGAACTATTCATTTATCAACCGAGTGGAAAGGATTCCACCGGACAAAATCCAAGGAGGACAAAACTATGGTAGTACAACACAATCTTCAGGCAATGAACTCAAACAGAATGCTCAATGTAACAACGAGCACACAGTCTAAACTGACAGAGCAGTTATCTTCAGGTTACAAGATCAACAGAGCTGCAGATGATGCAGCTGGTCTTACAATCAGTGAGAAGATGAGAAGCCAGATCAGAGGACTTACTCAGGCATCTGCAAACGCAGAAGACGGTATTTCAGCAGTTCAGACAGCAGAAGGTGCGCTTGCAGAAGCACACGACATGCTGCAGAGAATGAATGAGCTTGTAATCAAGGCTGCTAACGGAACCAACACCACAGCAGACCGTGTTGCAATCGGTTCTGAGCTTGATCAGCTGACACAGGAAATCGGTCGTATCAATGATTCTACTACATTCAATACACTTAAGCTCTTTGAACTTAATGGAACTGGTGTAGTACAGTTACAGGTTGGCGCATCTGCATCAACTTCTAACCAGATTGAACTTAGCATCGATTCTATCACAGCTACAAAGCTTGGTATTAGCACTATTGCTAGCACAATCAAGAATGCACCTGTTGGTACAACTGGTACAAAATCATGTAATGAGTGCATCAGCAAGATTACAAAGGCTATCGCTAAGGTATCTGCTAACAGATCTCACCTTGGTGCTATCCAGAACAGACTTGAGCACACAATCAAGAACCTTGATAACGTTGTAGAGAATACAACAGCTGCAGAGTCAAGCATCAGAGATACCGATATGGCATCTGCAATGGTTCAGTTCAGCAACAGCAACATCCTTGCTCAGGCTGGCCAGTCAATGCTTGCTCAGGCAAACTCAAGCAATCAGGGAGTTCTCTCATTGCTCGGCTAATCTTAATAGCTATCATAAAAAGAG
>JAGHUF010000065.1 GCA_018064935.1 Candidatus Merdinaster equi | reverse complement strand
GATGGACAGATGCGAAACCACACTGCTAGATGGTAGTCCATGTACTTAAGCAAACAGCCAGCCGGTTTGAAGCTAACTTCCATGTCAGGGGAACAGACTTACAATGAAGCAACCATTACTGGTTCAACAGGGGATGATAGAACTATTACCTGATTGACACTGGGACAATTATATCATGGGCTTAACTAAGCCTATTGAACAAAGAAAACAATAAAGTTTTATATTAAATAAGGTATCTAAAAGATACTATACGAGGAGGATGAGAATATGGTTAATAAGATTTCTGAAAAAGATTTTGCGCAGGTAAAAGAGCAGGGATTTGCTATTGTTGATTTTTCAGCTACCTGGTGTGGACCATGTAAGATGTTAGCACCAGTTCTGGAAGACGTATCATCTGATATGGAAGGAAAAGTAGCATTCTATAATGTTGATATTGATGAGAATCCTAATTTAACCGAGGAATATGGAATTATGAGTGTTCCTTCGCTGATTATGTTAAAGGATGGAGTTAAAATCGATATGCATGTTGGTTTTGCGCCAAAGGATGCAATTGTTAGTTTTATCGATAAGAACATGTAATTTTTCTGATATAATAAGCGTATCACTGTGCTGAATGGAGAGAGATATGAATAAAACGATGAGGAAAAGAGCATTGTTGGTGATCATTGCATCTACGATGGTCTTTTTGGCTGCTTGTGGAAATAATATTGTTCCAAAGTCTTCAGTAGAAAATAAGGATACGCTTGCAGGGGCATCTATTGGTGTTCAGGTTGGAACAACAGGTGAAATATATGCCGCTGATTATGAAGAAAAGGGCGCTACAGTCATTGGTTATAACAAGATCAATGATGCCATACTGGCCCTCAAACAGGGAAAGGTTGATTGCGTAATAATTGACGAGGAGCCGGCAAAGAATTTTGTGAGCTTAAACAGAGATATAGAAATTCTTCCAGAGGAGCTTGTCACAGAGGATTACGCAATATGTGTTGAAAAAAGTAATACAGCTCTTTTGGAGGATATAAACAGAGCTCTTGCAATACTTGAAGAAAATGGAACTTTAGAGTCGATTAGGGATAACTATATTGGCGCAAATAAAGGAATGAGTCCATATGTCTCGCCAGATGATATTGTGTATGATGGAACGCTTGTCATGGCAACAAATGGAACATTTCCACCATATGAATATATTGAATCAGGAAACCTGGTTGGTATTGATGTAGATATGGCAACTGCCGTATGTGACATTCTTGGCAAAAAACTTGAAATAATGGATATCGAATTTGGAGCCATTCTTCCTGCTGTTCAAGCAGGGAAAGCTGATATGGGTATTGCCGGAATGACAGTGACAGAGGAACGACTTCAAAGCGCAAGCTTTTCTAATCCATATACAACATCAACACAGGTAATTATTGTCAGAAATGGAGAAAGCGATGTTGCACCTCTTTTCTCATATGATAGATTCAAGAGGAATTTCATTGATGAAGGAAGATGGCAATATATTGTAAATGGCTTATGGGTAACTATTAGAATTAGTTTTGTTGCGGTTATCCTTGGCATTATTTTTGGTTTCTTGCTTGCCATTGGAAGATTTACATGTGATAAGACAGGGAAATGCAAGATTCTTAACTTCATAATGAAGGCATATATAAATATTATTCGAGGAATTCCTGCAGTGATACAGCTCCTCATAATATATTATGTTGTATTTGCAAGTACTAATATTGATGCGGTACTTGTTGCTACTATCGCATTTGGAATTAACTCTTCTGCATATGTTGCAGAAATTCTCCGCTCCGGACTTGAATCTATAGATGGAGGTCAGTTTGAAGCTGGCAGAAGTATAGGTTTTACATATGCTCAGACCATGAGAATAATCATTCTCCCACAGGCTATCAGAAATGTGCTCCCGGCACTTGGAAATGAGTTCATTGTGTTATTAAAAGAGACATCTATTGCTGGATATATTGGAATCAGAGATCTTACAAGGCAGGGCGATAATATACGTAGTGCCACATATGACGCATTTATGCCTCTTATTGCGGTTGCACTAATTTATCTCATTATTGTAATGTTCCTTAGTATGTTAGTTAGCAAGATGGAAAGGAGACTTAAGAAAGATGCAAGATAATAGTGTAATGATTCAAACAATGAATCTTAAGAAATCCTTCGGAGAACTAAATGTACTTAACGGAATTGATATTGAAATAAAAAAGGGTGAGGTTGTTGTAATTCTGGGACCCTCAGGTTGTGGAAAATCAACATTTCTTCGCTGCCTAAATCGTCTCGAGGAGCCAACAGAGGGTAAAATATTCCTGGCTGGTGAAGAAATAACATCAAAAAAAGTAAATATAAATCTTCAAAGGCAAAAAATGACTATGGTTTTCCAGCACTTCAACTTGTTTCCACACAAGACGATACTTCAAAATCTTACACTAGGTCCAATTAAGCTTAAAGGGGTATCGAAAGAAGAAGCAAATGCAAAAGGTCTTGAACTCTTAAAGAGAGTAAATCTTGAAGATAAGGCAAATACATATCCAAGTCATTTATCTGGCGGACAGAAGCAGAGAGTGGCAATTTGCAGGGCGTTAGCTATGGATCCAGAAGTTATTCTCTTTGATGAACCAACATCGGCGCTTGATCCTGAAATGGTAGGCGAGGTTTTGGACGTTATGAAGGGACTTGCAAAGGAAGGCATGACAATGATTTGTGTGACTCATGAAATGGGCTTTGCCAGAGAGGTTGCCAGCCGAGTTATATTTTTTGATGAAGGAATTATTGCAGAGGATGGTACTCCTGAGGAGGTCTTTAATTCCCCTAAGAATGCTAGACTTGCTGATTTTCTTTCGAAGATTTTGTAATTAATTATATAATAAAAGACCAATGAGTTTTGGCCTATAAACCACCAAAAAACACCTCAAAACCATGACGATATGCCCAGCGAGCTGGATGCATAAAACCATTTGGTTTTGAGGTGTTTTTTATAATCGTAGATTAATTACTTAGTTGTGAAACTGTATAAGCTCATGAGCTTGAGAGGTCCATACCACTCACTGTTTACATCAACTGTAGCTCCGGCAGGAATGTGAATTACATAGGTCTTGCCGCTGTATGCTACTTCGAGGTCAACATTGATATCTCTTCTGTTTGAGATAGCAAGCATATCGCTCACGTTATATGAATTCTTACCCTTAAGAGTAACTGTTGCACCTTTAACAGCATCATTGATTTCAGCTATGCTTGATGCTTTGATTTCACCTGGGAAGGTGTCGAGTAACTTGTAGCCATACAGGCTCATCATCTTAACTGGTCCATAGTAATCACATGTGGTGTCTATGGCAGTTCCTGCAGGAATTGTTACCTGTACATTCTTTCCGTCATATTTATATGTGAGAACAACATTAACATCTTTTCTCTTTGCAATCTCTTCCATAAGTGACTTAGAGAAAACATTGATAGTCTTGCTTGTCAGTGAAACTGTTCCGCCAGCTGGAGTAGTCTTTGCAGATAACGTATTCTTAGCATCTGTAAGGAAGAAAGTATATGCAGGAGTAGTCTTGGTGCTGCCCTTAGCTCCACATGATGAACAAATCTGTGTTTCAATCTGATCTGTTTC
>JAGHUF010000012.1 GCA_018064935.1 Candidatus Merdinaster equi | reverse complement strand
ACAGCGGCAGATTGGGGGCACCACCTTCTGTCGCTATACAAAAGTTATGCGGAGGATACAGATGTATACAGCATTAACAATCGCTGGAAGCGATTCCAGTGCAGGCGCCGGTATTCAGGCAGATATTAAAACCATGACTTCTTTGGGAGTTTATGGCATGAGCGCTATAACTGCGCTTACTGCTCAAAACACGACCGGCGTAAAAAGTATAAGGGAGGTTGACACTGATTTTTTGAAAGATCAGCTGGACTGTGTTTTTGATGATATCTATCCTGATGCAGTTAAGACCGGAATGCTTGCAAATGCTGCAATAATTAGCACTGTTGCAGATAGTTTGAAAGAGCATAAGGTACAAAAATTAGTTATTGATCCAGTCATGGTATCGACGAGTGGATCAAAGCTAATCGCAGATGATGCAATAGAAACATTAAAAACAAAACTATTACCCTTACAAGGCTTGGTTACACCTAATATTCCAGAAGCAGAGGTGTTGTCTGGTATGGCAATCAAAAATGATCTGGATGTTGAGAAAGCAGCGACCATAATATACGAGGCGTATGGAGCTTCAGTCCTGTTAAAGGGCGGGCATGGCGTTTCGACAGCAGATGATTATCTATATACTGGAAAAACAGCGAGATGGTATAGAGGAGAAAGGATTGATAATCCTAATACGCACGGTACCGGATGTACTTTGTCGAGTGCAATAACATCCTATCTTGCAATGGGATTATGTGTCGAAGAGGCGATACAGAAGGCCAAGGAATACCTCACAGGTGCAATCAGGGCGGGACTGAATCTCGGAAGAGGTTCCGGACCACTCAATCATATGTTTAATATTCATGTGGATGGCAAGTCTTCTTAGGGTAAACTAAGGAGAAAAAATGAAAAAAATTAATTTAAAAAAGATAACTCTTACAGCTCTGTTTACTGCTATCGCTGTTGTTGGCTCAATGTTTTCATTTCCGGTATTTGGATCAAAATGTGCGCCAATTCAGCATTTAGTCAATGTACTGTGTGCAATATTCTTAGGACCCTGGTATGGACTTGCGCAAGCTTTTCTGGCCAGCCTGATCCGTAATCTTCTTGGACTTGGTACATTGCTGGCATTTCCTGGAAGCATGTGCGGTGCTCTTTTGGCAGGTCTACTTTTTAATCTGTTTAAGAAGAAAATCAGATGGTTCGCATATGGCGGGGAAGTGTTTGGTACTGCGCTTATTGGCGGAATGCTATCGTTCCCAATTGCGGCGCTTTTTATGGGGAATCAGGCGGCTACACTATTCACATTTGTAGTTCCATTTCTCATCAGTACTGTTGGTGGAACCATCATCGCAATCGTTATGGTGGAGATAATGGCGAAGGCAGGGGCACTCAAGTGGCTTAAGAGTCAGCTGGAGGCAGGTAATGGAAAAGAAAACAGGAATGGAAATGACTGACAGAAACTACACAACGCAGATGGATGCTGCCCGAAAAGGAATACTGACAAAGGAAATTGAGGCAGTAGCTAAAAAGGAAAAGATGGACTCGGCAAAGCTTATGCAGCTGGTTGCAGAGGGCAAGGTTGCGATTCCGTGTAATATAAGGCACACCTGTATTGAACCAGAAGGTGTTGGAAGTATGCTTAGAACCAAAATCAATGTCAATCTTGGAGTTTCACGCGACTGCAAGGATTACGACATTGAGATGCAGAAGGTTATGAGCGCAGTTAACCTTGGTGCAGAGGCAATCATGGACCTGAGCAGTCATGGCAATACGCAGCCATTCAGACAGAAATTGACCTCAGAATGCCCAGCACTTATTGGAACCGTGCCTGTTTATGACAGTGTTATTCATTATCAGAGAGATTTGGCAACGCTGACAGCTCAGGATTTTATTGATGTTGTAAGACTCCATGCAGAGGACGGAGTTGATTTCGTCACACTGCATTGTGGAATTACAAGGAAAACGATTGAGCAGATTAAAAAGCACAAGCGCAAGATGAATATCGTCAGCCGTGGTGGTTCTCTGGTATTTGCATGGATGAGCATGACTGGCAATGAGAATCCGTTCTATGAGTACTATGACGAGATATTAGATATCTGTGAGAAATATGATGTTACAATATCTTTGGGAGATGCCTGCAGACCTGGCTGCCTTGCAGATGCAACTGATGTATGCCAGATTGAGGAGCTGGTACGTTTGGGCGAGCTTACCAAAAGAGCATGGGACCATAATGTTCAGGTAATGGCTGAAGGACCAGGTCATGTACCACTTGACCAGGTTGCAGCTAATATGAAGGTTCAGCAGACAATATGCATGGGTGCGCCATTCTACGTTTTAGGTCCATTGGTAACAGATATTGCACCAGGCTATGATCATATCACAGCAGCGATTGGCGGTGCTGTAGCAGCTATGAGTGGTGCAGCATTCCTGTGTTATGTTACGCCAGCAGAGCATCTGGCTCTTCCAAATGTTGATGATGTTAAGCAGGGAATAATTGCATCCAAAATCGCAGCGCATGCTGCAGATATTGCAAAAGGAATTCCAGGTGCAAGAGATATTGATGATAAAATGGCTGATGCAAGAAGAAAACTTGATTGGGATGCGCAGTTTGAGTGCGCTCTTGATCCAGAAACTGCAAAGGCAATTCGTGATTCAAGAAGTCCTGAGGAAGACCATTCAGACACCTGTTCAATGTGTGGAAAATTCTGCGCTGTAAGAAGCATGAATAAGGCTCTCGCTGGAGAATATATTGATATTTTATAAGAAAGCGCATGCATCTGAGTATATATGAGGATGATATGCCAAAAAGCACTGCGGTTTACATAAAGTATGATTAATTTGAATTCATTAAAATTATATGCAATTACAGATTCGAAGTGCATTCAGGGCAATGTGACACTGGAAGAAACGGTAGAGCAGGCTATTTTAGGCGGAATAACCATGCTTCAGTACAGGGAAAAATCGCTTGATTATAGTAGGAAAAAAGAAGAGGCGATTAGTTTACATAATATATGCAAACGATACGGAATCCCTTTTATAGTTAATGATGATGTAAAGCTGGCTAAGGAAATAGATGCTGACGGAGTACATGTCGGTGCAAATGATATGTCTGTAAAAGAGGCCAGGGCTATCCTTAGAGCAGGCAAAATTGTTGGAGCTACTGCCAAAACATTAGAGCAGGTTGATGCTGCCAACTCCGATGGGGCAGATTATATTGGAAGTGGAGCTGTCTTTGGCACAATAACTAAAGCTGATGCAAAGCCCATGAGCAGAAAACTTCTGGATGAGATTTGCATGAGATCAGCTATTCCAGTTGTAGCAATTGGAGGAATCTGTCTTGGTAATATCATAGAGCTGAATGATGCAAAAATCAGTGGAGTGGCAGTAGTCAGTGGAATATTTGGACAGAACAATATTAGAGTTGCAGCTGAGAAGCTGTACGCAGCCAGATATGGAAAAAAAGTCATACAGTGCATAACAAATCA
>JAGHUF010000050.1 GCA_018064935.1 Candidatus Merdinaster equi | reverse complement strand
AGGTGGTTACAATTGATAGGCATGAGGCGGAAATTACAGATGGAAAACTCGTGGTAAGTGTTCCGGCTTGTTCTGTTGTGGAGGTAATCATTAAGTAGTTTGGGGTTTTTCGAGGCAAGCTTCTCAGAAATGGGGATTCGCCTCTTCGAGGCAAGCCTCTCAGAAATGAGGAGTAGTATGAATGAAGATGGTGTAGTATGTATAAAATGTCTGCTAGAGAAGCTTGATCCACTTAATATATTGGAGAGCGTTAAGCAGAAGGTTTTGCTCATACCTGAAGAAGACAAGGTATGTGATGCTGAGTATCAGCATAGACTGCAAATATGCAGCGAATGTGAGCACCTGAATGTTGGAACCTGTGACATGTGTGGATGTTTTTCGATATATCGCGCAGCACTAAAAAATATGCATTGTCCATGCAGTGAGAAATTGTGGTGAATATGTACCCAAAATACGTGCACTGTGATAAAATTTATATGTTTGGATTTAATGCCTATGGGGCAGATTGGAGAGGTTACAGACAATGAGTTTTATAGATGTAATGAAGGATAAAGCAAGAGCTGACAGGAAGAGAATTGTTCTTCCTGAAACTTCAGATAAGAGAACATTAATTGCAGCCAGTCATATTATTGAGCAGCGTATAGCTGATATCATTCTGGTTGGAAAAAAAGAAAAAATTCTCGATGGAGCAGGATGGCTTGAACTCGAACTTGATGGAGCTACTATTGTTGATCCAGAAGAATTCGATAGATTTGAAGAGTATGCCAATACTTTATATGAGCTTCGTAAGAGTAAAGGAATGACACCTGAGAAGGCACATGAGATTCTGATTGAAGATCCACTGACTTTTGGAGTTATGATGGTTAAGTGTAATGATGCAGATGGAATGGTTGCCGGAGCGTGTCATGCAACAGCTGATACATTAAGACCAGCGCTTCAGATTCTTAAGACTGCTCCGGGCGTTAAGCTTGTGTCAGGATTCTTTGTTCTTGATGTTCACAACCCAATCTATGGAGAAGAGGGAACATTATTATTTGCAGATTGCGGACTTAATCAGGATCCGACAGCTGATGAATTGGCAGACATTGCTGAGTCATCTTCAAGGAGCTTTAAGCAGCTTATAGGTGCAAAACCTGTGATTGCCATGCTTAGCCATTCGACCAAGGGATCTGCAAAGCATCCACTTGTTGATAAAATGGTTGAGGCAACCAGAATTGCCAAGGAAAGATATCCACATCTGTGTCTTGATGGTGAGCTTCAGGCAGATGCAGCGCTTGTTCCAAGTGTTGCAAAGACTAAATCACCTGGATCAGAAGTTGGCGGAAAAGCGAATGTTCTTATTTTCCCTAACCTGGATTGTGGAAACATAGGCTACAAATTGGTGCAGAGGCTAGGCGGTGCAGAGGCATACGGACCTATGCTTCAGGGAATTGCAAAACCTGTAAATGATCTGTCAAGAGGTTGCTCATGGGAAGATATTGTTGGTGTTGTTGCTATGACAGCAGTTCAGGCCCAGTTAGTGTGATAATAAAATGACTAATTTTGTTAAACTAGATGCAAGTGATACGGCAGCTGTATCAGAAATGTCTCAAATTGCCTCAGAGATAGTAAAGGATTATTACGATCCAATTATCGGAAAAGAGCAGAACGATTACATGCTTAAGATGTTTCAGTCAGAGGAGGCAATTAAGGGGCAGTTAGAGCACGGCTACAATTACTATTTTGTTCGGAATGAGGGTGAGAATCTTGGATTCATGGCGTTCTATCCAAGGGCTGATGTAATGTACATTAGTAAGTTGTATCTGTATAAAAGTAATCGTGGTCTGGGCTATGGGAAGCAGATGCTTCAATTTGTTGTTGATGAAGCTAATAAGAGTGGATTGTCAGCGATTGAACTCAATGTCAATCGAGGTAATCCGACCTGCGAAATATATGAGCACATTGGGTTTGTAGTTGACAGACTTGAGAAAAATGATATTGGTAATGGCTTCTACATGGATGACTATGTATGCAGGCTTGATTTAAAAACCAAATTACCCGTTGACAAACACTAACGCGATGTATATAATCGTTTGAGTGTGGATAGAGGTATACTATGTTACTGAATCTATCAGATGTGTTTGAAACAGAAGGATGTAAACTCAGCGAGGAAATTGATGTTGCCGGGATGGTGATAGAAGATTTCGGAGTGTTGCATGAGATTTCAGAAGGCAGAATTCTTCTTGGAATAACCCACTATGAAGAAGGAAGAGCGCTGATTCATGCAGACGGTAGGATAAAAGTTAAGCTGTCGTGCGACAGATGCTTATCTGAAGTTATTGATGAGATTGACATTTCTTTTGATGAAGAGGCATATGCACCGGATATGATACCGGAGGATTCAGATCAGGATGATTTTTCATATATGGAAGAGTACAACCTGAATGTAGATAGCCTTTTAAAATGCGAAATTCTAATGCAGTGGCCGATGAAGGTTTTGTGTAAACCGGATTGCAGGGGAATCTGCATGAAGTGTGGACAGAATCTGAATCTTGGCACATGTTCATGTGATACATTTGTACCAGATCCAAGAATGGCCGCGTTCAGTAATATATTTGATGCGATTAAGGAGGTGTAACGATGTCTATTTGTCCTAAGAATAAATCTTCCAAGGGAAGAAGAGATAAGAGAAGAGCTAACTGGAAGATGAGCGCTTCTACCCTTGTTAAGTGCAGCAAATGTGGAGCTCTTATGATGCCTCACAGAGTATGCAAGAAGTGTGGATCTTACAACAAGAAAGAAATCATCGCTATGGATTAATTTCTGGCATATAAAAAAGCAGTTGCGTAATGCAACTGCTTTTTTTATGCACACAAGCTGGTTCATGCCATAAGCTAACCTAAGATTGATTTTTTCGTGCTTTTTTAGTATATTTATGTAGATACCGCGTTAAGGGGGAGAGACCATGAGCGAACTAGTAAAAGTAGCTGTTGATGCAATGGGTGGTGACTTTGCACCAGTATCACCTGTAGATGGTGCCATTGCAGCACTTAAGGAAAGTGATAAATTAATGATTACACTCTATGGACAGAAAGAGGTAATCGAAGCTGAGCTGGCTAAATGTGAGGATTATGATAAGAGCAGGCTTGCTATTGAGGACTGCCGTGAAGTAATTGAAACAGCAGAACCACCAGTTGTTGCAATAAAGAGTAAAAAGGATTCATCAATAGTTAGGGCTATGTTAGATGTTAAAGCGGGCAAGTGCGATGCATATGTATCTGCTGGCTCTACAGGAGCAAATCTTGTCGGAGGTCAGGTACTTGTCGGAAGAATAAAAGGTGTTGAGAGACCACCTCTAGCGCCACTCATTCCTTCTGCAGATGGTCCAAAGCTTCTTCTGGATTGCGGAGCTAATGTGGACGCAAAGCCTTCTTGGCTTATACAGTTTGCAAAGATGGGATCTATTTATATGAAGAATATCATGGGAATCAAGAATCCTAAGGTTGGTATTCTGAATATTGGAGCTGAGGAAGAGAAGGGTAATGCGCTGGTAAAAGAGACATTTCCACTTCTTAAGGAGTGCAAGGATATTAATTTTGTAGGTAGCATTGAAGCGAGGGATGTTCCTGCTGGATTGTGCGATGTAATAGTCTGTGATGCATTTGCTGGAAATGTTCTACTTAAGACCTATGAGGGCGTTGGTGGCACACTTCTTAAAGATATTAAGAGCGTAATGATGAGCTCATTAAAAACTAAGATAGGCGCACTGTTAATCAAGAAAACATTGAAGACTAACTTGAAAAAGTATGATCTTGATCAGTATGGTGGTGCACCTATGCTAGGACTCTCAGGACTTGTATGTAAGACACATGGTTCAGCAAGTGCCGCTGAATTTAAAAATTCTATTTTGCAAGCGATTGATTTCAAAGAGAATGATATCGTGGGTAAAATTGGCGAAGCTGTAAAAAATATGTGAAAGAAGGCATGGGGGAATGGAACTTGATAAGCTTATAGGGCTGATTGCTTCGACGCTTCATCTGGTTAATGAGGAGATAAATATAAACACGACGCTTCGTGAGGAGCTTGGAGCAGATTCTTTGGATTTGTATCAGATAGCGATGGCGGTTGAACGTGAATTTGATATTGAACTTGAGCCTGAGGCTATGGGCAAGGTAATAACAGTTGGCGATGCACTTGAACTGATTAAAAATGCAAAGCGAAAATGATTTTGATGAATCGAGTAGGTGTCAGCCTACTCGATTTATATTACATAAGCAGGTATAGGAATGACTGTTGAAGAGACACTAAACAAGGTGCAGGAAATAATTGAATACCATTTTGTGGATGTGAAGAAACTTCAGACAGCACTGACGCATAGTTCTTATGCAAACGAGAGAAAGATAAACAAGTGTGAAGATTATGAGCGCTACGAATTTCTCGGGGATGCCGTGCTGGAAATGGTTTCTAGTGAGTTTCTGTTTTTGAGTAACCCACAGATGAAGGAAGGCGAAATGACAAGACTTCGCGCATCTATGGTATGTGAGGTTGCACTTGCTTTCTGCGCGAAGGAGCTGGGCATAGGCCAGTATATATTCTTGGGAAAGGGCGAAGACGAATCGGGAGGAAGATTCAGACCCTCTGTGACGAGTGATGTTATGGAGGCGATTATCGGAGCTATTTTTCTGGATGGTGGATTGTCTCCGGCCAAGCATTTTATTCATAATCATATATTGAATGATCTTGATGAAAAGAAGCTGTTCTATGATTCGAAATCGTTGCTTCAGGTTGAGGTACAGAAAAATGTCGGCTGGCAGCTTAGGTATGAGGTTTTGAAGGAAGAAGGACCAGAACACAATAAGATGTACACGGTTGGAGCATATATTAATGATGTTTTAAGGGCTGAGGGTAGTGGCCAGAATAAGAAAGCCGCTGAACAGGAAGCTGCATACAAGATTCTTCTTGAGCAGAAAAATTCACCTAATCATCAGTTATAAGGCGTAGGAATAACAGGACGTCTGAAAGGATTTATTAGAATGTATTTAAAGAGTATCGAAGTTCAGGGATTTAAATCTTTTGCAAATAAGATTAATTTTCAGTTTCATAATGGAATAACAGGTATAGTAGGACCTAATGGTTCGGGCAAGAGTAATGTTGCTGATGCAGTAAGATGGGTTCTTGGCGAGCAGAGAATTAAGCAGCTTCGTGGCGCGTCCATGCAGGATGTTATTTTTTCCGGTACAGAAATGAGAAAGCCACTTGGCTTTGCTTATGTTGCCATTACTCTTGATAATTCTGATCATCAGCTCGCAATAGAATTCGATGAGGTTACTGTTGCCAGACGTCTGTACAGGTCAGGTGAGAGTGAGTACCTGATTAATGGTTCACCATGTAGGCTTAAGGATGTTAATGAGCTGTTCTATGATACTGGAATTGGAAAAGAAGGATACTCAATCATAGGACAGGGTCAGATTGACCAGATTCTGTCTGGTAAGCCAGAAGACAGACGTGAGCTGTTTGATGAAGCTGCAGGTATCGTAAAGTTTAAGAGAAGAAAGGTTACTGCACAGAAGAAGCTTGAGGATGAACAGGCTAATCTTCTTCGTGTAACAGATATTCTTTCGGAACAGGAAAGACAGATTGGACCTCTCGAAAAACAGTCTGAAAAGGCAAAGATATATCTTAAGAAGAAGGAAGATTTGAAGGTTCTTGATGTCAATGTGTTCCTTCTTGAAAATGAATCTGTAAGAAAAGAATTAGAAGAAACAGTTGAAAAACATAAGATTGCTAATGATGATCTTGAAGATACTACGCAGAAGCATGAGAAGATTCGTGAGGAATATGACCGCATGGATACAGAGATTGAGTCTCTGAATGCATCTATTGAAGAACTCAGAAAATCTCTCACAGATAATTCGGTAATGAAAGAGAAACTTGAGGGCCAGATTGATGTTCTTAAGGAACAGATTAACTCAGCCGAAGGTAGTCGCGGA
The DNA here is from genome assembly GCA_018064935.1 of Candidatus Merdinaster equi. Lineage (GTDB taxonomy): Bacteria > Bacillota > Clostridia > Lachnospirales > Lachnospiraceae > Merdinaster > Merdinaster equi. The sequence goes on along the minus strand of JAGHUF010000050.1, from coordinate 28,691 downwards.
CATTTTGAAACGCGTATGAAAGCTCTGAGGGAGGATATACGACTCAAGAATGTTGAAAAGGATTCTATTCTTGCTGACAAGAAGAACATAGATGATAAACTAAGTGAACTTCAGAATGCAAGAGATAATGCTAAGAATGATCTTCTGGAAGTGCAGAATAAAATAAGTGAGCTGAATAACAGCATAGAAGAAGATAAGAATACTATCATTCAAATGCTTAATGACAGGGCTTCAATCAGGACGCAGATGGGTCGTCTGGACTCAATGATGGAGCAGATTGGCATCCGTAAGGCAGAGCTTAACAGCCGTCTTTTAAGAGCCAAGTCTGATGAGGAAGAGCAGGATAGTATTATTAAACAGCTGACAAGCCAGTTTGAGGAAGTAACTGCCAAAATAACTGCTGTAAACGATGAGAGAAAGACTATCGAGGACAGAATTGCCCAGCTGAAATTTGATCTTATTGACCATGATTCAAAGCTTCAAAAAGCTCAGGAGATGTATCATCAGGAGAAGTCAAGACTTGAGACTATCTCTAATCTTACTGAACGCTATGAGGGCTATGGTAATTCTATCAAGCGTGTCATGGAAAATAAGGATAAAGACAAGGGAATTATTGGCGTTGTCGCTGATATTATTAAGGTCGACAAGAAATATGAGACTGCAATAGAAATTGCTCTTGGTGGTAATATTCAGAATATTGTCACTGAGGATGAAGAAACAGCAAAGAGGATGATTTCATTCCTCAAGGAGAATAAGTTTGGCCGTGCGACTTTCCTGCCTCTGACAAGTATTACTAATCCGCAGGAATTCAAGAATCCTGAGGCTCTTGATGAAAAGGGTGTAATTGGAATGGCCGATGAACTTGTCAATATTGACAAGAAGTATGCGAATGTTGCCAAAGCAATGCTTGGAAGAATAGTTGTTGTCGACCATGTTGACAACGCAGTTAAGATTGCTCGCAAATTCGATTATGGAATTCGTATGGTTACTCTTGAGGGAGAATTGCTGGTTCCTGGTGGAGCGATCAGTGGTGGAGCTTTTAAGAATAATTCCAACTTGCTTGGAAGACGTCGTGAACTTGATGAACTGGCTAAGAAGGTTAAGGAACTCGAGGAGGCGATAAATGAGCATCAGAGTGGAATCGCTTCTGTAAAGGAAGAGAGAAATACTCTTAGAACTAAGCTTGATGAGCTGGGAATAAGTGCTCAGGCACTCTTCATTGAGCAGAATACAGCGCGAATGAATGTTATTAAGGCTCAGGAGCGCAAGGATGAAACAAACAGGGGATATTCTGAACTTAAGGATGAGCAGGGATCAATCGAAGAAAGAATCCGTGAAATTACTGATGGTAAAAAGGATATCGAAGAGAAGCTGGCTGCATCTGAGAATAATGAAAAACTGTTAAATGAGAGAATACTGAATGTTCAGAATGAGCTGGATGTAATTAGAGAAACTGAGTCTGACAAGGCTGCAAAGGCGGCGTCATGGGATGTTGAAGTTCAGAAGATTCTTCAGAAGCAGGAATTCGAGCAACTCAATGTTGACAGAATAAATGGAGAGATTGGAAGACTTGAGGCTGATCTCAATGAGATAGACGAAGCACTTAAGAAGAGTGATGATGATGTGGTGCTTAAGCAGAAGAACATCGAGGAAATCTCGCTCACAATTGAAGCTGCAGGCGATGCTCAGAATAAGACGCAGATTGAACTAAAAGAGAATACAGAGAAGAGAGACGCGCTTTCCGTAAAGCAGAAGAATTTCTTCAGTGAAAGAGAACAGCTTTCAGAGAGAATGTCTGCACTTGATAAGGAAGTTTATAGATTAAATGCCCGCAGAGAAAAGCTTGAGGAATCCATTGAGAGCAGAATCAGTTACATGTGGACTGAATATGAGATTACTCTCAATGATGCAGCTTCACTGCGAAATATTGAACTGAATGATCTGCCTTCAATGAAAAAGGATATTGCAGAATTGAAGAATCAGATTCGCGGACTTGGTGATGTCAATGTCAATGCTATTGAAGATTATAAGAATCTGATGGAAAGGTATACTTTCCTGAAGACACAGCATGATGATCTTGTTGAGGCTGAGAAGACACTCCAGGGAATTATCGAGGAGCTTGATACTGCGATGCGTAAGCAGTTCAAGGAGAAGTTTTCTGATATCTGTCGAGAGTTTGATAAGGTATTTCGTGAACTCTTTGGAGGTGGTAAGGGTGAGCTTGAACTCATGGAGGATGAGGATATTCTGGAAGCTGGAATTAAGATAATTGCTCAGCCACCAGGTAAGAAGCTTCAGAACATGATGCAGATGTCCGGTGGAGAGAAGGCGCTTACTGCAATTGCCCTTTTGTTTGCTATTCAGAATCTCAAGCCATCGCCATTCTGTCTTCTTGATGAAATTGAGGCTGCGCTTGATGAAAATAACGTCGGACGTTTCGCAAAATACCTACATAAGCTTACAAAGCATACCCAGTTTATTGTCATTACACATAGACGTGGTACCATGGAGAAGGTGGACAGACTCTATGGTATTACTATGCAGGAAAAGGGAATATCTGCACTTGTAAGCGTGGATCTGATAGATAAGGATCTTGATAATTAATTACAAAAAGAATAGTCTTCATGTTAAGAAAAGGACATTGTTATTATGGCATTTGGAAAAAAAGAACAAAGCATGAGTCTGGCAGAAAGCCTGAACATGGGTACATATACTGCACCAGACACCAAGCAATATGAAGAGGAAGAAAAACCAAAGAAGAAGGGCTTTTTTTCGAGATTATTTGAAGGACTTACTAAAACAAGAGATAACTTCGTAAAAGAGGTTGATGAAGTTTTAGAGGATACAAGAGAAATAGATGAGGATCTGTACGAAGAACTCGAAGAACTCATGATCATGGCAGACATGGGAATGGGACCAACGCAGCAGATTCTTGACAGAGTGCGCGCAGAGGTTAAGGAAAAACACCTGACGAAGGCATCTGACTGCAGAAGTATTCTTGTCGGAAGTATTATCGAACAGATGAAGGTCGGAGAAGCAGATTACTCGTTTGAAGATCAGACATCAGTTGTCATGGTTGTCGGAGTAAATGGTGTTGGTAAAACAACATCAATAGGAAAATTGGCTTCTAATTATAAGAGTCAGGGAAAAAGAGTTCTTATTGCTGCGGCGGATACTTTCCGTGCGGCGGCTGGTGAACAGCTTGAAGAGTGGTGCCACAGAGCTGGTGTCGATATGATTGGCGGTAAGGATGGGGCAGATCCGTCTGCGGTAATATATGATGCATGTAATGCTGCCAAAGCGAGAAAGACAGATATTTTGCTGATTGATACGGCAGGAAGACTTCATAATAAGAAGAATCTCATGGAAGAGCTTCGCAAAATGAATCGAGTTATCGATAGAGAGTTCCCTGAGGCAAAGCGAGAGACACTCGTGGTTCTTGATGGAACTACCGGGCAGAATGCGCTTAATCAGGCCAAGGAGTTTGGTGAAGTAACTGAACTTACAGGAATTGTTCTGACGAAGATGGATGGAACGGCAAAAGGAGGAATTGCAGTTGCTATTCAGTCCGAGCTTAATGTTCCAGTTAAGTATATTGGCGTTGGAGAAAAAATAGGTGATTTGCAGAGATTTAATCCTGTAGATTTCGGATTTGCTCTTTTCGGAGAACAGTAGAGATTTATTGGAAGATTTATAGTAATAGCAGGAATGGTGAATCAGTATGAATGATGAGATGTTAACTCTTGAGAGATTTGAAGAAGCTTCAGAAATCGTTAAGCAGGTAACGCTTGAAACTAAGTTGATCTATAGCGATTTCTACAGCAGACAGACGGGAAACAAGGTTTATCTGAAACCTGAGAATATGCAATTTACAGGCGCGTATAAGGTTAGAGGTGCATATTATAAAATGAGTACCCTGTCACAGGAAGAACTGAGTAAGGGTATTATCACAGCCTCTGCTGGAAATCATGCACAGGGTGTTGCATATGCGGCAAAATGTTTTGGAGTAAAGGCTACAATTGTAATGCCGACAACAACTCCACTTATCAAAGTGAATAGAACCAAGAGCTATGGCGCTGAGGTTGTTCTTCATGGGGATGTTTATGATGAGGCTTGTGCCAGAGCTTATGAACTTGCAGATGAGCATGGTTATACATTTATTCATCCTTTTGATGATCTTGCAGTTGCAACAGGACAGGGCACAATCGCTATGGAAATTGTAAAAGAACTTCCAACAGTGGACTATATTCTTGTTCCAATTGGCGGCGGTGGACTGGCAACAGGTGTATCTACCCTGGCTAAACTTCTTAATCCCAAGATAAAAGTAATTGGTGTTGAACCAGCAGGTGCTGCTTGCATGAAAGAGTCGCTCAAGAATAAAAAGGTTACAACACTTCCTTCCGTGAATACTATTGCCGATGGTACAGCTGTAAAGACACCGGGGGAAAAGCTTTTCAGTCATATTCAGGAGAATCTGGATGATATCATAACTGTTGAGGATCAGGAGCTGGTTGTTTCATTTCTTGATATGGTAGAAAACCATAAGATGGTTGTAGAGAATTCCGGACTTCTCACGGTCGCAGCACTCAGACAGCTTGATGTTAAGAATAAGAAGGTAGTGTCAATATTATCAGGTGGAAACATGGATGTCATTACTATGAGTTCCGTTGTACAGCAGGGATTGATTCTGCGAGACAGAATATTCACTGTATCTGCTCTTTTGCCTGATAAGCCGGGAGAACTTTCAAGGATAGCTGATGTGATAGCTAAGCAGAATGGTAATGTAATTAAGCTTGAACATAACCAGTTTGTATCAATTAACAGGAATGCAGCTGTTGAACTTCGCATCACAATTGAGGCGTTTGGAACGGAGCACAAAGAGGAAATAATGGCATCACTTGAAGAGGGAGGATACAAACCCAAATTAGTGAGGACCAATATTTAGTCAATCTAGATTTTGTACCCCGAAACCGCGTAAAATCAACATTTAGACACCGTAAAAAAAGTTTTCAACTTGTTAAGGAAAAATACTTGACACTTCGCTATTTTTTGAGTAATATAGCGAAGTGTCTTTTTGTATGATATTGTGAGTCAATATCTATTTTCACAATTTGGTGCGGAATAGTTTTGGACAATATCGTGTTTGGGGAAATGGGGTAATCAAATGGACAAAATAGCACGCAATGGATTGTTATATGATTTCTATGGTCCGCTCCTGACAGAGCACCAGCGTCAGATATATGAAGATGCTGTTCTTAATGACATGTCATTGTCAGAGGTCGGTGATTTGTATGGAATAAGCCGTCAGGGAGTGCATGATCTTCTTAAGAGATGTGACAAAGGACTTGAAGAATACGAGAACAAACTTCATCTGATTGAGAAGTTCATCAAGGTCAGAAGAGAGGTTTCCAATATAAATGCGCTTCTTCGTGATGCGCAGAAGAGTGGTATGCTCTCAGAGGAAGCAAGACAGAGTATTTCACAGATTGAAGCTTTGTCAGGTTCTATTCTTGGAGAATTATAAATGGCATTTGAGAGTTTAACTGATAAACTGACGAACGTATTTAAAAACCTACGAAGCAAAGGACGTCTTACTGAGGATGACGTTAAAGTTGCATTAAAAGAGGTTAAAATGGCTCTGCTTGAAGCGGATGTAAGCTTCAAGGTAGTAAAGCAGTTTGTTTCTTCAGTGCAGGAGAGAGCTATTGGACAGGATGTGCTTAATGGACTTAATCCTGGACAGATGGTTATCAAGATTGTTAATGAAGAAATGATATCCCTAATGGGATCTGAAACGACAGAGCTTACCTATCAGCCGGGAAAGTCTATTACAGTTATTATGATGTGTGGACTTCAGGGTGCAGGTAAAACTACTGCAACCGCCAAGCTTGCTGGCAAGATGAAGCTTAAGAGCAAGAAACCGCTTCTGGTTGCCTGTGATGTATATCGTCCCGCAGCTATTAAACAGCTTCAGGTTAATGGTGAAAAAGTTGGTGTAGACGTTTTTACCATGGGAGATACACAAAAGCCAGTTAATATCGCAAAAGCAGCTATAGAGCATGCAAATAAAAATGGTCATAATGTTGTAATCCTTGATACAGCTGGTCGACTTCATGTTGATGAAGCGATGATGGAAGAGCTTATTGAGATTAAGCAGAATGTAGAAGTTCATCAGACATTATTGGTTGTCGATGCCATGACTGGTCAGGATGCGGTCAATGTTGCAACTGAGTTTAATGATAAGGTTGGTGTTGACGGAGTTATCCTTTCTAAGATGGATGGCGACACAAGAGGTGGTGCAGCTCTTTCAGTAAAGGCTGTAACTGGTAAGCCGATTCTCTTCGTCGGTATGGGTGAGAAACTGACAGATCTTGAACAGTTCTATCCAGACCGAATGGCAAGCCGAATCCTTGGAATGGGTGATGTACTTTCCCTGATTGAGAAGGCGCAGGCTGAGGTTGATATCGATGAGAAAACCTCAAAGAAAATGGCGTCAAATCTTAAAAAGGGAAAATTTGACTTCGAGGATTATCTCGAGAGCATGAAACAGATGAAGAAGATGGGAGGTCTCACTTCTATTTTGTCAATGTTACCGGGAGTTGGTTCCAAGATGGGCGACATCTCTGGAATGGTAGATGATAAGCAGATGGCACATTTTGAGGCGATTGTCCTATCGATGACACCTGAGGAAAGAAGAACGCCAAAGCTTCTTAGTCCACAGAGAAAGCACAGAATAGCCAAGGGAGCCGGTGTTGATATTGCTGTAGTAAACCGATTCATCAAGCAGTTTGAGCAAGGTCAGAAAATGATGAAGCAGATGGGCGGTATGAAGGGCAAGCATGGTAATCCGATGTCTATGTTAGGCGGCATGGGCAAGGGTAAATTCCCGTTTTAGTTTTGTTGGTTATGGCCTTTGGCCTGAATCATATATAAGTCGATGATAAGAAGGGGAATTCGTAATCCCGTCTTGATCATAGATAGATAACACATTAATACATATTTATATGGAGGAATTTTAAAATGGCAGTAAAAATCAGACTTAGAAGAATTGGTGAGAAGAGAAACGCTATCTACAGAATCGTTGTAGCTGATTCAAGAGTAGCTAGAGGTGGAAAGTGCATCGAGGAAATCGGTTCATATGATCCTAACACTGAGCCTGCAACTGTTAAGATTGATGCAGATGCAGCAAAGAAGTGGCTGAACAATGGAGCACAGCCTACCGACGTAATCGCAAGACTGTTCAAGAATGCCGGTATCGAGAAATAATAGATTGTTTGTTACTTTTGTTAACTCGATACGGAGGTAATTAAATGAAAGAATTAGTCGAGGTTATCGCTAAGGCACTTGTTGATAATCCTGATGAGGTTGTTGTAACTGAGACTGTGAATGGCAAAAATATCAAAGTTGAGCTTCATGTTGCACCCTCTGATATGGGAAAGGTAATTGGCAAGCAGGGAAGAATTGCTAAGGCAATTCGTTCTGTTGTAAAGGCTGCGTCTACCAGGGATGATACAAGAGTTGATGTTGATATCATGTAATTAATAAAAGGGCCTATGGGCCCTTTTATGTTCTTTGTTCGATTTATAGGAGTTTTGATGCAAGAGTTTTTTAGAGTTGGTAATTTTGCTTCAACGCATGGAGTAAAAGGTGAATTCAAGGTATTTCCGACAACTGATGAACCGGAAAGATTCAAGAAATATAAAGAGATTATTCTTGATAATGGAAAAAACAGGAGAACTGCCAAGATTGAGAGCGTTAAGTTCTTCAAAAATATGGTGATTCTTAAGATTGAGGGCGTTGATGATATGGATGCGGCTCAGCTGCTTAAGGGGACGGAATTTTATGTTCCACGTCAGAAAGCCGTACCTCTTTCCAAGGATGAATACTATATTGCTGATTTGGTTGGAATTAAAGTATACTCGGATGAAGCAATTATTGAAAATCTGAATTCGAAAAATGATATAGGCTACGATCTGGGAACCTTGTCAGATGTAATTCAGACAGGTGCAAATGATGTATATGATGTAGCCATGATAGATGGAAGAAATGTGCTTCTTCCAGCAATTAAAGAATGTATTTTGAAAGTCAATATCAATGAAGGTTACATGCTGGTTCATGTTATGGATGGTTTATTATGAAATTTACGGTGATGACTCTTTTTCCGGATATGGTTCTGCAGGGATTGAATACCAGTATTCTTGCAAGAGCGCAGGAGAAGCAACTTATAGAGATTAATGCGGTAAATATAAGGGATTATACTCTTGATAAGCATGGAAGCGTGGACGATTATCCTTATGGTGGTGGTGCTGGAATGCTGATGCAGGCACAGCCAGTTTATGACTGCCATAAAGCAATCACTGCAGGGCGTAAGGTACGAACAATATATGTGACACCGCAGGGAAATACATTTAATCAGTCAATGGCAAAAGAATTTGCGCTTGAGGAGGAATTAATAATACTGTGTGGTCATTATGAAGGTATTGATGAGAGAGCGCTAGAGGAAGTTGTAACAGATTATGTCTCAATTGGAGACTATGTTCTGACTGGAGGAGAACTGCCGGCTATGGTCATGATTGATGCTATTTCAAGATTGTGTCCAGGAGTTCTTGGAAATGATGATTCGGCTGTAGGTGAGTCTTTTGAGAATAATCTGTTGGAATATCCACAGTACTCGAGACCTGAAACCTGGAATGGAAAGAAGGTGCCACCAATTCTGTTGTCTGGTGATCATGCAAAAGTAGATGCATGGAGACTTGAGCAGGCGATTGAAAGAACAAGAATCAGAAGACCTGATTTGTACGAGAAGTATATGGCAGAACATATACCAGTTGTAAAAAGCAAAAGAGAGAATAGAAGGCATAAGAACACTGAAGAATGAAAAAGTGTTGCAATTGCTTATGTTGTGTGGTAGTATATTCACGTTGTGATTAAAGATGGTCCGCTGTTACAGAATTGTATTAAGAACATCCGAATGAAAAAGGAGATATAAAAATGAGCGAAATTATTAAAGAGATCGAAGCTGCAGAGCTTAAGAACGAAGTTCCTGAGTTCAACGTAGGTGATACCGTAAAAGTATACGGTAAGATTAAGGAAGGAAACCGTGAGAGAATTCAGATTTTCGAAGGTACTGTACTTAAGAAGCAGGGCGGATCAAACCGTGAGACCTTTACTGTACGTAAGGCAAGCAACGGCGTTGGCGTTGAGAAGACATGGCCACTTCACTCACCTAATGTTGAGAAGGTTGAAGTAGTACGTAGAGGTAAGGTAAGACGTGCTAAGCTTAACTACTTAAGAAGCCGTGTTGGTAAGAAGGCTAAGGTTAAAGAGGCAGTTAAGTAATATCTGATTAACAGAGATTATAAGGACAGGTACTCTGGTACTTGTCCTTTTTCTATCGCATTCTATTTTATACGGATAAATGATTTGTTATGGGAAGACGCGGCAAGGGTTTACATTTTTATCAGCGTGAGAAAAAAATAAATAAGGATGTAGTAAGGATAATCTTTACATATCTGTTTCTTGTAGTTCTGGCTGTATTTATTGCAGGAGTGTTGGCTTATTGTCTCGGAACAAGAACAAGCGTAATCGGCGACTCCATGGAACCGGTTTTGTACAATGGGCAGGAGATACTGATAAATCGAGTGAAGTACTCTTTTGCAAAGCCTGAACGAGGGGATGTTATTGTTTTCCTACCAAATGGTAATACAAAGTCACACTATTATGTGAAACGTGTGGTAGGGTTACCAGGTGAAAAGGTTCAAATTATTGATGGTAGAATCTATATTAATGATGAAAGGCTTAGTGAACCTGCATTTGATAAAATTGCAATAGCAGGAATAGCGGAGGACGCTTTTTATCTTGCGGAGGATGAATTCTTCGTGCTGGGGGATAATGTAAACAGCTCAGAAGATTCAAGGAGCGCGAATATTGGACCGGTCAAGCTTGAAAATATATATGGAAGTGCGTGGTATAAGATGGGTAGTAACGATATGAGCATGGGATTTGTTCATTGATTGAATAGCTGTGTGCCGGCGGTTATGGTTTTGTAGTTTATAGAAAGGACAGTGGAGAAGTATGAACGTTCAATGGTATCCAGGGCATATGACGAAGGCAAAGCGTCAGATGACAGAAGACATGAAGGTGATTGATTTGGTGATGGAATTGGTGGATGCCAGATGTCCACAGTCATCGCGTAACCCCGATATAGACACACTTGCCAAGGGAAAGAGCCGGATTATACTTCTCAATAAAGCTGACCTGGCTGATGCTACATATAATAAAAAGTGGAAAGAATACTTCGAGAATAAAGGGATGGCTGTGCTGGAACTCAATTCCAAGGCTGGAAAGGGAGTGAGGGACGTCGCTCCTCTTGTTAGGGAAGTATGCCGTGAGAAGATAGAAAGAGATAAGAAGAAAGGCATAATAAACAGACCTATAAGAGCTATGGTGGTGGGTATTCCCAATGTAGGGAAATCAACCTTTATCAACTCGATAGCTGGCAGAAGCTCGGCAAAAACAGGTAATAAACCTGGAGTTACAAAAGGAAAACAGTGGATTAGAATTAGCAAGGAACTTGAACTGCTGGATACACCAGGAATTCTTTGGCCGAAATTTGAGGATGAAGAGGTCGGAAAAAGACTTGCTTATATAGGTTCAATAAATGATGAGATTCTTCAGATAGAGGATTTATCCTATGAATTTGTAGGAAAGCTTCGTGTGAGTTATCCTGAAGCGATTCCTACAAGATATGGCATAGAATCTGACGAGGATAATCTTGTTATACTGAATAGAATTGCTGAAGCAAGAAAGTGCTATAAAAAGGGAAATGAGATTGACTATTTCAAGCTGGCTGGGTTGATTTTTGACGATTTTAGAAGTGGTGCTATGGGTAAACTCACGCTTGAATTTCCAGATTGATGTACGTACAATTTATTTGTGGCATGTGGCGTGTAGATAGAAGAAAGATACATTTGGTAAGAAATATGTGGGATTATAATGAACTGGATGACAATGAGCTGGATTTGGATCTGGATGAGAAAGATACTGACCTAGATAAGGTTTCCAAACAGCCGCCTCATAGGAACAAGAAAAAAGGAAAAACAATCTCAAGAAAAAGAGAATTGCTGAATACTGGAATATATCTTCTGATTGTTCTTGTATTGACCTATCTGTTTATAGTCTTTGTTTGTCAGAAGACAGAGGTTATTGGTTCAAGTATGTATCCGACACTTGAAAATGGGGACCAGCTTCTTGTGGATAAAATAAGTTATCGATTTGGTGATCCTCAGCGATTTGATATTGTTGTTTTTCCCCCAAAATATGAGGAGAATACTTTTTATATAAAAAGAATCATCGGATTACCGGGAGAAACAGTTGAAGTCAAAAATGTTCCTACTTCCATTGAAGGGAATAGCGGAATGGTTGAATGGAAGCTTGTTATCAGTATAAAAAAAGCTGATTCACAGGAAGAAACCTTCGAGGTCTTGGAAGATAAATACGGATACTATAGTGATTTGGAAAGAGTTCTTCCAGAGGGACAGGATTATATTATTGTCGAAGGCGATGAGACGACGGCACCAGTAGTCCTGGGAGAAAATGAGTATTTTGTCATGGGAGATAACAGGGACAATAGTAAGGATTCCAGAAATCCCATGGTTGGAAAGATTAAGAGAAAAGATATAATTGGTAAGGCTTTTTTCAGGATATGGCCGTTTAGCGGATTTGGATTTATACCAGATGATGGCAATCAGGGTAAAAGCGTTATTGCCAACTAATATAACGATAATCTGCAGCTATATTTTGAGGAACTTGATAAGGAGAATAGCATATGGCAAAATCTCTTAAGGAAATAACGAATGAATATAAGGCAGCTCAAATTAATGAGCTGCCCTCTTTTATTGATAGCATAAAGGATGATGAAAGAGCATCTGTGCAGGCAGTTGTAACCAAGGCCAAGAAGCAGATAGCTGCATATGAAGCAGAAGTGGCGCGCATTGAATTGATGAAGAAATATGAAAAGGAATACGAGATGTGTGGCTATATTTGTGGAATTGATGAGGTTGGTAGAGGCCCGTTGGCAGGTCCTGTTGTAGCAGGTGCGGTCATTTTGCCAAAGGATTGTAAGCTACTATATCTGAACGATTCAAAGCAAGTGAGTGCCAAGAAGAGAGAGGAACTTGTACCTCAAATCATGGAGACAGCAATAAGCGTTGGGCTCGGATTCATTGGACCTGAGAGAATCGACGAAATTAATATTTTACAGGCGACATATGAAGCCATGCGACAGGCTATTGGGAAGTTATCAGTAAAACCCGATATATTATTAAATGATGCTGTTACAATTCCTGAAGTAAATATAAGACAGATTCCTATAATAAAGGGAGATGCGAAGAGTGTTTCAATAGCAGCTGCAAGTATTGTTGCAAAGGTTACAAGAGACAATCTTATGAAGGAATATGATAAGCAGTATCCTGAATATGGATTTGCTTCGAATATGGGATATGGAAGTGCTGGGCATATTGAAGCACTTCGCAAATATGGACCAACACCAATTCATAGGCGCAGCTTTATAGGGAATTTTGTAGATTAATATGAATATATCAGAACTGGCAAACTATGGTAATCAGAATATAGGTCTGCATGAGAACATGGGGACGAATCAGAATGCGTCTGGGGTAAGCGAAAGCGGTACTCGAAGCGCTATTTCTGGCGCGCAGATTCTGGATGCGTTTGTGCCAGGTAATCAGGTTCGTGGAACTGTGCTTTCAATGGATGATGGGACATTGTCGCTCAAGCTTGAGCAGGGAGGGACTATATCTGCCCGAGTTGAAAATGCAAACATCACGCTTGGAAGTGTTCTTAACTTTGAAGTACGTGCTAAGGATGGGGGACAGATAGTATTATCTCCGCTTCAGACCAATCTGTCGCAGGACAATAGTATATTGAAGGCTTTAAACATGGCTGGTATTCCCGCCGATGAGCGCTCGATAGCAATGACTGATGAAATGATGAAGCAGGGGATGAATATTGCTCCCAAAAATCTAGCTGAGATGATGAGACAGGTCAATATTCTGCCAGAGGCAAAGGCTGATGATATTGTCCAAATGAAACAACTGTCACTACCGATTAGTCAGGACATGTATGAGTCGTTTGTTGGGTTAAAAAACCAGACTACGCAGATTCTAGATGGAGCAAGAGAAATTGCTGACGGACTGACATCGGTTCTTGGTGAGGTTGCATCCGAAGGAGATATAGAGAAGCTTGGTAAACTGTTCTCTGATATTCTTGGAGAAGTGGATGATGAGCTTCATACTCTTTTTCCGTCAGATGATAAAATGCAGGCTGAAGCTAATGCAAATAATGGACAGACGGAGATTGGTGGACTATCTGCGGATAATATGCCAGGTGGTGGATTACAGTCTGAGATAAGTGAAAAAGGGGAGATAAATCTCCTGAATAATATAAATGAGCAGTCAGAGGGATCATACAATAACCCCAGTGTCAGAGAAACTGCAAAATATGATGTACCTGATAATGTCAAAACGGATAACAATGGGAATGATATACTCGCAAGCGACAATGAACAGGCAGAGGTTCAGAGTAAGCTGAGTGCTGCGCAGAAAGCACTTGCTGCGCTCAAGTCATTTGATGCGGAGGATAAAATAAATTCAGATGTGACAAATAAGGCATCTGGAAAAGATATCGAGTCACTTGGAGCAGGTGATACTAAGAGTGCATTTGGTGAACTGATAAGAACAGTTGAAAGAGAAAAAAAGCCAGATGTTACAGATTCAGGAGAAGTAAAGAAAGAAAACTATGCCGCGATAGGTGAGAAGGTTAAGAGTATCCTGAATAGAGAAGGGTTTGCGGGAGAACTTCAGAAAGTCATCTCTCGAAAAATGTTGATAAAACCGGAAGAAATTGCAGAAGATGATGCAGTGAAAAAATTATACGAGAGAGTTCTTCGCGAAACGCAGACGCTTCAAAAGGCATTGGAGAGCGCTGGAAAAGAGAATTCGGAGGGGGCAAAGCCGCTTCAGAATATGCAGAAGAATGTGGACTTTCTGAATGAACTAAATCAAAACTTTGCATATCTTCAGTTGCCAATAAAAATGGATCAACAGAATTCTAATGGCGATTTGTATGTATATACGAATAAGAAAAATATGGCCCGATCAGATGGGGCAGTAACAGCCATGCTTCGACTGGGGATGGATCACCTTGGTAATATGGATATATATGTTGCACTGAAAGATAATGTTGTATCAACAAAGTTTTATCTTGAAGATGAGCCGGTTATCGATTTTCTGGCAGATCATATGGACGAACTGGATGGACATCTGAATGATAAGGGTTACAGACTTAATTCTAAAGTCATGCCGATGGACACGAAGGAGGAAGGAAGTCCGTTTGATGAAATGCTGAAGGATGCGGTGACGATTGGTGGAATAACTCCAGGAGCTACTTTTCTGGCAAGGCAATCATTTGAGGCGCTAGTTTAGACATATTGTAATGGATTAAGACGGCGGTACGATAAATTATGGCAGAAGAAAAAAATCTAAAGAATAAAACAGCAATTGCGCTGGAGTATGACCCGTCCGATGCGGCACCAAAGATTGTAGCTACAGGTAAGGGTAGGCTTGCAGAAAAGATTATTGAAGCAGCAAAAGAAGCGGATGTTCCTGTTCATGAGGATGCGAAACTTGCAGGAACACTTTCCAAACTGGAAATAGGAGACCTTATTCCTCCAGAACTTTATGAGGTAGTTGCGGAGATACTTGTCTTTGTTGATGCAATGGATAAAATTCGTGCAAAAATGGAGAAGAATGGACAGGTACTTCATCCTTGAATAAGAGAGCAGAAGGTAATGCTGGAGAGATTGCTGCGGCAGTATATCTTGAGCAGCATGGTGTTAGAATTATTGATAAGAATTATCGTTTTCACAAACTTGGAGAGATTGACCTGATTGGTGAAGGTGAGTCCTCCATGCAGTTTTCCTCAAATGAAAAAGGTGTGGGAGTTAGGACGCTTATTTTTGTGGAAGTAAAAAAGCGGTCGGGATTAGATAGGGGATATGCGGCGCAGGCTGTTGATTCTCGTAAACAGAGGCAAATATGCCGTGTGGCAGGTGCCTATCTGATGGAACATCCTGAATGTGCCAATATGATGATAAGATTTGATGTCATTGCGATTGATGGTGATGAACTGACCTGGATTCAAAATGCGTTTGAATATCATATATAGAGGTTGATGCGCCGCTTCGAGGCAAGTTGCTCAGAGATGAGGAATAATATGGATAAAAAATGTGAATACAAAAGTTTATTTTTCGTAAGACATGGTCAGAGCGAATGGAATGTGTTAGATAAGATATGCGGATCAACGGACGTTCCACTGACCGCAAAGGGTGTAGAGCAGGCTGGCGAGACTGCAAAGCTTATCCTTGATTCCAGAGTAAAAGCGGATGCGATTCTATATTCTCCGCTGGAAAGGGCGAGGGAGACAGCACTAATTATTTCGAAGGTAACTGGCATTCCAGCGAGAGAAGAAAAGCGTTTATTTGAACAGAATTTTGGTAAATGGGAAGGAACATCTCCAAGGAATCGTGAAGATTTTAAAGCTGATAAAAGGCAGTTTGTCAATCATTACGGAACTGGGGAATCAATGCTCCAGATGGCACAGAGAATATACAATCTTCTGGATGAACTTGCAGATGACAGTAGGATATATATTCTAGTAGCGCATAATGGAATTGCGCGAGTTGTTAAGTCTTATTTTGAAGATATGACAAATGAAGAGTATGCTTCTTTTTCTGTAAAAAACTGCAGCCTGAATGAATTTCGATTTGCTGCAAAAAAATATGAATTCTACGGGGCATATGCGGAGGGAATTGTAAATCTTAAACCTGTTCCTCAGGCAGAGACCGTCTGGGGAGCGATAAAGAATCCTATCGATATGTATGATTATTTATCAAAAATCTGGTGCGAATATACATGTGCGCCCAGAATGAGACTGGGCTGGACAAGGGATAATATGACACTCGGACAATGCAGTATTACTGCTTTTCTTGTTCAGGATATATTTGGTGGGAAAGTATATGGTGTTCCAAGGTCAGGAGGAAACTTCCATTGTTTTAACGTAGTTGATGGAGTAGTATTTGATTTGACCAGTGAGCAATTTGCGGGTGAGGTCCTTGATTATGAGAATTGCCCTGAACAATTCCGAGAGGTCCATTTTGAAAAAGAAGAGAAAAGATTAAGATATGAGTATTTAAAGGAGAAATTTAGATGTTTACTGCAAAATGCATAGTTAATATTGAAGCCTGTAAAGAGGTTGCAAAGGAACTTAGTAAGAAAATGAAGGTAATGTATGTCATTATAGACCTTTTGGTATTTGCAGCACTATTATATTTTGTTGCGCTCAGAAGACCTTCGGAATTCTTAAGTAATAATCTTATCAACTATGGAATGGTTGCTGTTGGGACAGTAGTCTTTACAGTTATATTGTTTTTTGGCGCTAGACGTACTCAGGACAGGATAGCAGTTCGTTTGCTCGAGCAGATTAAGACAACATATCATGTTGATGCATATGAGAAGTTTATTTCATTTAATGAGGATAAGATAGAATCTGTCGGTAATTCAGACGATAGCAGGGAGTACTGGTACAAAGATATAGAGAGCATTACCGAAACACAGAATTTAATTATATTTATTCTGAAGGGACAGCTTTATTTCTGGATAAATAAGGATACTATATCAGGTGGGGATAGTGCGGAACTTATTCAGTATGTTAATACTCGTAAAAATAATATTTAATTGACTTAGTAAAATAAAAGGTATAACATGACCTTGTTAGCAAAGGCGCTACAAACAGTTAAAGGATTGTTTGTGGCGCTGTTTTTTTTACTATTTACACAATCCCGAAAGGAATATACAGATGAGCGGAGTTCATGAGGAATGTGGTGTATTTGGAATATGGTCAAATGAAGGCACTAATGTAGCTGGTGATATATATTATGGGCTTATGTCATTGCAGCATAGAGGTCAGGAATCTGCAGGAATAGCTGTATGTAAAACGGATGCTGAATTGGGGAATCTGTGTCTGCACAAAGAGATGGGCGTTGTGAGCGAGGTGTTTGATTCGGAGACGCTGTCCAAGCTTCAGGGGAATATTGGCGTAGGTCATGTAAGATATTCGACAACTGGTGCAAGTAATATTGAAAATGCTCAGCCCATTGCATTTAGATACCTGAAGGGAACGCTTGCCGTTGTGCATAATGGAAACATTGTGAATACAGATGAATTGAGAGAACAGCTGTTTTCTGAGGGACTCACACTTAGAGGGACGACTGATTCAGAAGTGCTTGCGTGCCTTGTGGCTAAAGAGAGGGCGGGAGCACCATCAATAGAAGAGGCAGTTAAGCGAGCTGCAGGCAAACTAATCGGTGGATATGCTGTTATCCTTATGAGTCCTCGTAAGCTTGTTGCTATGCGTGATACATTAGGACTTAAACCAATGTGCATAGGCAAGAAGGATGATAGCTATATCATAGCTTCAGAGAGCTGTGCAATATCTGCAGTTGGGGCTGAATTCGTAAGAGATGTAAAGCCGGGAGAGATTCTGACTATTTCAGAGGAAGGGCTTTCGTCAGATACAGAGCTATGTAATGACAAGCAGGCACATTGTATTTTTGAATATATTTATTTTGCGAGATTAGATTCTGTGATGGATGATGTCAGCATATACAGTTCAAGGATAAGAGGTGGAGCTGCTCTTGCCAAGGCATATCCTGTGGAGGCAGATCTTGTAACTGGAGTTCCAGAATCTGGTCTTGCAGCAGCACAGGGATATGCACAGGAGGCTGGACTTCCCTTTGCTTTTGCTTTTCACAAAAATAGCTATATTGGTCGAACCTTTATAAAACCGACTCAGAAAGAACGAGAGTCTTCAGTCCATATGAAGCTTAGTGTGCTCGGTGATGTGGTGAAGGGAAAAAGGATTGTTCTCATTGATGATTCAATTGTTAGAGGAACAACAATTGCGAATCTTATTCGAATGCTTAGAGAGGCGGGTGCGCTTGAAGTTCATGTAAGAATATCGTCACCTCCTTTTTTACATCCGTGTTATTATGGCACAGATGTGCCTGATAATTCGCAGCTGATAGCAAATAAGTTCAGTGTCGAAGAAATACGTGAGCGAATTGGAGCTGATTCTCTTGGATATATGAAGGTGGAAGATATTACTCAGATGACAGGTGATTTACCTCTGTGTACGGCTTGTTTCACAGGCGAATACCCAACTGTGACACCTTGCGAAGAATGAAATATATGTAATATATTATTGATGCAGCATAGATTATGTCTGCATCAATTTTTTTATGAAAAGGTATGGGTATTTGGATGATTCAAATACATTCAATAGAGGATGAGAGAGTAGCTCTATTTGCAAATTTATCAGAACATGAGCTTAAGCACTATAATGAACCTGAACCTGGATATTTCATTGCAGAAAGTCCCAAAGTAATATTGCGGGCACTTGATGCTGGTTACGAACCTGTCGCTATTCTGATGGAGAGTCCTGACAAGTATAGAGAGCCTTTAGTCAGCGAAGTGCTTGATAAAGTACATATTGGCTATGGGGAGAGTGTACCGTGTTATTATGCCGATGATGAGGTGCTATCGAAACTGACAGGTATACATCTGACGAGGGGAATGTTGTGCGCGATAAAGAGAAGAGGAATGCTGAATGATGATGCTTCTTTTCTTGAAAGCGATAATGCACGCAGAATTGCTGTGCTTGAATCAGTTGTAAATCCGACAAATATGGGAGCAATTATTAGATCTGCAGCGGCTCTTGGGATTGATGGATTTCTTCTGACAGCAGATTGCGTTGACCCGTTATACAGGAGATGTCTGAGGGTTAGTATGGGTAATGTTTTCAGTATTCCATGGGCTTATATCCCAGAGGGGAATAGTGTTTGTTCCTATGCGCATGCTAAAGGTTTTAAATGTGCGGCAATGGCTTTGGATGATCGGTGTATAGGATTGGAAGATTCCAAATTGAAAGAATGTGACAAATTGGCAATCGTGTTGGGGAATGAAGGATTGGGATTGTCCCAGAAAACAATTGAGGAAGCAGATTTTATTGTTAAGATACCGATGGCGAGAGAGGTTGACTCACTTAATGTTGCGGCGGCAAGTGCTATTGCATTTTGGGAATTAGTATGATGCCTCCCAGTTATCTATTTTTACTTGAGGTCAAATAATAATTCGAAACCGGTTGACATGAAGCTTAAATCATAATATATTTTTATGGAAGCAAAGGCGCTTCGACCACCTTGGTCGAAGTGCCTTTTTTGGGAGTAAATTGCTTGTTGGATAAAACTGAAAGCTATGTGCATAGGGTATGAATGCATAAGGGGAAAAGGAATCATGAAAAAAGAATTCACTCGTAAAATCATCTTGGAGGATGGACACGAGTTCTGTGGTTACGCTTTTGGAGCTGAAACGGAAAAAGTTGCAGAACTTGTATTTAATACCTCTATGGCGGGATATCAGGAGATTCTATCCGACCCGTCTTACACCGATCAGGCTGTTGTAATGACGTATCCGATTCTTGGTAATTATGGAATGAATACAGAAGATTATGAGACAGCTGTCCCAACCATCAGTGCTCTTATTTCAAGAGAATACACCGAAGAACCCTCCAATTTCAGAAGTACAGACACTTTGTCGGATATCATGAAAAAATATGATATCTGTGGTATTTGTGGTGTAGATACAAGAAAAATTGTTAGAATCATTCGTGATTATGGAAGCTGTAAGGTTCTGATAACGGACGCAAAAACCTCTTTAGAAGAAGGTTTGGAGAAACTCAAGAATACAGAACTACGTCATGACCAGGTAAGCAGAGTTTCTACAAAAGAGATTAAACAGTATAAGGTGGACAATCCTAAATATCATGTTGTTGCAATTGACTGTGGCATGAAGCAGAATATCGTGCGTTCATTTAACAAGATAGGGGTAAATGTAACTGTTGTTCCATGGGATACAAAGGCAGAAGATATTCTTGCGTTTAATCCGGATGGAGTTTTCGTGTCAAATGGTCCTGGCGATCCAACAGATGCAGTACCTGTTATTGATGCAGTCAAAGCAATAAAGGGAAAAGTTCCGATTTTTGGAATATGTCTTGGTCACCAGATTCTGTGTCTTGCATACGGTGCAAAAACTTATAAATTGAAGTTTGGACATCGTGGAGGTAATCATCCTGTAATTAATCTCTACACTGATAAGGTTGAGATTACTTCACAGAATCATTCATATGCAGTTGATGAGGGAAGCTTGTTTGCTACGCCTCTATATGTTTCACATAAGAATTTACTTGATCAGACTGTTGAGGGTGTTATGTGTCTTCATGAGCATGTTTCAAGTGTCCAGTACCATCCTGAGAGCGCTCCGGGACCGCAGGACAGTTTCTATCTGTTTGAGGATTTCATCCGTATGATGGATGAGGTGAAGGGAGGTGCTGCAAATGCCTAAGCGTACAGACATAAAAAAAGTACTTGTAATTGGATCAGGTCCAATTGTTATTGGACAGGCTGCGGAATTCGATTATGCAGGAACTCAGGCATGTCTTGCATTAAAAGAAGAAGGCTACGAAGTAATCCTGTGTAATTCAAACCCTGCGACTATAATGACCGATCCTGCTATTGCAGACAAAGTTTATATGGAGCCGCTTAATCTCGAATATGTGGCTAAAATTGTCAGACATGAGAGACCGGATGCGATTCTTCCGGGCATCGGTGGTCAGACAGGACTTAATCTCGCTATGCAGCTGGCAAAAAAAGGAGTACTGAAGGAGTGTAATGTTGAACTTCTGGGTACAGATTTCACAAGTATTGAACAGGCTGAAGACCGTGAGCTGTTTAAGGAATTGTGTATTTCTTTGAAGGAACCAGTTCTTCCTTCTCTCATTGCAGAGTCAATGGAGGAGGGTGTAGAGGCTGCTCTGAAAATTGGTTTTCCTGTTGTTGTAAGGCCGGCCTTTACCCTTGGTGGAACTGGTGGTGGTTTTGCGGATTCCGAAGAAGAACTCAAGGATATATTAAAAAATGCACTTGTATTATCACCTGTGCATCAGGTTTTAATTGAGAAGAGTGTTCGTGGTTATAAGGAAATTGAATACGAAGTAATTAGGGATGCTAACGATACTGCTATTGCAATATGTAATATGGAGAATATTGACCCGGTTGGCGTTCATACTGGTGATTCAATCGTAGTATGTCCGTCGCAGACGTTAACGAACAAAGAGTACCATATGCTTCGTGATTCTGCGCTTAAGATTATAAGAGCACTAAAAATTCAGGGTGGTTGCAATGTACAGTTTGCGCTGGATCCAAAATCATTCCAATATTATTTGATAGAGGTTAATCCAAGAGTTTCCAGGTCGTCAGCACTTGCAAGTAAAGCTTCAGGTTATCCTATTGCCAGAGTATCTGCGAAGATTGCTGTTGGATACAGACTCGATGAGATTCATTTGGCTAATACATTGGCAAGTTTTGAGCCATCACTTGATTATGTTGTAAGTAAGCTGCCACGATTCCCATTTGACAAATTTGCTGATGCAAATAACAGACTTGGAACTCAGATGAAGGCAACTGGAGAGACGATGAGCGTTGGACGTTCTATGGAGGAAAGTCTTCTTAAGGGAATTCGTTCTCTCGAAACAGGAGTTTATCATTTATACAGTGCGAAGTTTGATTCATATGAGACAGGTCAATTGCTTGAGTATATCAAAGAGGGAACCGATGATCGTATATATGCGATTGGCGAGTTGATTAGAAGAGATGTTGCATTATCAGATATTTCAAGAATAACTGGAATAGATCCTTTATTTGTAAGAGTATTTGCTAATATCATCAATGAGGAGAAAGCACTTCAGGCCAATCCATCTGTTGATGAAATTAGAAATGCCAAGAGAATGGGATTCTCAGATATTGAGATTGGAAAACTTCTTGGCAAGACAGCACATCAGATATTCGATATACGTAAAGAGAATAATATATTCCCTGTATATAAGATGATTGATAGCTGTGCATCAGAATTCGACAGCTATATTCCATATTTCTATTCGACCTACGAGGAAGAGAATGAGTCCGTATGTTCTGACCAGAGAAAGGTTATTGTATTGGGCTCAGGTCCAATTCGTATAGGTCAGGGTGTTGAGTTTGATTATTCTACAGTACATGCTGTTAAGACTATTCAGGAAGCTGGATATCAGGCAATTATAATTAATAACAACCCTGAAACCGTATCTACCGATTACACAACCTCGGACAAATTGTATTTTGAACCACTGTGCGTTGAGGATGTTATGAACATCATTGAGTTCGAGAAACCAATGGGTGTAATAGCAACTCTCGGTGGGCAGACGGCAGTAAACCTTGCTGCGCCTCTGGTTGAGTATGGTGTCAAGATAATTGGTACAGACTGCGATGCTATTGACAGAGCTGAGAACAGAGATGCTTTTGAACAGGTTCTCATTGATTTAAATATTCCTCAGCCAAAGGGTCAGGCAATCACCAACATTGAAGATGGTGTCAAGGCTGCGCAGGAGATTGGATACCCTGTTCTGGTTCGCCCTTCATTCGTACTTGGTGGACGTGCGATGCAGATTGTTTCCAAAGAAAAAGATCTTCGTCATTATCTCAAGACAGCAGTTGAAATTGATGAAGATAAACCAGTTCTTGTTGATAAGTATATTAAGGGACGAGAAGTGGAAGTTGATGCAGTTTGCGATGGTCAGGATGTATTTGTTCCAGGTATTATGGAGCTGGTTGAGAGAACAGGTGTGCATTCAGGAGATTCGATAAGTGTATATCCGCCTTTCAGCATTTCGGATAAAGTTAAGGGTATTATCTTAACGTACGCTAAGAAACTTGGACTTGGAATTGGGATAGTTGGTCTTTTTAATATTCAGTTTATTGTTGATGATGACGACAACGTATTCATTATCGAAGTAAACCCAAGATCATCAAGGACGGTCCCTTTCTTAAGCAAGGCAACTGGATACCAGCTTGCAGATATAGCAACAAAGGTTATTCTCGGCGAAAGCTTGAAGGAGCAGGGAATATTTAAACTGTATCCAGAGGAGAGAGAGAAGTGGTACGTGAAAGCACCTGCGTTCTCGTTCTCAAAATTAAAGGGAATGGATGCATATCTGTCACCAGAAATGAAATCAACTGGTGAGGCAATTGGATATGATGAGAAGCTTCATCGAGCAATGTACAAGGCACTTCTTGCTTCTGGTATACGTTTGCAGAATTACGGAACAGTAATGGTTACTCTTGCTGATGAGGATAAGGAGGAAGCACTGCCTCTTGTTAAGAGATTCTATGATCTTGGATTTAATATCGAGGCGACAATTGGTACTGCAGATTATCTTAAAGAACATGGCATAAGAACTAAGGTGCGCCACAAATTGTCCGAAGGATCTGATGAGATATTAAAGTCAATTCGCGCCGGATATGTAAGTTATGTGCTCAATACAAGAGCCATACTGTCAGGTGTACATTATGAGGATGGTGTTGCAATCAGAAGATGTGCGACTGAGAATAATGTGACAATGTTCACCTCACTTGATACGGTTCGTGTGTTACTTGACGTATTGGAAGAGCTGACAATTGGAGTAGCCACTATTTTCTAACAACAAAAAAATACTATAGTTTACATAGGGGATGGCTTATCAGAGTCATCCCTTTTTCTTATCAGAACCCGTTAAAGGCGATAAAATCGCAAACTGGTATTGTAAAAATATATAAAAATGGCATTTTTGCGAATCATATAGCTACTGTATACTGACATTTAATTCAACATGATTCATGCATGAAGATAAATTGTTGGATGAGATATTGCTATATTTTTATTCGGGAGGTATTTGATTATGACACATGCTAGAAGCAAAAGTATGGGACATGAACATATTCTCAGGCTTGTTATAACTGCAGTTTTTATTGCGCTTACATACGTTTTTACAGTTTTTGTAAATATACGCCTGCCAATTGCAGCCAATGGAGGATTGATTCATCTTGGTAATGTTCCGCTGTTTATCTGCGCTATTCTGTATGGCAGATGGAGTGGGGCGATTGCCGGCGGCGTTGGAATGGGACTTTTTGATTTGTTGTCAGGATGGACAAGTTGGGCACCATTTACTTTTGTAATTGTTGGCGCAATGGGGTTTGTCCTTGGACTTCTATCTGAGAAAAAGAAAACCTTTCCCTGGAATCTACTTGGTATGATTCTGGCGCTTATAATTAAAATCGTTGGATATTATCTTGCAGAGTGGATTTTGTATGGGAATCCCTGGGTGCCGCTTTCATCCATACCGGGGAATGTAGTACAGGTGGTTACGGCAATCGTAATTGTGTCAATTGTGATTGTTCCGCTGAAAGTTGCCAGTAGAAGAGTATTACGAATTGGTTAATGGTAGAACTTATGAACGCATAGCCGGCGATAGGAATAAGTATATGTGATATGTAAAAAGTGTTATGATATTGGATATGAATCAGGACGAAATTATACTGGCCCGGTTATCAGATCTTGCAAGCCGGTCATATCAGAAAAATATATACACATACTCAGATTTTCTTTCGCTTGCTGATGTGTCGCTTTTTCTTGAAAACGAGAAGGATTACCTGTATGCAGCGCCGTACGTTTATGGTGGGATGGAGGATGCGGAGCGATGCATGATTCGTTTTGGAGACGAAACCGTGCTGGGATATACGGAAGAGTTTCCTATATGTCTTCTTCGAATCTCTCCCCTGATGCACAAATTTGCAGATGATTTATCGCACCGTGATTTTCTGGGCGCGTTGATGCATCTTGGTATTGAAAGGGAAGTGCTAGGGGATATGCAGGTCTCTGATAAGGAGGCATTTCTTTTTTGCAAAGAATCCATGAGCGAATATATATGCGAGAACCTTAACAAGGTTAAGCACACAAGTGTACGTGTGGAAGAGGTAAGTGAATTGCCAGACAGCCTTATTCGGAGGGAAGAAGAGGTGCTCGTGCAATTGCCGTCAGAGCGCATCGATGCGATAATTGCGAAACTGTATCATGTGTCGCGCGATGAGTCGATTGTGCTGTTTCGGGAGAAAAAGGTATTCAGAAATGGCAGATTAATCGAGAATAATAGTGCCATTGTTAAGACAGACGATGTAATATCTGTGAGAGGATATGGCAAGTTTTGCTATAAAGGTGTCGCAGGCATATCTAAAAAAGGAAAATTGAATGCGACTGTGCTTAAATATGTGTAATCATACAAGGAGATTGGGAAATGCTAATCAGCATTGCACTTATCTTAATACCAGGGTTACTGCTCGGATTTCTATGCAGCAAGATTAAGCTTCCAGCGCTTGTGGGTATGCTTGCAGTCGGGATAGTTATTGGGCCGTATGCGCTGAATCTATTGGATACTACGATTCTAGATATATCACCTCAAATTCGTAAAATTGCGCTGATTATTATACTTACAAGGGCAGGCCTGGGACTGGATATGTCATCAATGAAGAAGGTGGGAAGGCCAGCGCTGTTAATGTGTTTTATACCGGCAAGCTTTGAAATTGCTGGCATGCTGTGCCTTGGTCCGTGTGTGCTTGGACTTAATCTGATGGAATCAGCTCTTCTTGGGTCAGTTCTAGCTGCTGTATCGCCAGCTGTTGTTGTGCCAAGAATGGTCAAGCTGATTGATGAGGGTTATGGAACAAAGAAGGGTATTCCGCAGATGATTCTGGCGGGTGCATCTGTTGATGATGTGTATGTGATTGTACTGTTCACGACATTCGCATCAATGATGCAGGGAAAAGCAGTTGATATCTGGGCATTTGTAAATATACCTGCTTCGATTGTGCTTGGTATTGTAATTGGTCTTATATGCGGAAGAATACTGGCTGTGGTATTTCGTGTGAGTAAGATGCGTAAGGAGCTTGCAATGTTTGCTTTATTATGTTGTTCATTTCTCCTGGTTGCAGCAGAGGACGCACTGATGACACCGATTAGTTTTTCTTCGTTGATTGCAATCATGTTTATGGGAATTGCTATCCGAAAGTATGAGCCTGATATAGCGCAGAATCTCTCAGGAGTATATAACAAATTATGGATTCCAGCAGAAGTATTCCTATTTGTGCTGGTAGGGGCATGTGTAGATGTTCGCTATATCGGCAATATTGGTGTGATGGCAATTATTGCAGTATTCGGTGCGATAGCATTTCGTATGTTTGGAGTATTCCTGTGTTTGATTAGGACTGGTCTAAAGGGGAAGGAAAAACTATTCACGATGATGGCATATACGCCAAAAGCAACCGTGCAGGCAGCAATTGGATCTAGTCCACTCAGCTTGGGACTTACTTGCGGAAACATGGTACTGACTGTTGCTGTACTGGCAATAATCGTGACTGCACCTCTTGGTGCTTTCGCAATTGATAGTACCTATCGCCATTTCCTTAAAAAAGGTGATTAAGAGATCTCGAAAAAAAGATTTTCAAAAAATGAAAAAAATGTATTGACATTTTTGAAAATCAAGATTATTATCACATACATAAAAGCAAAGGCGCTTTGAGTAATAGTACTCGAAGCGCTTTTTTTGTTTCTATCATTAGAAAAGGAGAATATAACAATGGCAGAAAAAATTCCTGAGCTTTATGGCAGTCTGGTATTTTCAGACAAGGTAATGAAGGATAAGTTACCTAAAGATATTTATAAGGCACTTAGAAAGACTATTGATAATAATACACATCTTGAACTTGATGTAGCTAATGCAGTTGCAGTTGCTATGAAGGAGTGGGCAGTAGAGAATGGTGCTACTCATTTCACTCACTGGTTCCAGCCTTTGACAGGATTCACAGCAGAGAAGCATGACAGCTTCATTTCTCCTGATGGAAATGGTGAGATTACCATGGAGTTCTCTGGTAAGGAATTGATTAAGGGTGAGCCGGATGCTTCTTCTTTCCCTTCTGGTGGTCTTAGAGCGACATTCGAGGCTAGAGGATATACAGCATGGGATCCTACCTCACCAGCATTCATTAAAGATGGAACATTATATATCCCAACAGCGTTCTGTTCTTATAGCGGTGAAGCGCTTGATAAGAAGACACCTCTTCTTAGATCAATGGAAGCACTTTCAAAGGAAGCAGTTAAGATTCTGCAGCTTATTGGTAAAAAGGATGTTACAGGAGTTTCAACAACTGTTGGACCTGAGCAGGAATATTTCCTGGTTGATAAAGAAGATTACAAATTAAGAAAAGACTTGATATTTACAGGCCGTACACTTTTAGGAAGCATGCCTCCTAAGGGTCAGGAAATGGAAGATCATTATTTTGGAGCGCTGAAGCCAAGAGTTGCAGCATTCATGCACGAGCTTGATGAGGAGCTTTGGAAACTTGGAATTCCAGCAAAGACCAAGCATAATGAAGTTGCTCCAGCACAGCATGAGCTTGCGCCTGTATTTGATACAACAAACGTTGCTGTTGATCACAACCAGCTGACAATGGAACTTATGAAGAAAATTGCAGATAAGCATGGATATGTATGTCTGCTTCATGAGAAGCCATTTGCAGGAATTAATGGCTCTGGTAAACACAACAACTGGTCAATGTCTACTAATACCGGTGTTAACCTCCTAGATCCCGGTAAAACACCTGCTGAGAATACACAGTTCCTGTTATTCCTGTCAGCAGTAATAAAAGCAGTTGATGAATATGCGGATTTGATGCGTCTGTCTGTTGCAAGCGCTGGCAATGATCACAGACTTGGAGCAAACGAGGCACCACCCGCAATCATCTCTATCTTCCTTGGTGATGAGCTTACTGCAATTCTTAAGTCAATCGAAGAGGATAAGTTCTTTGGTAAGACAGAGAAAGTTGAGATGAGCATCGGAGCAAGCGTACTTCCTCATTTTGCTAAGGACACAACAGATAGAAACAGAACATCACCTTTTGCCTTTACAGGTAATAAGTTTGAGTTTAGATCACTTGGTTCATCTGCTTCTGTAGCAGGACCAAACATTGTACTTAATACAGCTGTAGCAGAAGTTCTTTCAGAGTTCTATGGTGTTCTGAAGGATGTTCCTGAAGCAGAGATGGAAGCTAAGATTCATGAGCTTGTAAAAGATACAATTATTAAGCACAAGAGAGTAGTATTCAATGGAAATGGATACACAGATGAGTGGGTTAAAGAAGCTGAGTCAAGAGGACTTTACAATTTCCGTTCTACTCCAGAAGTACTTCCTGTATTCATTGCAGATAAGAACATTAAGCTGTTTGAGAAGCATGGTATTTACTCTGAGACAGAGGTTAAGTCAAGATATGAAATTCTTCTTGAGAACTACACCAAGACCATTCATATTGAGA
The DNA here is from genome assembly GCA_018064935.1 of Candidatus Merdinaster equi. GTDB lineage: Bacteria > Bacillota > Clostridia > Lachnospirales > Lachnospiraceae > Merdinaster > Merdinaster equi. The sequence continues at coordinate 292 of JAGHUF010000050.1, read as the reverse complement.
CCAAGACTATGCAGGATATGGTAAATACTCAGTTCCTTCCAGCTGTATCACTTTACATTGATGATCTCGTATCATCAGTTGCTGCAAAGAAAGAGCTTGGACTTAGTGCAAAGAGTCAGACCAAGCTTGTAGAGAAGCTCAATAAACTCTATGAGGAGATTGCAGAGGCCGAGGATAAGTTAGAAGAGGATACTGCAAAGGCAGAGGCTATGGCTGATTCATTAGAGCAGGCTAAGTTCTATCATGATACTATCATGGCTGATATGGAAGCTGTTCGTAAGCCAGCAGATGA
>JAGHUF010000059.1 GCA_018064935.1 Candidatus Merdinaster equi | reverse complement strand
AGTTCTAATAATGATACAATATCCATGAGAGTAGTCTCCTTTACCAAATGATTTTTTCGTCGAAACCATTCTATCAAAGGATTAATGATTACTCTCTTTTTTATTTTATTTTTCAACCAACAATTTCTTTACTCTATTTACCCAGCCCTACGTTTTTCAATGCCATGCTGGCCGCATGAAGGTCATCCCCTCACCACAACTGCATTAGTACGTGATGACATCCACGCCAAATCTCAGCTTAAATCACACCGCCCTCATTAGGCCCTTGACCGAATCATAATAGTACGGATTATCTGATAGAACCTCCTGCGGTGCTACTTCCAAGCGATTAACCTCCCTAATCATGCCTGACAGCCTGGCAGCCTCATCATAGTCTGACACTGGCAATACAATTATTTCGTGGATTGAGCTTGGGATAATAGCATAAGTATCTCCCATATACTGGCGCATATGCTCCAAAAAATCATCATACAGAAGGACCGAAGCGCCGAAAACCTGCGCGTTGTTAGTGACCACATATATTGGAAAATTCACTCTATCGTCACCACCCTGATCCGAATTCTGTGATAACACATTCCCCATTCCATAATTACTCAGCATCTCCTGTAAGCTAAGCAGTTTAATGGGGTTCATCCTGGGTGTATTCTCTCTTGCCTGTGCATACAATTCTTCAACTGACACGCCCCAGAGGTCAAGATGCTCCTTCCTGACCAGAATAGTTCCTGTCCCATTTCTCTCATCGAACATTTCCACATAGAAGACTATTGCCAGATCAAGATACGGAATATATGGCACACCGGACAGTAATTCTTCATTATTATCACTGTTAACAAGCCTGTACATAAGCTTCTTCTTCGCCCGCTCATAATCTGTATACGAAGAAATGTCCAGATTTATTCCTCCGTCATTGCTCTCAATAACTCCTATTATATTGCTGACTATATTCCCAAAGGTCTCACCCTCCTGATAGCTTCGAAAGAAGCTCTCTAAATAGAGTGTGGGATATGCATTTATCCCAGGTTTAACTACGCAGACACCCTTAAGCTTAAGACCATTATTTTTAAGGATGTCCCTGACAAACACTTCGCCATCCTCTCCATAATAATCCTCCAAGGCACTTTGAACCTTGATAACAAACTTCATAAATCCTTCTTGTTCTTCTTTTTCTATTAAATTATTCATATAAATATTGCTGTTCCTTTCTATCGTTAATTAAAATTAGACAAAAAAAGACACCGAGAAACATAAGCTTCTCAGTGTCTTACTTGGCTAAATGAAATAAAATAAGATATTTCTCAGATTATACTCTTGAAAGGTACTCACCTGTTCTTGTATCAATCTTAATCTTATCACCATTATTAACGAATAATGGAACAGCAACCTTAGCACCTGACTCAACGATAGCAGGCTTATTTGCACCTGTTGCTGTATCACCCTTGAATCCAGGCTCAGTATCAGTAATCTCAAGTTCTACAAACAAAGGTGGCTCAATAGCGTATACACTGCCATTGTATGAACATACCTTAACCATCTCGTTTTCTTTTACAAACTTAAGAGAATCACCAACTGTCTCTGAATTCAGAGCAACCTGATCATAGGTCTCTGTATCCATGAAGTTGAACAGGTCACCATCAGAGTATAAATACTGCATATCTTTTCTATCAATACGTGCCTGAGGGAATTTCTCCTGCGGTCTGAAAGACGTTTCAACAACACCACCGTTAACTACATTCTTCATCTTAGTTCTAACAAATGCAGCGCCCTTTCCTGGCTTTACATGCTGGAACTCGATAATCTGCATAACGTTGCCATCAATCTCAACCGTCATACCGTTTCTGAAATCACTTGCAGAAATCATAAAATATATCCTCCTAATATTCGGTTCACGTTATAATCCTATGATATTTTAGTCCATTTTCAGCTATATTTCAACACGTTTTTTCTTAAAAATAGTCCAAAAAAAGAACCCACATTCATGCAAGCATGATGTGGGCAATAACTTCTAATTCAAATATCATATTATTACTTCAGGAAAACAGCTCCATCAGCTGTATTGGTTATATTAGCCTGACTGCCAACAAAATACTGATACTGCTCAAGTACAGAATCCTTCTTCATATCAGAGATTGCTTTATCCATATCAAGCTTATCAAGTGGGCTATCTGCTCCTATATAAGAGAAATCGTCATCCTTATTAAAGGTAAGTGAAATATCCTGAAGGTTTGCAATACGACTGGCACGTGTCTCCTGCGAGCCTTCTTCAACCTGCTGCTTCTGACTTACTACGCCAGCATCAACACCCTGAGCAGCCTCATTTCCAGCTTTTGCAGCATCCTGAGCACGAACGGTATTCTCGTCTACGGTAGGAATATTCTGAAGTCTGTACGAATTGTACAACCCGCCAAAATTATCAAAACCACTTCCAATTGCACCGATCATATTGCTCACCACCTTTCAAGTCACGATTTGTATTACTCATTTGTAATACATATATCGAGCATTTTTTCAGAAACTTTACCCCTGCCGACAAAATATATCATATTTCGTGACACAAACCTAAACCAACGAAATAGTAGGCTTAACCAAACAACTTCAATCCACCCCAAAAGCAGCGTTCAAGAGCTTCTTAGTATATTCATTCTGCGGATTAAAATAGACCTCGTCTGTGGTTCCACTCTCTTTAATCTCACCATTTTTCATGATTATCACGCGATCACACAACTGGTATACCACGCGGAGATCATGTGAAATAAACAGAATCGACAAGCCGAGTTCTTCTTTTAGCTTCAGAAGTAATTCACACACTTGCGCCTGAATAGTCACATCAAGTGCAGAGACAGGTTCATCAGCAATGAGAAGTCCCGGTTTGAGCATCAGCGAAGCTGCTATGCACACTCTCTGCCTCTGTCCGCCTGACAACTCCCTTGGCAATCTTCCAAGGTAATCCTCATCCAGCCCAACTCGAACCAGCATCTCAGCGGCCCTGTCTCTCCACTCACTTTGGGGAATATCTGTCAGATTACGCATCGGCTCTGACAACAGAAATTCAATCGTCTTGCTTGGATTGAGCGACCCATGTGGGTCCTGAAAAACCATCTGTGGATTCTTATCATTGCAGATTATAGTTCCTGAATAATCCGGCACCATATTCAGGATTGTCTTTGCAAGTGTTGATTTTCCACAACCAGACTCCCCGACAAGACCCAGGATTTCACCTTTCTTCATATCAAAGGTAACATCCTTAAGTACCTGTATTCGCTCCCTGCGAAACTTGCCCGGGACGGTTTTCTTGTAAAAGCTATTTAATTTTTCTACTGATAATATTATATCTTCGTTATTCATTTCTTATTTATAAAGTCCACCTTCGGAATAGCTGCAACTAATTGTTTGGTGTACTCCTCTTTGGGATTATCAAAAACCGCTTCGCATACGCCTTCCTCAACCACCAGACCCTTACGCATAACAATTACGCGCTCGCACAGCTGTCTCACAAGGCTCAAATCATGCGAGATAAATAGTATAGAAGTCCCAGCAGTCCTGTTTATATGCCTTAATAGTTCTATAATCTGCGCCTGTATCGTAACATCCAGCGCCGTTGTTGGTTCATCTGCAATAAGCAGCTTGGGACTACATATCATTGCAGCCGCAATACACACTCTCTGCCTCTGACCACCCGACAGCTCATGTGGATATTTTTCATACACTTCTTCCGGGTTATCAAGCTCCACGCTCGCAAGCATCTCCAATACCTTTGCCCTGATTTCGTCCTGCGACATTTTAGTATGGATACGCAGCGCTTCTCCTACCTGCCAGCCAATCTTCTTAACCGGATTGAGAGCCGTCATCGGCTCCTGAAAAACCACTCCAATATCGTTCCCTTGAAGCGTTCTCAATTCAGATCTCTTGCACCCAAGCAGTTCCCTGCCCTCAAACAGAATCTTCCCACTCTTAGTTATCTCACTTCTGTGAAGCAGACCTGCAATTGCGTGGGCAGTCATACTCTTGCCCGAACCTGACTCACCTACAATCCCCAGAATCTCGCCCTGTGCCAATTCAAAGTCAACATCTTCCACAGCAGTCTCCGGACGCTTATGGTCATGAAATACAATATTCAGATCTTCCACCTTAAGCAGTATGTTTGTTTCATTATCACCCATAACCTATTCCACTCCTTCAGCCATGAGCGATACGCCCAAAATCATAATAATCATTACAATACCCGGACAAAGTGCATACCACGGTGTTGAAAACAGAAAACTTTGTGCACTAGACAACATCTCACCAAGGCTCGCATCCGGTGGCTGTACACCAATTCCAAGAAAAGAAAGACCGGCCTCAGCCAAAACTGCATTGTTAAACCCGATGATAGCGGATGAAACAAGAACAGGTGTTATATTTGGAAGAATATGAACAAAAATCACTCTGAAATGTGACGCACCAAACAGCCTTGCGCTCTTGACATAATCCAGGTCACGACACCTCATATATTCAGCGCGGACAATTCTTGAGAAGCTTGGAATAAAAGCGATGCCAAGTGCAATTATCACCTGATACTTACCACTTCCAAGAAGCGAAACGAATACAAGCGCAAGAAGAAGGCTGGGGAACGCATATAGAGCGTCCATTATTCTCATCCCAATCTCATCAACCAGGCCTCCGAAATATCCACAAATGGCACCGATTATTATTCCTACCAATCCACCAATCAGCACAGTTCCAAGACCGACAAAAAAGGTTGTACCCAGGCCACTTACCACTCTGGAGAATATATCTCTCCCAAAATTGTCGCACCCAAACAGATGTGTAAAGCTCATAGCACTGTATTTCGCATCAACATCCATCGCATTTGGATTATATGGAGTCCAGAAATAACCGACAATTGTAATCAGAAGAAAGAAGGCTGTTATCCCCAGACCAACATAGAAATTCGTTTTTTTATCTTTAAATATCTTAAGCTTAAGCCCAAATGCTTTTTTATTCTGAGCTTTAGCTGTTATTGTCTTACCCATATTTGTATTTGCCACAATTACACCTCCTGCCTTATTCGTGGATCAAGAATATGACATACGATATCTGAGATGAGATTGACTAAAATAACTAAAAATGCCAGAAGCAGTATTATAGCCATCACCACAGGATAATCTCGACCCGAAATAGATGTAATTAGTATTCTTCCAATACCAGGAACAGAGAACACCTGCTCCATAATCACACTGCCTGCAATCATATCTGTTAATGTCATTGCAAGAAATGTTGTAACTGAAATCATTGAATTCTTAAGTACATGATTATAAAGAACAGCTGTTGTTGAATTACCACGACTGTATGCTGTCCTGACATAATCCTTTTTTGCCTCCGACAAAAGCGAGCTCCTAAGCAGCTTAATTGTCATCGCCGCTTTGGGAAGCGCAATGGCAAATGCCGGAAACAATAAATAATATAAGCACCCCCAAAAAGACTTATCAAAGCCCACATAACCACCAGGCTTAAAGAATCTCAGTATAAGTCCAAAAAGAAGCGTTATGAGAATGCCAGAGAAGAACGGCGGAATTGCCATGATACCCTGGTTTACTACTGTAATAAAACGGTCTATTTTACTACCCTCGTGCTTTGCTGCGTATATTCCAACAGGAATGGCAATAACTGTCATCATAATGAATGACAAAAAAGCAAGCATTAATGTTACAGGAAGCTTAGAGCCGATCAGTTGAATGACAGACATATTATATGAATATGATGTACCAAACTGAAAAGTTACAGCTCCTCCTAGCCACTCGAAATAGCGAACAAAAAACGGCCTGTCAAGTCCCATCTGATGTCTGAGTGCTTCGACCTTCTCCGGTGTAGCCTGAGTACCAAGCTTAGCTGTTGCCGGATCTCCCGGAATAACATTAAAGGCGAGAAATACCAAAAATGAAATAAGCAGAAGTGTAAATAGCATTGTTATAATTTTTTTTATTGCATATTTCATGTCTTCCCCTTGTTTTTGTGAATCAAACCTTAGTTATAAAAAACAGTCCGCCCCCTTTTACTGAGGGCGGACCTCATTATTATGTGTGCTTACTTCACATAAAGTGTACTGAAATCCTGAACGTACATAGGATAGAATACATATCCGTCATACTTGTTATTGATTGCAACAAGGCATGACATATCTTGAATATATACGTTTGCTGCTTCCTGAGTTAATATCTCTTCGCACTTCTTGAATGCAGCAGTTTTATCTGCATCATTGGTATAGCTCTTAGCGCATGCGAACTGAATATCATATTCTTCATTGCTGAAGTTTATAAAGTTCTTACCATTATCTGATACAAATCTGTTGAGCATTGAAGGAGCTGTAAGAGTCGATGCATCAACACCTACTACAGTTGCTTCAAAATTCCTTCCAACATAAGTATCAGATACCCATGTCTCCCACTCAACCAGATTGATTGATGCATCAACACCAATCTTTGAGAGCTGCTCAACAATAATCTGAGCTGTATCAACGTGCTGAGTATAGTTAGAAGGAACAGTAATGCTCATCTTAAATCCATTAGGGTAACCAGCTTCTGCAAGAAGATCCTTTGCCTTCTGAATATCATATCCATAGTACTCAGAGAGCTCTGGCATATAATATTTACCGAAAGCAGGGAACATAGAGCTACCTACAATTGTTCCTTTTCCATCGAATCCAATGTCAAGAATCTCCTGTCTGTTTACAGCATAGCAAAGAGCCTGACGAACTCTTACATCATTAAAAGGCTCCACTGCATTGTTGAGGTACATTGCCTGTACAAGGTTCATTGTTCCCTCTACAACATTGTAATCAAGATTCTCAATCTGTTTTGCCTGCTCAGTTGTAATACGGCAAATCATATCAATAGCTCCTGACTGCAAATTAGTTACAATCATATCGCTATCAGCAATTACCTTAAGTGTAATATCCTTAATATTAGCCTTTGTTCCCCAATACTCATCGAATCTTGTAAGAACAATATTGTCCTGAATTGATCTGCTTACATATTTGTAAGGACCAGTTCCAATTGAAACTGAATCAGGATCAGCATTATGCTCTGGAATAATTGCCACTGTGAGCTCTGCAATAAAATCTGTGTCAGGTGTCACAAGAGTTACTGCAACTGTCTTGTCATCTTTTTTCTCAACACTCTCAATATTAGAAAATGCCGGTACCAGTGGTTCTCCAAGACTGGTGTCGGCACAGCGTGACAATGAATAAACAACGTCCTCTGCTGTAACGAGTGTACCATCATGGAACTTTACGCCATCACGAAGTGTGAATGTGTAGGTTTTGCCCTCGGCATCAAGCTCATAGCTGCTAGCAACAGCAGGGATCATATTACCATCGGAATCAGGCTTAACTAAACCTTCGTAGATATTGAACAGTATCTCCTTGGTTCCTGCCGCCACAGCATCATGTGGGTCAAGACTTTCCTCGAGATCCTGAGGAATACCGATGATAATGGAGGATTCATCATTAGACGAACCACCTGTCTTGTCGCCTGAGCATCCACCCAGTGCAATAGTCAGTGTTGCAAACACTGTTAAGAAAGCAATAAGTTTCTTTTTCATAGTGTTTCTCCTATTCTATATGTAGTTTTTTCGTAGAATAAACAATTCAAGGTAAGCGCAATGAACGTCACTCTACTTCCAAATAAAAAAGTACGCCAAAAGCGTACTTTTTGCAAGCAATTTTTAATTAATGTACTATTTCAGAACCTTTTTCAGCTCATCCATGAAGGTATTAACATCCTTAAACTCTCTATAAACTGATGCAAATCTTACATAAGCAACAGCATCAAGATCCTTAAGTCTATCCATTACCAGCTCACCAATAACGTTGCTGGAAATTTCCTTCTCTTCCATGCTGAAAATCTTAGTTTCAACATCATCAACAAGATTAGTAATCTGAACTGCAGATACAGGTCTCTTATGACAAGCACGAAGTACACCGCCTTCAATCTTAGCTCTGTCATATGCCTCTCTATTATTATCCTTCTTAATAATAATCAAAGGAATTGTCTCAATTTTCTCGTAGGTTGTGAATCTCTTTGCACATTCATCACACACACGTCTTCTACGAATAGAATTGTTATCCTCTGCTGGTCTTGAATCAATTACTCTGGTATTCTCGTGTCCACAAAAAGGGCATTTCATATATGTAATCCTCCTACTTCTTCTTGCTTAGAAAATCAGGAATCTGAAGATTCTGTGTTGCAATATTGCTACTAAGCTTTCCAGGTGTCTGGATTCTATTCATATTTGGTGTAATAGGGCTTGGAGCAGTATAACCTGTTTTAGGATCTGTTCCAAGAGACACCTGAGGTGTTGTAGTGGATCTTATAGGCTGAAGTCCTGAAGACTGAGTCACAGGCATTCCCTGCATCTGAGTCATTGGTCTTACGCCAGCGCCATAACCGCTTGAAACAGCTGGATTAGGACGCGCTGTAACTGGACTCTGCTGCTGTACTGGCTGTTGCTGTTGTGTGGTAACCACATCCTCAATTCCAGTAGCAATTACAGTAACCTTACATTCGTCTGATCTTGAATCATCATAATTAGCACCGAAGATGATATTCACTTCTTCACCAGTCAGGCTCATCACATATTCAGAAGCAACCTGTGTATCAACAAGTGAAATGTCACCTGTAATATTGATGATTGCATCAGTTGCACCATTGATAGTGGTCTCAAGAAGTGGAGACTCAACAGCCATCTTAACTGCATCAAGGGCCTTATTCTCACCCTTTCCATATCCAACACCGATATGAGCGACACCCTTATCTCTCATTACTGTTTCGATATCAGCAAAATCGAGGTTAATGAGTGCTGTCTCACTGATAAGTGAAGTGATACCTTCAACAGCCTGCTGAAGAACTTCATCTGCTTTCTTAAGTGCATCAGGTGCATTCACCTTCTTATCAATAAGGTTGAATATCTTATCATTAGGGATAACAATCAGAGTATCAACTGAATCCTTAAGCTTATCAATTCCGCCAAGAGCATTCTTCTTACGAACCATTCCTTCAAAAGAAAAAGGCTTAGTTACGATACCAACTGTCAGAATACCCATTTCTTTTGCAAGTCTTGCAACAACAGGCGCTGCTCCTGTACCAGTACCGCCACCCATACCACAGGTTACGAATACCATATTGGCACCTTTGATAGCCTCTGTGATGCTTTCGATGCTCTCTTCGGCTGCTTTCTCTCCGATTTCAGGCTTAGCACCAGCACCTAATCCCTTGGTAAGCTTCTCACCAATCTGGAGTGCTGTATGAGCCTTACATTTCTGAAGAGCCTGCTTATCAGTATTAAGACCAATGAAATCTACATTGGAGATATTCTCTTCAATCATTCTATTTACAGCATTGTTACCGCCGCCACCTACGCCAATCACAATAATCTTGGCATTCTCTCTGGCGTCGTTCTGCATAATCTCAATCACGATCTACTTCCTCCTTATGGAAATTACCCCTAATCTCCCACACAATAATAATCTTATATGTATTTTGTTATTTGCGCAAGACAAAAATCACAAAATCTTGTGTTTATACCATTAAAATTAACAAAAAATCATCAAGTATCTGTGACAAAGGTTATCGTATCATCTGCTCCTGTATAATTCTGCATGTCGAGCGCGCCCTGATGTCCCTCTAGTTCAGGAAGAATATACTGGAGCTTAGTTATCTTCTCATCAATACTGCTTCCATCTCCAAGCAGAACTCTCACTCCTCCAAAATACAGTGTCATATCTCTATTCTCAGAGAAATAGATTCTGTCTGTAGAAAGCTTATATTTCGACAAAAGTTTCGTTATATCAAGCACTTTATCGAACACTTCAGGATTCTCGACTGGAAGCTGTTCGTACAATGTCACCGATTCAAATTTGAGTCCACTTACCAGCGGAATGTCCAATGTTTTTACTTTGGTGCTCTCAACAACAATTCCGTCCTTGTCAAAATAAATGAATCTTCCAAGATATTCCACGTACCCGGCAAGCGATTTCTCATACACCATCAACTTAATTGTATCTGGTTCGAGAACATTCACATCAAGCTTCTCAATGAAGGGGATGTCTCTTATTTCTTTTCCCGAATACTTCATCGACAGAAACAACGAATTATAATCCATCGGATCCGTCATAACCATGTCAATAATCTGCTCATTAGTATAATGAATATTGCCTTCGACATAGATATTTTCAATTGTGTGTTTCTTAATAATGAAAATGCCCACGCCCCCGACAATCAATATAATTGCCAGGATAACGAGGGGCAAAATCAGTTTCTTTTTCTTCATTACTTCTGAACCATATCCTTGAGTTCGATATTCCTTGCAACATTCAGTACAAGACCGACTTCAGCCAGCAGGAACACCACCGAAGTTCCACCATAACTTATAAACGGCAACGAGATACCCGTATTAGGAATCATATTAGTAACAACGGCTATATTCAGGAAAACCTGAATTGCAATGTGTGACATAACGCCTACTACAAGGAGTGCTCCAAATCTGTCTCTGGCATTGCTCGCTATAAAAATGCATCTCCATATAAGTATTCCAAAAAGAGCAATAATAACAATAGCACCGAACAAACCAAGCTCTTCACAGATAATACTAAAGATCATATCATTCTGAGCCTCGGGAATATATCCAAGCTTCTGCATTCCCTGACCAAGACCTTTGCCTGTAATTCCTCCTGATCCAATTGCATACAGTCCCTGAACAGTCTGATATGCAGACGTATCTGAATACTGCTCCGGATGCAGCCATGCCAGAATTCTCATTCCTCTAAATCCACCAGCACTTCCCTGCCTGTCGATAAAGAAGACAACTGCCACCAGAATAACTGCAGCTGCAAGAATAATCAGAAGATATTTTCTATATCCCGGTGTGGATACGAACATCATGCAAAAAGCAATAAGTACAACAATAATAGCCGAACTTAAATTACTTGAAATCACATATATCAGACCAGCCATGATGACAGTTGGTAAAACCACATGCATCAAAACCAGTTTAATGTCAGATACTCTTTTGCCAAGCTTATCAAAGGTAACTGCAAGATACAGAATCATTCCCAGTTTACAGAGCTCAGCCGGCTGAAATGACAACGCACCAAGGTTAAGCCATCTTGTCGCACCATTTCTTGTAATTCCAAGTGGTGTTAACAGAAGCATCAGAACAACCACAGATCCAATTAATCCCAGATAAGCAAATCTTCCATAGAAATGATAGGGTCGCAAAATAATGACTGCAAATAATGCACCCATTCCCAATGATGTAGTTAACAGCTGTCTTCCCAGGTAGGTATCACCAGATGTTACCGAACTACTAGAGTAAATCATGATAAGCCCAAACAAAGACAGAAAGATAACTACAAACAACAAAGTATAATCAAAAAATCTTTCTTTTTTTCCTATGTTTCTGCGTGTACTCAACTATATATCACCCGTTATTCTTCCGGATTAATTCTTTCCATAAATGAACTATTAGGATCGATTGCTTCACCTGTTTCAGGGTCAAGCAATTCATGGGTCAATGGATCAATTGCATATCCCGTCTCAGGATCTATCTTAACCTCTCTCTTAGGCTGTTCCTGCGTGGTTCCGTTATTGCCATTGCCATTCTCGGCAGCCTCTCTCTCGGCAGCTTCCCTCTCAGCTGCCTCCCTTTCAGCGGCCTCTCTCTCAGCTGCTTCCTTCTCCTCATACAGGTATCCGGTCTGAGACTCCTGAACCTTCTCTTTCTCGGCATCAGTTACAACCTCAGTCATGTTAATACCCATATATGGTAGCACTTCTGTCATAATGTCATGAACCAGAACAGATGCGAGCTTCGAATTATCCTGCTTAGCTTGGTTGGCTCTGTCTACAACTACATAAATAACAACTTCCGGATTGTCAGCCGGCACATAACCGATAAATGATACAACGTAATTACCCTGATTACGGGGAACCATCTCGGCGGTTCCTGTTTTACCACCCATGGTGTAACCAGTCGGTTTTGCCGCTTTACCTGTACCGTCCTCTACAACGGCGTTACAGTATGCGCGCACCGCATCAGATGTAGATTCAGAGATTGTCTGTTTAAGGAGTCTTGGCTCAATATTCTTAACCACGGCCCCATCGGAATTGAGAATCTGTTTAACAACATGTGGCTGATAATAATTACCACCATTAATCAGAGAACAGTACGCTGATATAAGCTGTATCATTGTAACATTGTAGCCCTGACCAAATGAGGCTGTTGCAAGCTCGGTTTCGAACATTGTCTTCTCGTTGAAAACAAGTGACTCCGTCCTTGCTTCACCTGACAAATCTATGTTTGTCTTCAACCCAAAATTGAAAGCTTTTGAATACTTGAGGAAGTTCTTTTTACCAATGGACTGAGCCATCTGCATAAGTGCAACGTTACATGAGCTTGAGATTGCCTTCTCAACGCCCACCTGTCCATCGCCCAGACGATTATGGCAGTGAATCTGATAATCGCCTATAGTCAGATATCCCGGGCAATAATAGGTTTCTCCACCGTTCATTGCTCCCGTTTCAAGGCCAGTTGCCACAGTAAAGGGTTTACCTGTTGATCCCGGCTCAAATGTAGATGTAATGCAGAAGTTTTTCCACAGAGCATTGAGCTCAGTTGTATACTCTTCCTGAGTCATCTCCTCTATCTGTTCCTGCGTATATACGCTCGAAAGATCATAAGGTGTATTCAGGTCATAGTTAGGGTAACTTGCCATTGCAAGCACTTCACCTGAATTAGGATTCATTATTATGCAGCCAGTATTATATGCACCCAATCCTTCACGGTGAGCATTGGCATATGTATCATTAAACTTTTTGAGATGTCTCTCAACTATACTCTGAATGTTTGCATCCACTGTTGTAACAAGAGTATAACCATTCTCAGCTGCAACTGTTGTTCTCTCAAGATTTAGGTCCTCATCAAGATAACCGTATTCACGACCATTTTTACCAGACAGGACATCGTTGTAGAACTGCTCCAGGCCGTACATTCCATCGCCATCCATACCGGTTGTGAACCCTATGACATCACATGCGAGCGAACCCTGAGGATAGCTTCTCTGATATTCAGTCTCGAACCATACGCCCTTGACATTGACACCGTTCTCGCCAGATGCAAGCATTTCAAACGCATTCATCGCGTCATAGGACTGTTTTCTCTTGCAGACATAATACTGTGAGGTCGGATGTGAGGTGATATATTCTCTGAGTTCCTTGGCATCCACTCCAAAAACGCTCGACACTGCGCTTACAGTCGGCTCAAGATATTCCTCTTTCACAAGGATTGCCTTAGAATCAATAATTACGTTGTACACTTTTTCGCTGGCTGCGAGCACCGTTCCATTACAGTCGATAATACTTCCTCTTTTATAAGGAATAACTGCGCTGGCATACTCTCTCTGCGATAAAACCTGCTTCTTATAGCTGTCGCCATTGTCTCTTACCAAGAAAACAAGTCTTACCACTAACCCGACGAAAGCCAGCAGCACCAAAAATCCCAGTGCCACCAGCTTCTTTTTCATTTTTATTGTGAATTTGTTCTTACCGAATTTATCAAGGCTGGTCTGCCTCTTTTTCGGTCTCATTTCATTTTTGTTAGTATCGTGTTCCATCACTGCAATCTTTCACGTCACGAACATCAGTTGCCACAACCATTTTCCTATGGAATATTAGTGAACTTTCTCACATAGTCGTCTGATCCAGCTTCAACTGTGATAATCTGTCCGTCCTGAGCATAATTCATTCCAAGCTCAGTAATAGCAATTCTCTTAATCTCGCTCAAATCTATTGAGCCTTTGATTCGAGTCTCGTATTCATCATTCTCCTGTTTAAGAGTATACAGCTCGCTCTCCAATTTGGAAACATTATTTATTCCCGCTGTAACCTTGGCCTGAAGTCCCAGATAGCTAATGAGCACCACTGCAGCAATAGCCACTGCCATAGAAAGAAGAAGAATTGTTCCAAAATTCATTTTCTGAGCCTTCTCTCTGTTTCTTCTTGCGCTGTGGCTTCTTTGTACAGGATCGTCTCGTAATATGTCATTCCATTCCTGCGCACGTACTGCAGTTCCGCTGATATATCTTCCTTTTAATCTAGTCTGTGCCATTTTTCAATTCCTTTCGAGCTTCCATGCTCTTCTTACTGTCTATTTCTTCTCGAAGCTTCTAAGCTTTGCACTCTTCGAGCGTGAATTTCTATCAAGTTCTTCATCCGATGCAACCACCGGTTTTCTGAAAACATTTTTACCAAGTGGTTTTCTGCCACATACGCAAACCGGAAATTCCGGTGGGCAGGTGCATGGGTTTTCTGCTTTTTTAAAAGCATTTTTTACCATCCTGTCTTCTAACGAATGGAAGGTTATGATGCTGAGTCTGCCTCCAGGATTGAGAAAATCCAGCATCTCCTCAAGCGAATCCCTCAAAACCTCCAATTCTCTGTTGCATTCAATTCTTATTGCCTGGAAGGTTTTCTTGGCCGGGTGACCATTCTGTCTCATCTTAGCCGGAATAGACTGCTTAATTATCTCTGCGAGCTCTCCAGTGGTTTCTATCTCTTTCTCGTTTCTAGCCGCTACGATGTGCTTTGCAATATTCTTGGCGAACTGATCTTCACCGTAATCGCGGATAATCCTGAACAGCTCCATCTCCGGATATGTATTAACTATGTCCTTAGCGCTCAGCTTCTGTCTGTTATCCATTCGCATATCAAGCGGTGCATCTTCCTTATAAGAGAATCCTCTCGATACCGTATCAAGCTGGTAGGATGAAACGCCGAGATCAAGAAGTATTCCATCGACACCCTCAACTCCGATTTCCCGAAGTCTCTTGACGGCATTCACATAATTGTCGCGAATAATGGTAACTCTTCCGGCCTTTATCCCTTCGCCAAGTCTCTCTGAAGCAGCCTTAATCGCATCCTCGTCCTGATCTATTCCATAGAGATGACCAGTTGTCAGCTTTGAGAGAATAACGCTCGAATGTCCTGCTCCTCCAAGAGTCCCATCAACATATACTCCATCAGGCTTGATATTAAGTGATTCAATTGTTTCATCCAGCATGACGGATATATGATTAAAATCCATTTGTATCACCCGTTTAAATCAATCCGTAAGTAGTAAGGCTCTGTGCAAACTCATCCATATCTTCATAGTCAACAGCACCTTCATATCTCTCCTTGGACCATATTTCAGCTCTGTTACCAACTCCAATAAGGACTACATCTTTTTCTATTCCCGCGAAGCTTCTCAGATTCATGGGGAGAAGGATTCTTCCCTGCTTGTCAACCTCTGCGTCGGCTGCGCCAGCAAGGAAGAATCTCGTAAATTGTCTTGCACCTTTATCTGTGAGAGGAAGTGCCGCAAGCTTCTCTGTCAATTCCTTCCAGCCCTCTTTATCGAAGACGAAAAGGCATCCATCAAGCCCTTTCGTAATAACAAATCCCTCACCTAAGCTCTCACGAATCTTAGCAGGAAAAGTCATTCGCCCTTTGGCATCGATTGTGTGATTGTATTCACCTGTGTACATCATCGATTTTTACCACTTTCCTCCACTTGATTCCACTTTTTGCCACTTATAACCACATTTTAGTCCACTTTTCTCCATTTTTCAAGTGCTTTTCGCGTTTTTTACGTGTTTTTTGCGCGAAAAAAAGAGCCCGGCATATGCCGAACTCTTTCACTATTTTTACCACGCTTTTCAGGTACTATTCTTCTGTTTTTTCTGTTTCTATTGTTTCTTCTGTTTCTGTTGTTTCTTCTGCTTCTTCTGTTTCCACTGTTTTTTCTATTTCTTTTTGTTCCGCTTCCGTATCAGCTTCCACCTGCAAATCTGCTTCCGATGATACAGCCTTCTTTATATCCATCTTGGCCAGCCTTATTCTTATTACAATATCCGCAACCAGCGCTCCAGCAAAACAGATTATTCCAAGCAGCTGTGAAACAGCAATCCCGCTGTTTCCAATCATAAGCTGATCCGTGCGAATTCCCTCAACAAAGAATCTGACGATTCCATAGCCGCCAAGATATATCAGAGCTATCTCTCCGCTGAACTTCTTATGCTTTCTGTATATGAGCATGATAATAAGAACTATTAAATTGAGCGCCCCTTCATACAGGAAGGTTGGATGAACAGATATATAATTGACCCCCGATGCATTCATATGGTCAATCATTTCCTGAGTGACATCTCTGCTTCGAACCGCCTCAATAGGCAGCTGCATAGATAGAAGACCATCATAGTATCCGCCAAACACTTCTCTATTGAAGAAATTGCCCCAGCGACCAATAATCTGTCCAAGAATCAGTCCCGGAACCGCAACATCAAGAAGCGCTGTGAACGATGTCTTCTTAATCTTACAGAATACAATCATTGAGCCTATCGCTCCGATAACACCGCCATAAATAGCAAGGCCGCCCTGTCTTATATTGAAAACAGACCAGAAATCATTCTTGTAATAATCCCAGGCAAATATTACATAGTACAATCTCGCAAAAACCACACCAAAGATTATTCCCCAAATGATGTAATCCCAAACGAGATCCTGCTTAACACCACTTCTCTTGGCAAGATTAAGCGCAAGGCAGAAGCCTGCGATTGCTCCAATTCCAATCACGATGCCATAAAAAGCAATCTTAAATCCAAAAATCTCTATTCCATCAGGAAGATTGCTCAGGTATATTCCAAGATTGTTAAATGCTATGTCTCCAGAACCCATCAGTTAATCCTCTTCTTCAGCCGTCAGCTTACACATTAAATCTAAACAGAATTACGTCGCCATCCTTAACAACGTACTCTTTGCCTTCCATGCCAACAAGCCCCTTTTCTCTTGCTGCTGCAAGCGAACCGAGCTCCAACAAATCCTTGTAGTTAACAACCTCTGCTTTTATGAAGCCTCTCTCGAAATCGGTATGAATCTTACCAGCTGCCTGAGGTGCTTTGGTTCCCTTCTTGATTGTCCATGCACGGCATTCATCCTCTCCTGCCGTAAGGAAGGACATAAGCCCAAGAAGGTCATAGCTTTCTTTTACCAGCTTATCAAGTCCTGAAGACTCAACTCCGAGGTCTGCAAGGAACATTGCCTTCTCCTCATCATCAAGTTCAGAGAGTTCTTCCTCAAGCTTTGCAGAAACAGCGAAACATTTTGAGCCTTCCTGCGCTGCAATATCTCTAACCTTGGCAACATACTGATTATTAGCTGCATCATCCGCGAGATCGTCCTCTGAAACGTTAGCAGCATAGATTGTCTTCTTAGCAGTCAGAAGATTATATTCCTCGAACCACTTCTGAAGATCCTCATCATCTGGAACCTCATATGTTCTGGCCATCTTACCAGACTCAAGATGTGCCTTAATAGCCTCAAGCATTTCGAGTTCTTTGACAAGGGTTTTGTCCATTCTCGCCTGCTTAGCAACCTTGGCAATTCTTCTGTCAAGAATCTCAATATCAGAGAAAATCAACTCAAAATTGATTGTTTCAATATCTCTTCCAGGATCCACATTACCATCGACATGCACAACATTGGTATCTTCAAAGCATCTGACAACATGCACGATTGCATCAACTTCTCTTATATTAGCCAGAAACTGGTTTCCAAGTCCTTCACCCTGTGAGGCTCCCTTAACAAGTCCTGCGATATCAACGAATTCAATCGTAGCCGGTGTAACTTTTTTGGCATGATACAGTTCACCGAGCTGTTCTATTCTCTTATCCGGAACAGAAACAACACCAATGTTAGGGTCAATTGTCGCAAAAGGATAATTTGCAGCAAGTGCTCCCGCCTTGGTTAACGAATTAAATAATGTACTTTTTCCAACATTTGGAAGGCCAACGATTCCTAATTTCATATTTATCTATATCTCCTATCACCAACGCCTCAACAAGGCAAAATAATTTCACTAACGAAAGCTATCAGTTTAGTCTTCCACAACAAAAGAATACATCTTTGTTTTATTCCCTGTACCTACAGTAGTAGAAAACTTAAGCGCATAAAACTTTCCATCAGCTTTCTCTGAAATAATAACATCTAATAATTTACCACCAATGATTATATATAATTCAGCATACATATTACAAGTGATAATTGGCATGAGGCGTATAGTGATAAGCTTGCTTGTCTACTAAAAATCTCCATCCCTAACGCATTCCTTATAGAATGCACACCAGAGGCAACAGCGTTTACAGTTTTTCATTTTGCTTCTGCGTTTAATTTTCATCCAGTATACTATTCTCTTCATTTATTCCCTCATTAAGAACACATAGTACACCACTTGGAAGAATATACAGAATCCTGCCTTCGGCAGTCTCCCCTATCTTGTCATACAAACGGCCCGCACTCATGCTCTCACCTATTACCGTATTAGGACTATTAGCAACATTTCCTACTTGTCCAAGTCCAGGCATCAGAACATTGATTGCTTCCTTGTCATGTTCATTGTCTGGATCTTTTTCAAGCTTTACTATCATGCCCTCTTTCATAAACTCTGTCCCATGGTAATATCTTGTTCCTGTGATTGTGAAAAATATCTCGTTCATCTTTTTCCCCTCCATTTTCTTTTCACTTCATGTCTGCTTTTTCTCACGGCAACACTATAC
>JAGHUF010000105.1 GCA_018064935.1 Candidatus Merdinaster equi | reverse complement strand
GGGTTGCACAGATGTTTATTTTTCAAGGTTCTTTCGCTGCCCTTTTTAGCGGCAACGTATGTATACTATCATCTACAATCATTCATGTCAACAACTTTTTTCCAAAAATTTTACTGTTATTTTTCTCAGCCTCTCTCGCCATATTTCATAGTATGATCATAGTAATCTGCGCCAGCAATCGAATAAATTCTCGCGACATAACACAGGTTACCTTCTTCATCTACATACATCGGCATATAAATGTTTATATTGTCATTCGACATAGTCCTCCCATATGTCTCCTGCAAAAGCACCTGCATTTCTTCATCTATTGATGATAAATCATACTGTGAAGGATTTGTTCTCAGCTCAAGATTCTCCCTGACATCGTCAATGAATTCTACTCCGCCCATTCCAAATGTTCTCAGAAGCTCTTCATTAGTCATAACTGTTCCATCATTCCACATATTGATGGTCGTGTAAGTAGTAAAATCCCAATCTGACTCTGCCCACACTAATACAGAAATATACTCATCTCCCTTGAAGCAGGTATATCCTGTCTCAATACACATTGAATCAAATCCATTGTTTAGTGCATCCCTTGCCTCTTCTACATAGTTCTCATAAAAAGCACTGTGAATCATGTTGTTGACTGCTTGCACATCATCCGATTTAACATTTGTAAATTGAGGAAGTCTGAATTTCAATTCATCATATTCATAATTGCACATGTCTTCGACAACTACATTTTGTTTCTGTTCTTCACCTGTTACGCCGTCATCTCCCTCTCCCTGCTGGTCATCACCTGTAGCATCAGGATTTCCTACGTCAATATCTTCTGGCTGTGATGTACTATCCCCGGTTGTCGACTGAATATTTGAGCCTGTCTCTGAATTTGCAGGCTGAATTTGAACAAATGAACATGCGCTCATTGTCAGCGCACATGATAATAGCAAAGTTGCAACTATTCCTTTTTTCACTTCATACACCTCGCTTTAATCAAATATGGATTGTAAAAGTGCCACTCACTTTACAATCCATATTTACTGTTTCCGATACTCTCATCTGAATATCTATAATTTATCTTTTAGAATACAAATTTATGGAAGGATTTTTTACCCTTCTTGACAATTATCTCCTTGCCAGCCATCTCACTTATAACATACCCGTGCTTAATGTCTGTAATCTTCTCATCATCTACAGAAACACCGCCCTGTTCAACAGCACGTCTTGCTTCTCCTCTTGATGTTGTCATCTCACCCAATACCATGAGCTGTAACAGGTCTATACTTCCATCACGTCCGTCCTCTGGCTTCACCTGAGTTGTAGGCATATTATCTGAATTACCATTTCCAGCAAAAAGAGCAAGAGCTGCTTCTTTAGCCTTATCAGCTTCCTCGTCACCATGTACCAGCTTGGTCAGTTCATATGCAAGAATCTCTTTAGCCTTATTGAGCTGAGCTCCTTCCCATTTATCCATCTCATCAATCTCTTCAAGTGGAAGGAATGTGAGCATACGAATACACTTAAGTACGTCTGCATCAGAAACATTTCTCCAATACTGATAGAATTCGAACGGAGTAGTCTTCTCTGGATCAAGCCAAACTGCACCTGATGCTGTCTTACCCATCTTCTTACCTTCAGAGTTAAGAAGCAAAGTTATAGTCATCGCGTGAGCATCTTTACCAAGTTTCTTTCTGATAAGTTCAGTTCCGCCAAGCATATTACTCCACTGGTCATCTCCACCAAACTGCATATTACAACCATATCTCTTGAATAATTCTAAGAAATCATAGCTCTGCATAATCATATAATTGAATTCAAGGAAAGAAAGTCCCTTTTCCATTCTCTGCTTATAGCACTCTGCACGAAGCATATTATTTACAGAGAAACATGCACCTACATCACGAAGCAGCTCAACATAATTAAGATTAAGGAGCCAGTCTGCATTATTAACAAGAATTGCTCTGTCAAAATCAATGAAACGGCTCATCTGCTTCTTGAAGCAGTCAACATTGTGCTGAATTGTCTCCTGCGTCATCATTTTACGCATATCCGAACGACCTGAAGGATCACCAATCATGGCGGTACCACCACCAATGAGAACTACTGGTTTGTTTCCAGCCATCTGCAATCTTTTCATCAGGCAAAGTGCCATAAAATGTCCTACATGAAGTGAGTCGGCAGTTGGGTCAAAACCAATATAAAAGGTTGCCTCCCCAGCATTTACCATCTTTCTTATCTCTTCTTCGTTTGTTACCTGAGCAATAAGGCCTCTGGCAACAAGTTCCTCATAAATCTGCATCTCTTTTCTCCTTAGCAAAATATTCTATGATATAAAATATCTATTATCCAACAATCTTTAACCGACTCACTTAACTAATCAAATTAATTGATTTGTCGTCTGAGCGAATCCTCATTTGTACGAACCATGAGTTCAATTTTACTGTTATCAATATTCATCGCATCAGCTTCCGGAATCTCAATAATAACTACATCATTAATCGTAGTTCCCGCTGGGATTGTATCCTGCAGAGTCTTCAAATCATCTGACAGCAAAGTCGTTAATGCATTAATCTGTGGACCATCATTAAGGAAAATCCTACACTTAACCTTCATTGACAATACATCCACATATGTATCAGCGGGATTATTATTCTTCACATCCACATGCAGTATTAGCAGCTTCGTCCCCGGAGTTGCGTCCATGGCAAAAAAGAATTCTCCCTCGCCATCGGGATAAGAATCCTTTATCTCATAACCCGTAACAGCAAAATCAACGCCCTCAAAACCAAAAAAATCAGAAAACGTACGATTGTCTGTTACAACACCACTTTCGCCACCGTCTCCAATAAAATCATCCTGAACATTTCCGTCTTTGTCATTTTTCTCTGGTTCTGGGGTAGGCACAGCTGTTGGTATGATAGTTCGCTTCATAAGCTTCTCCATCTCTTCAACACTCATTATGCCGTCATCATATTCCTTACTATGTTTCAGAAGAATTGTAGCAGCATACTGCGATGTCAATTCCATCTGTTCATCTGTCATATCTGGAACAAGAGTCATATCGCCACATCCGCCCAGAATCAGGACAAGACATAGAGCCAATACGCACACAGCTTGCTTTTTCATCCTTCACAATTCCTTTCTAATAAAAAGAACTATCACATAACATTCTGATCACCTCAAAATGCTATTATGCTTCAACAGTTCCATTCATATTGAAATATTGAAATAATCCAAGTTATTCTATCACTTATCATCACTTAAAACAACCACGCCGATTGAAGCAGCACTCTCTTAGTCATAACATCAAAAGCAATGCTGTATTATCAATCGGCGTGATTATTGCTATTTATGCATATTCAATTGTTATCTATTCCTCGTTTTCATCAACCGTTTCTGCAACCTCTGATTCCTCACTCTGAATTGCAGCCTTATCATTCAATTCTTTTTCCCAGATTCTCAGCTGTTTTTCCTTCTCCTTGAGTTCCTGATCCCAGGTGGCATATTCATTCTGTACCTGCGTTTTGTAATTAATAATATTAGGATTATCACTGTATAACGTAATAATGAACATCGCCATTATCGCAATAAGCAGGATCACATTCAAAATCACCGATCCCACAAGCGTAACTTTTGGCTTTTGTTTCTTATTTGCGACAGGTTTTACCTCTTTTTTCTGATAGCTCTCGAGCGGCTGCATTTGGATAAAATGAACCTGAAGTGGTATCGGCGATAATGATTCCTCTGGCACACCTTTTGCTATCAGCTTGTTTCTTAATGAATATAAAAATTTATGTCCCACTGGTGTTCTGAATGTTCTATTAAGAATGGCGCGCTCATATACAGCCTTTGCAGAAGCCAAATCGCATCCTTCCATCTTCTTTGTCAGTATCTCGATTTTATCATTTTCCTGAACAGCCAGCTGCGCCTCTTCCTTATTCACATAGCAAAAGCCATCAACAATTCTATCTGTCTTATCTGATACACTCATTTTATTACCCACATAATTTATATTTCTCAATTTTTTGTTTTTATAGTTCTTTTTTGCCCACTATCATATATCATTTTCTGTCTTCTTTACGCGATTTTTCCTGCGTCTTCTTATGTTACCAACAATTGCACTTATTATCCACACTATCCCTAGTCCAATTAGTCCTCCAACACAATCAATCAGAACATCAGTAAAACTTGGTCCTCTATCTGCCACAAAAATTTGATGAATCTCATCCAAAGCCGCATATAAAAAGCATACTGCAAAAGCAATAATGTACCTCTTTATCTTATCCTTACAATAAAGTGCATGCGGAATATAAGCAGCAATAGTGAGTAGTGCAAATTCCGTTATATGTCCCAGTTTTCTCACAAAAAAATCAATCGTCTCTATAAGTGCCGGTATATCTTTCTCAGACACTCCTAGTGCACCAAGAAAAGCTGACCACTTAAGAAACGATTCACTTACTGCATGGCTTTGTACCGATGACTGACTTCCTGTCTTTGACGAAAAATAAAAAATAACAGCCATCATAAAAAGAGTGGGAAGAGCTGATATACATCTTCTAAGTATACTGCCCTTCCCTCTAATTATCATCTTCGTCTCCTGTCATTACCAAGTTCCAAATAATAACGGCTCTTATTATCAAACATAATTGTTTCGGCTCTCTTGGTTAGGAAGGCCATATCAACCGGCATATTCATACTCGATGTACCAACTGCCACATGATATCCCTTTTGATCCATTGCTTCATCAATACGGGCAAGCCTGTCCTTTATCTCTCCCTCGAAGACATCACTTGCTACTGCAACAAACTCATCACCACCCATTCGGAAGGTATCAGTTCGACCGAATTCGTTGCTTATTGCATTGGCAACATATCGAAGCATTGTATCACCTGCTTCATGTCCCTGCGTATTATTAAGCTCATGCAGTCCATTTACATCCACATAGACTACGCAAACCGATTCTCGACAATTCTTCGCATATGAATTCTGGCGGCTTTCGAAACAGTTACGATTCATTACACCTGTAAGAGCATCTACCTCGCCCATCTCTTTAATCACATCATATGTATGAATATTCATTCCCAACATTGAGAAGCTGACCGCAACCTGACGTAGGAAATATGCCGCCTGCCATGGATTATATGGATTAGATACACCCAAAACACCCATTTGCTTTTCATCAGTATCAACAATTGAAATAGCTACATAATCCTTCTTAACAACTTCTTTTTCAGTCTGCTTAAATTCTTCTTCAAAATAATCATGCGATTTAAGGAAGCGCTTTACAGTCTGAGTTGAGGAACGTTCTGAAACAAAATACATTGTTTCATCCTTCGATCTATCCACATCCCACAGCGCAAAAAAAGCCGTCTCTGCTTCGGTAAGCTTTGAAATTGCCTTGAGCGCATCCTGAATCTTATCCTTATTTTCATGTGCTGAGAAAAGAGTTTTCTCAACGTCATAAATATAATTGACCTTATCAAGTCTTTTTTGCTTATCTCTCGATTCCTTAGAAAAATAGAAATACATCCACGCTGAAAATCCAATGAGTGACACTATTGATGCAATGAGCACAATCACAAATGGAAGATTTCTTGCACCAGCCTTCGCTGCAAGTCCTCCTGTTGGAATAAATACAACTACACTCCAGTTGTTGATGCTCATTGAGGCATTATATACTTCTGCTTCTTCTGCCGCAAAGGAAGCTTTAAGAACGAAATGCGAAGACACTCCCTCTTCCAAATCTTCCTTAAAGTCCATTATAGTCTTACCACCACGAATTGTTCTGCCAGACAAATCAAACACAGTATCAATCTTCTGACCCTCGGAAGCAGTAATTATTTTTCCACTATTTCCATCCACTACATAAAAGTAAGATCCCGCAATCTCAAAACAGTCGCTAGGAAAAGCATTAGCAATAGAATCTGTATCGACAACTCCACACATCATTGCAACTTTTTTGCCAAGCTTATATATAGGAACATATATTCTAACAATATTATCTTTTCCAGACACAAAATCGGTTGTCCTGTCAGATACGTGAATTCCTAAAGCAGCCTCTTCCTCATACAGCATTGTACCCGCTGTATCATAAACCATTCCAGAAGATGTCAACATCTGATTTCCAGGAAGAAAAACTTCTATGCTTGATATACGATTCGTTTTCTGAAAAGTCTTGAGCAGATTTAATATCTCCATCCCATTCAGATCATCCATGGAGGCAGCTTTTGTCGCATAAATCTGAAGAACCGAAATATCAGCCTGCATATTCTCGTTGATAACATTGCCTATCTCAGTCGAATACATTCTAAGTGATTCTAGTGTAATCTGAGACGAAACATTGTTAATATGCGTAATGAAAACCGTAGTGATTATGGCAACAATAAACGCAAGCAATCCAGACGCAATCAGAAATTCATATTTACTTTTCTTAAACTCTTTATTCTCGTCTTTTTTATTCTTCTTCATAAACAATAATTAACTTTCAGAAATAGATAATACAATCAGTCTTCTTTCTTCCACTCTGAATCTGACATTCCAATCCAAATACTTCATGCCATATACTCTGGAATCA
The DNA here is from genome assembly GCA_018064935.1 of Candidatus Merdinaster equi. Taxonomy (GTDB): domain Bacteria; phylum Bacillota; class Clostridia; order Lachnospirales; family Lachnospiraceae; genus Merdinaster; species Merdinaster equi. Next base: position 48,828 of record JAGHUF010000105.1, on the reverse strand, counting down.
TCCTGCTGATACGATGGCCTTGGATCTAATGATAGACTCTCCACAAGACCAGCACATTCCTTCTCACCCATAAGTCTTGTTACATCAACATCAAAAACAACTTCAAGCTTATGAGTTAACCCAGCAGATGCAAATCCATTTCCAGCGCCAGGATGAGAGTCCGCATATTCTATATACGGTTTAACATCAACTATATGTGTTCCATCCTTTAGGTCAGCACCTGAAACATACATAACAGCATGTCCATCTTCAAAAGCAAGTTTTTTAAAACATACACTCGACAACCCAATCGGATTGGGTCTAAATGGTGACCTTGAAGCAAATACACCTACATGTTCATTACCACCAAGTCTCGGCGGTCTTACTGTAGCTCTAAAAGAATCATTTTCTGGAATATCAAATAGCCATATAAGCCACAGATATTTAAACTCTTCGATTCCTTTAAATGCATCAGGAGAGGAATATTCCCTATCAAAGACTACCCGACTAACTACACTATTAGCGAGACCACTCTGTCTAGGCACTCCAAATTTCTCTTTATATGCATTCTCTATATGTCCTATACACTTCATCGCATTATTCAAAGGATGATATAAATAAACGAAGAAGCTTCACCATTCGGTGAAGCTTCCTCATTGAACAACTTAATATCCGAATTCCTGCGCTACATATAACTTTCCGTCAGCAGCTTCATATATTGCTATACCAACGGTAACAAGCTCTCTATCCATGATATTGGCTTTGTGTGTTGGAGAATTCATCCAGCCTTCAACCATACTCTTCGCTGAATTATATCCCCTTGCCAAATTCTCACCGTATACAATATTACTATTTACGGTCCAGTAGGATGTTCCATCTGGTCTGGTATGAGAGAATTGCTTAGCGCTCTCTTTGGCTCTAATCTGAGCAGCAATCACGAGCTCTGGGCTCCAAACATATGCTGGTAAACCAGCTGCAATTCTGTTTGCATTCGTTAGGTTGAATGCTTCAATTGCCATTGTAGCAAGTTCTTGCTCTCTGGCCGTAGTCTCAACAATTTCGCCTGACAGAGCAACAAACTCATCATCGATGTACACAACACCATCAGGGTTTTGCATCTCAACACGAATTGCCGCCTCATCATCAACTGCGCAATCTTGATTACCACATGCTACTAGGCCTATAACCATCGTAGCAACCACTAAAGTAGCTATCAGTTTCTTCATAATTATGTACCTCCATCGGTCGTTGCACATAATGTTTCTTATATCCTAAATATATGATACACCCAAATACATGGTGCGTCAAATTCTTATTCTTCTGTTTTGTCATCATCAGCAACTACGGCTGAAGCCACAGCTGTGACTGATGCAACCACAATTACTGTAATAATAGCAACTCCAACTATGCCAATAAGAAGCCAAAGTGTTGTAGGATCCATGCTTATCTCCATCCAATCTTTTTTTCAAAATGTACGCCAATATTTGAATGCGAATTCTTAAACATCAGCACGAGAATATTTTATCATTTGCGAATTCTAATAGCAATAGCAGAAAAATTATCCTGATTCTTCTTTTGTCTAGCAATCACGCTGTTTCTGAGCTCTTCCATTCCTGCTTCTATGCTTTTCCCTTTGAAGCAGGCCGCAACCTCATCCATTGATAAAGTACCTGTAACGCCATCACTCATGAGGATTACTATATCACCCTTGTCTAATTCAATTGCCCTGTCATTATAATGAACTAATCTAATATCTTCCGCGCCCATGTAGCTTGTAAGGGCATTTCTTTGTCCATTATTCTGAGCTTCTTCCTGGGAGATTTTGCCTTCTTTTACGAGTTCGTCTAAATCTCTCCCAAAATTGTGATCAATATTCAGTCGTCTATAGCTTCCCTCTCCACCAATTAGATAGAGCTTACTATCGCCAACGGAAGCGAAAAACATTTCACGATTATCAATATAAACGCCTATATATGTAGATCCACCACTTCCCTCTAAGCCTTCTAGCATTCTTAAAACCTCATTGTTGAGGTCTGAAATAATTCCAGTAGGAATAGGTGAGAAATCATATTCGTTTCTTTCACACATATGAAAACGATTCATGCTGCTTTGCACTAGGAGTGAGCTTACCTCTTTGCCGTGTCTTAGTCCCCCCATTCCATCCGCAAGGACCGCGTAACAGACACCATATTTCTCACTAATAGCATATCCAATACTATCCTGTTGAGATGACCTGGTGCCCAGTTCATTCATCGTCGCTATATCATATTTGTCTACAACAAAACCAAACAAAACTGTTACTCCTGTCAAAGTAAATGGCATAAAAATTCGTATCAACTAAAAAATAACCCTCTACTTTGATGTACGAACTCTATTATCTGAAGTTATGCCTCATACATCATAGCATAACACAAATAATATAACCACAAAAAACAAAAACCGGTGGTATAAAATACCACCGGCCAATTTGCTTTCATTATTTAGCATAATCAACAACTCTTGATTCACGTATCACATTGACTTTAATCTGTCCAGGATACTGCATCTCAGCTTCAATTTTCTTACTAATATCTCTAGCAAGAAGAACCATATCAGAATCGTTAATCTGCTCAGGAACTACCATTACACGAATCTCTCTACCCGCCTGAATTGCAAAAGATTTATCTACGCCCTTGAAATCATTACTGATCTCTTCTAACTGTGTAAGTCTTGTTGTATAAGTTTCAAGTGTCTCTCTTCTTGCACCAGGTCTAGCAGCAGAAATTGTATCTGCAGCCTGAACAATACATGCAATTAAAGATGTTGCTTCAGCATCTCCATGATGTGATTCAACCGCATTAATTACGATCGGAGATTCCTTATATTTCTTACACAACTCAGCTCCAAGTTGTACATGCGAACCTTCCATCTCGTGGTCAATTGATTTACCGATATCATGTAATAAACCGGCACGCTTTGCCACTCTAACATCAAGTCCCATCTCTGCTGCAAGCAGACCTGACAACTGAGCTACTTCCATCGAATGCTTAAGAGCATTCTGTCCATAACTTGTTCTAAACTTCATCTTTCCAAGAAGCCTTACAAGTTCTGGATGAATTCCATGAACACCTACTTCAAGTGTCGCAGACTCACCTTCTTCTTTGATGAGCTGTTCAACTTCTTTCTGTGCTTTTTCGACCATTTCCTCGATTCTGGCTGGATGAATACGTCCATCCACAATCAATTTCTCAAGAGCAATACGGGCAACTTCTCGTCTAATCGGATCAAATCCAGACAAAATAACTGCCTCAGGAGTATCATCAATAATTAAATCAACACCTGTCATGGTTTCCAAAGTACGAATATTACGTCCTTCTCTACCAATGATTCTACCCTTCATTTCATCGCTTGGAAGTTGAACTACTGAAATTGTAGTTTCAGATACGTGATCAGCTGCACATCTCTGGATTGCGCTAACCACATATTCCTTAGCTTTTTTATCAGCTTCCTCTTTAGCTCTGGCCTCAAGTTCTTTGACCATCACCGCCGTTTCATGCTTAACTTCCTCTTCTACGATTTTAAGTAAATAATCTTTTGCTTGGTCGGAGGTCAATCCCGAGATTCGTTCGAGTTCCTGTACGCGTTGCTCATTCAGCTTTGCGATCTGCTCTTGCTGCTTATTTAACTGTTCTTCCCTGGCATTCAGAGCGGATTCCTTCTTCTCAATAGTCTCCGTTTTCTTATCGATATTCTCTTCCTTCTGCTGAATACGTCTTTCATTACGCTGAGCTTCTGCTCTTCTGTCACGGATTTCCTTCTCAAGTTCATTCTTAGCCTTGATCTGTTCTTCCTTGACTTCCAAGAGGCCTTCACGCTTTTTCGCTTCGGCAGTTTTAAGAGCCTCGTCAATAATCTCTCTCGCCTTCTCCTCTGCATTACCAATCTTCATCTGAACCTTGTTCGCATGAGCTTTGGTAGCAATAAGAGCTGTTACAGGAATTGCAATAACCAGCACAATGGCAGCCACAATAATAACAATTACTGGGTCCATGTACAGGAGCACCTCCTCATTAAATTTTCATTGTAAATATATAGCTTATAGGACGATTTATATGGGCGTACGTCCTAATAATCAAAATTACAACGACTATATTCTACTCTGCATAGATAGTTATGTCAAGCGACATACACCTTCGTATCTTGTCCATCGAATAGCCTTTTCTCGACAAAAAAGCACATGTTTTCATACGAACATCATAGCTCGCCTCATTATCACAATACCCTCTTTTTCTTAGAAGTTTGCATATCTGTTCTATTTCAGGGTCAGCTTCGCACGAATATTCCTCTCGTTTCTTCTCAAACGCCTCACTGATTACACTTTTGGCAATTCCTTTTGTGAGAAGATCCTGCTTCATCCTGGCAACACTTTTAGTATCCTTGTATGTGTCATAGTATTTACTAGCATAATATGCATCTCCTATATATCCATAAGAAGCCGCATAATCAATTGCACTGTCAACAATATTTCTCTCATATCCTTCTTTGACAAGCTTATCTGTTGCCTGTTTGCATGTCATATCACGCATTTTGAGTAGACCAAGCAACCTGATTTTTGCACGTTTCGCAATAAGCGCATTTAATTCTTCGCATAGCGCAGGCGTAATTTCTGCATCCACTGCAAGCTTATACTTTCGAAGGTCACCCCTGTACAAAACAAAGGTGACCTCCTCATCAGTAATAATACGATATTTACTTTTGGTTAAAATCTCAACCTCCGTAATTATCATTTTCTATTCTCCATCATTCTCCATCAGCGTTAGCGGCAGACTGAAGTGCAAAAAGATCGCGCACCTTCATTTCGATTTCTTTGCATACATCAGCATGATCCTCTAAATATGCCTTTGCATTTTCTCTTCCCTGCCCAATCTTATCGCCGTTGTAAGCATACCAGGCTCCGGTTTTATTAACTATATCATTATCAGCAGCAAGATCTAATATATCGCCTGTCATGGAAATACCTTTTCCAAACATAATATCAAATTCTGCTTCCTTGAAAGGAGGTGCGACTTTGTTCTTAACTACCTTTACCCTTGTTCTATTACCAACTACTTCTCCACCCTGCTTGATTGCTTCAGTTCTTCTGACATCAAGTCTCACGGAAGAATAGAATTTAAGTGCACGACCTCCTGTAGTTGTCTCAGGATTACCGAACATAATTCCAACCTTCTCACGAAGCTGGTTAATAAATACAACTGTACAATTACTTTTGCTAATTACAGCTGTCAGCTTACGAAGTGCCTGCGACATAAGTCTGGCCTGAAGTCCAACGTGTGAATCTCCCATATCACCATCGATCTCAGCCTTTGGTACAAGAGCCGCAACTGAGTCAACAACAACAATATCTACAGCGCCTGATCTAACCATAGTCTCTGTTATTTCAAGTGCCTGCTCACCACAGTCTGGCTGTGAAATATAAAGATTATCAATATCTACACCAATATTTTTAGCATATACTGGATCTAATGCATGCTCTGCATCAATAAAACCAGCAATGCCACCTCTTCTCTGAACCTCAGCGATCATATGTAATGTTACTGTCGTTTTACCAGAGCTTTCTGGACCATATATCTCAATTATTCTTCCCTTTGGAATTCCTCCAAGTCCAAGAGCAATATCTAAGCTCAGTGAACCTGTTGGAATTGTTTCTACACTCATTTTAGCAGCAGGATCGCCTAGTCTCATGACTGTACCACGTCCGTACTGTTTCTCGAGCTGCGAAATAGCAGCGTCCAATGCTTTCAGCTTTTCATCTTTTTCCATCTTAATTCTCCTTAGTCGTAGAACAAACGTTCTATTGCTAATATAAAACATCTGTTCGATATTGTCAATTAGAAATTATCTCTTTTGATTAACTTTTTATACTAATTTTTATAATCATTAATCATCAAGTTCTCCGCGCACCCTCCGTGTGCCTCCGGTGCCTCCGTGTGCTTACATACACTATTATATCCCTTAGCTGTCCATTAAACAGGTCTTGCATCATTTTAAAAGCTATTGTTTAAAAGCTAATATAGCTAATATAGCCATAATAATTCCGTTTCATTTACATGAAATTATTTACACGAACCTATTTGCCTGAATTGATATCGGATTGGTGCTGATATTTGTGCCTGTTTTTTGTCTCGCAACATTAGTCAGAAACAAGATACAAGAAATGAAGGAATATGAAATAAGAACTAAAAGCCAGAACATATGTACATTATAGATTACCCCCGCATCGCAATCAAGCTTTTTTATCCTATGGATACTTTTGCCATGATGCAATTACGGGGGTAAACTATCACTTACAACTATTCAATTCTAATTATCCTGCTTGCCAAATGTTTTTTCGCTGTAATACTCCAGAACACAGCTTCGCAACAGCATTAATGCATTTGTTGTAGTCATCTCGCGAATCTTATTTCTCTCGCCATTGAAATTATACTCTTTCACTACCATCTGGCCACATATCATGCAACCGATATAGACAAGTCCAACTGGTTTGTTCTCTGACGGTTCAGGGCCTGCCTCACCGCTCGTGGCAATAACAACATCAGCCTTCGTAAGCGCTGCTGCACCCTTCAACATTTCTCTGACTGTTTCTTCGCTGACAGCGCCATGCTTTTCAAGCGTTGATTTTTTTACCTGAAGAAGCTTTCTCTTGGATTTATTTGAATATGTAACAAAACCACTCTTTACTGTTTCTGAGGCTCCAGGAACAGACACCAGTCTTGCAGCAATCATACCAGCAGTAATCGACTCTGCCGAACAAATTGTCAGATGATTGGCTATCAACAGATTAAGTACTGCTCCTTCTAGTGTATCCTGCTCATGCGTTGCATATATATTTTGTCCCAAGCGACTCTTGAGCTCACGGACAACTGGTTTACACAACTTCTTTGCCGCCTTCTCATCTTCTGCCTTGGCTGTCACTCTAATATGAACCTCACCATGTTTCGCGTAGGGCGCAACAGTAGGATTATTCCCCTCACTCTCCAAATCAGCGATTGTTTCATCAACTGTACTCTCTGCTATACCGCACAGTTTTAAAGTCTGAGAATAAATCACACCATTTTCTAGTTTCATCAGATATGGTTTAACTGATTCCTCAAACATGTGCTCCAATTCAATAGGAGGACCCGGCAAAAGAATAATGCTCACATCCCCATGCTTAACAATTAATCCAGGTGCGGTACCATTATCATTATTAAGTACCATTGCCCCGACTGGAATCATTGCCTGCTTCCAATTGTTTTCAGCAATCTTGGTTCCCTTTTTCTCAAAGTATTCGCGTATTCTTTGTGCCGAATTTTCATCAAGAACAAGATCAAGCCCCACTGCTTTTGCCACTGTTTCTTTTGTAATATCATCCTGCGTTGGTCCAAGACCGCCGCAAATAATAATGATATCTGAACGTCCCATAGCCAAATGAACCAGATCAAGCAGTCTTTTTTCATTATCACCCACCACACTCTGGTAAAAACAGGTGAGTCCAAGTGCTGCACACTGGTTTGCCAGATATGCCGCATTCGTATTAACTATATTTCCCAATAAGATTTCAGTGCCCACACATATAATTTCTGCTGTCATATTCGCCCATGCCTCTTCCTTAACCTGCTATTCTATCGCAGGCACATATCTACGCGCCCTAAACATTGAAAAATGTTTTCATACACTAGAAGCCCAACCAGTTACTTCTGATCAAGCATCACCTTTCTATTCTTAATCAGATAATCCACGAGTGAAATAATAGTAAGCGCAAGTGCAATCCACTTGATTACTTCAGTTGTAATATAAAACCAGCAAAATGGAAGATTCATAATCATAAGAATTACCATCACCATCTGGAACACCGTTTTAAACTTTCCCCAGTAGCTAGCCGCAATCACAACACCATTATCTGATGCAATTAGTCTAAATCCACTAATCGTAAACTCTCTGGCAATAATAATAATCACAATCCATGATTCTAATCTCCCCAAATCCACCAGACAAATCATTGCTGAGCAGACGAGAAGTTTATCAGCAAGCGGGTCCATAAATTTTCCAAAATTGGTCACCAGATTTCTCTTTCTGGCTATCTGTCCATCCAGAAAATCAGTAAAGGAAGCAATTGCAAAAATTCCAAGAGCAATCCACTTACATATGCCCTCTCCTCTCGCTTCTCCAAACATCGGGACTAACAATGCCACCACAAAAAAAGGAATAAGTATTACTCGAAGTGTTGTTAGTTTATTAGGTAAATTCATAAATACTCTATACTCCAATCCACAAATGTCTATTTTATAATTCAGTTCCTATCAAGTCATAATCATTCTGCCCAGTAATCTGCACTCTCACAATATCTCCACTCATGAGCTGTCTATTACTGTTAACAAAAACATATCCATCAACGCCAGGTGCATCCCTGTAGGTTCTTGCAACATAACATCTCGTATCAGGATCAGCTTCATTAGGTATCTCACCTTCTACAAAAGCATCACATACCTTCCCAACCATGGCCGAACCAATATCAAATGCAATTTGTTGCTGGGTCTCCATCACCCGCGCACGTCTTTTCTTTTTTTCTCTCTCGGGAATCTGTCCCTTCATCGCATAAGCAACAGTGTCCTCTTCCCTTGAATATGTGAAGCAACCAAGTCTGTCAAATCTAACTTCCTTGATAAAATCTACAAGGATGTCTACATCCTCATCAGTTTCCCCTGGAAATCCAGCTATGAGTGATGTCCTAAGGCAAATATCAGGTATTTCCTTACGAATGTAACTAATCCTTTCAAGAAATGCTTCCCTCGAAGTTCTTCTTCCCATACTTTTTAGTACGTTGTCAGACGCATGCTGTATAGGCAAATCCAGATAATGACATATCTTTTTCTGTCTTTTCATCACAGCAATTAATTCATCGGTGATTTCCTCCGGATAGCAGTACATAAGCCTAATCCACTCTATCCCAGCAATCTCACACAATTTATCGAGTAGCTCGGGGAGCTTTTTCTCACCATATAAATCGCGGCCATATAGCGTAGTTTCCTGTGCAACAAGGATAAGCTCTTTCACTCCGCCCAAAGCAAGAGAAGAAGCCTGATTAACCAGTTCTTCCATCGGAACGCTTCTATAATTGCCTCTCACCTTGGGAATAACACAGTAGGTACATCTCTTATCGCATCCCTCAGCGATTTTCAGATAGGCATAATGACCACCCGTTGTGAGCACCTGTTTGCCAACGACAGGCTTTCTGTCTATATCTTCCATATAGTCCCGATTCTTACCAGTAAGCACATCGTTCACTGCTCTTTCAATTGAATCAATCGAAAGTGTGCCGATGATTGCATCAACTTCTGGAAGCTGTTCTCTTATTTCTTTTGAATATCTTTGAGCAAGACATCCTGTTGCAATTAGTGCCTTGGCTTTACCCGTTTCCTTAAGCTGCCCCATCTCTATCAGGGTCTGTATACTCTCTTCCTTGGCATCACCAATAAAGCAGCAGGTATTTACTATAATAACCTCTGCCTCATTCTCATCATCAGTCAATTCATATTGGGAATTTTTAGCCAAAATCCCAAGCATAACTTCGGTATCAACAAGATTTTTATCACATCCAAGCGATACCATATAAATCTTAACCATGAAACCTACTAATCCACCAGTCTGCCCATTATTGTTTGTATCTGATTAACTAATCTATAGCCAAAAAACTATAAAATAAAAACATCTATTTGTGAAAAAATATAATCGAGTAGGTTAATTATCCTACTCGATTATTCTTTGAACAGTGTACAGAAATGCACATGTTCAGCATATAGATAATTATGCCTCATTGAGGATAAGAAGCTGTCCCTTATCCATCTCATCAACAGCAACAGACAAAGGCTTTTCACCCTCTTTTGCGTCAACAAGTGGTGCATCTCCAGCAATTATCTGTCTTGCACGCTTGCTTGTTGCCATAACGATTGAGTATCTCGAACGAACAATTGGCTCTTCTCCTTCAGAAATACCCTGATTTACGACCTCCATCAGGTCAGCATAGGATGGATGTATCATTTTTATTCTCCTTTCGCAAATCCACTTACTTCCTCGCGGATCTTTGCAATAAATTCTTTATTTCTAACAGGCGCATTGTGCGATGCCTGAATGACACCATGCAACCTTGTCTTAGCGGCTTCAATATCATCATTAACTATGATATAGTCGTATTCCTCAAGCCCTTCGCTCTCCTTGGCGGCTCTCGATAATCTGGCAACAATCTTTTCCTCAGTCTCAGTCCCTCTGCCACGAAGCCTTGCCTCTAATTCCTTCGCAGAAGGAGGAAGAATATATACCAGTACAGAATCAGGGAACTTCTTCTTAATCTGAAGTGCACCCTGAATCTCTATTTCGAGGATAACATCCTTGCCACATGAAAGTTGCTGTTCAACATACTCTCGTGGCGTACCATAGTAGTTTCCAACATACTGGGCATACTCGATGAAACCCTCACCCTTAATCTTATCCTCAAATTCCTCTTTTGTCACGAAAAAATATTCTCTTCCGTGCTCTTCTCCTGGTCTGGGAGCTCTCGTTGTTGCTGAAATACTGAGCGCGTAGCAATCGTAATCCTGCAAAAGTTTTTTGACAAGTGTACCTTTTCCCACTCCAGCAAATCCAGATATAACTGTTAAGCTACCTCGTTTTTCCATAATAATCTTGCCTTTTCTTAACTCAATCCTGCAGACTTTATTCAATATTCTGAATCTGCTCTCTAATCTTTTCAATAGTTGTCTTTAATTCAATTCCGCAATCAGATATTTTCAAGTCATTTGCCTTGGAAAGTATTGTATTTGCTTCTCTATTCATTTCCTGTGCCAGGAAGTCCAGCTTTCTTCCGATTGAGCCGCCCTTTGTTAGCTCGTTTCTTACAGCTTCAATATGGCTTCTCAGTCTTACCATTTCCTCATCAACGCATAGCTTGTCTGCGTAGATGGTAACCTCCATTGCAATTCTTCCCTCATCAATTGAAGTATCACCAAGAAGTTCTTTAACCTTATCAGTCAGCTTCGCGCGATATTCCGAAATAATCTGAGGTGAACGCTCCGCAATGAAATTAACATTCTTTTCCATATCAGAGAGCTTATCCATAAGATCGTTCTTAAGATTCTCACCCTCTTTAATTCTTGTTTCGGCAAGACCATTTGCAGCCTCTCCGACAGCCTCTTTCAGAAGCTTCCATATCTCTTCCTCATCAGCATTCTCTTCATCCATAACAAGGACTTCTGGATATCTTGAAAGAGTAGATACTCTCACATCATTCTCAAGTCCGAATTCTTCACCCATCTGCTGCAAATACTTCACATACTCGGCAGCAATATCATGATTATATTTAATAGTCACATGGTTCTCTGAAGTATCCTCGTATGTGATAAACACATCTACCTTGCCTCGCTGCATATAATTCTTAAGTTCAGCTCTGATAGCAGCCTCAAAAACATTCAGCTTCTTAGGCATTTTGATTGTCACATCAAGATATCTATGATTTACAGTCTTCATTTCAACTGAAATCTTGCGGTTTCCTTCCTGAATCTCACTTCGGCCAAAGCCGGTCATACTCTTTATCATAGTAATCCTCATTTCTATACAACCTGTTGCAAAGAAATCACAACACGTCTCACAATTCTTCGCCAATTAATTATATATTATCAGCCTTCTTTTGTCATTATTCAAACGCCCCTGCGTCGCTTTGCTGACAAGCTATATCCTTTCTTATCAGTCAGTTTCACGTTTTCTCAACAGACCAAGCTTTACATATATCAATCGACCAGCTTCACACCTTCAACTACCGGCTCAATCGCCATCGAATAATTAGTATGATAAATGACAAACCCAGGTTTTGCTCCAGCAGGTTTCTTAACATTTTTTCTAAGTGTATAATCAACCTCTACCTTTTCCTGTTCCTTACCTCTTGAATAGAATGCCGCAAGTCTGGCAGCCAGTTCAAACAGCTCGTCCGGAATCTCTCTTCCATCGCTTTTCAATACCACATGCGACCCCGGGATTTTCTTTGCATGAAACCACCAGTCATTTCCACCCTTAGAAGCCGCAAATGTAAGCTCATCGTTCTGAAAATTATTTTTTCCAACATAAATATTATAATTATCTTCAGTCACATAATGAAAAGGCTTACTTACAACACGCGCTTTTCCCTTGGCTTTATCCTTATTCCCACTTCCTTTTATATAGCCACATGCAAGCATCTCATTCTTGATTTCAATAAGGTCTTCCTCTTTTCGTGCGATATCAAGTTCCATAAGCACGGACTTTAGGTGTTCTATCTCATCCTTTGTTTCTGAAATCAGTTCATCAAGTGCTTCCTTTGTTCTTTTTAATTTTCCGTATTTATCAAAGTATTTCTTCGCATTCTCACTCGCGCTCAAAAGAGGATCTAACGGAATTATAATTTCCTCATTTGTATAATAATTAAGCGCACTAATTTCTGCATCTCCTGGTTTTGCACTATATCCATATGTATTAAGCAACTCTCCATAGACCTTGTACATATCCCGCTTGTCAGTATCTGCAAGCTGTTTGAGCTGCAAATCATATTTTTTCACATTTCGCTCAAGATGAGTTGACACAATATGTCTCAAATCCGCACTTCTCTGTCTAATCCTTGTTACTACGCTTTTCTCTTCATAGTAATTCTCAATAAGCCCCGATATACTGTCATACTCTCTGGCTCTGGCGCCGCCCGAGGTCAAAACCTCCAGATTTACCGCCGAATACTCTGCCGGAACATCATTTTCATAATATACCGCCGGACTAAACAATCCCTTTTTTACATTTTCAAAAAAAGAAACAAATACCGAAGCTACTCTTCCACCTACACCTTCTGGCAACGCACCAAATGGAATATCAGCATCTGCCCCGGCCCTGTGACAGATTTCATTCGCTGCAATTGGCGACACTCCTGTGTATGAAGTATATATTGCCTTGTATAATGGGTTTCCAGCATTTTGATCAGATGAAAGCACATCAATCACCGCCGACTCATCCTCTAGCATAGGGTTGCGCTTATCTGCCGTTTTCGGAATAAAATAATCTCTTCCCGGAAGAACCTCCCTGACAGAGCTGACCGCAGCAGATACACGTTTGATTGAGTCCAGTATCTTACCATCGTCATCTGTAAAAATGATATTAGAGTGTTTGCCCATAAGCTCTATATATAAGTGCTTGGCACATAGATCTCCCAACTCATTTAAGTGTTCAATCCTCATATCAATAACCCTTTCAAAATCGGGCTGATCTATACTGGTTATTCTACCAGTGCCAATATGCTTTCTAAGTAGCATACAGAACCCCGGAGCTGTCATGGGGCTTATCTTATTTTCATCAGTCAGATAATAAAGTGGAAGTGAAGCATTAGCACTAATCAATAGTCTGTATTGCATTCCATCATTTTTAATCGTTAACAGAAGTTCATCCTCTTCTGGCTGAGCAATCTTATTAATTCTTCCATTCAATATTTTATTCTGCGACTCTTTAACAAGTGCTGCGACAGTTATTCCATCAAAAGCCATTTTAATCCTCGTTTCTGACAGGCTTGTTACGAAAAGGCGACTGCAGTATTCGTCTCTACATACAGTCGCCTCATAAACTCTAATATATTACAGTGCCTTCTTAATTGCATTCAATAGTTCATCATAAGTTTCAAACGCTGGGTACTGTGGGTAGTCCGCCTTGATTTTCTCAGTAGATCTAAATAGGAAACCAGCTTTGCTAGCCTGAATCATGCCCAAATCATTAAACGAATCGCCGCTCGCTATTGTATCATATCCAATGGACTGAAGTGCCTTAACTGTAGTAAGCTTGCTCTTCTCACAACGCATCTTAAATCCAGTAATCTCACCATTGTCAGCAACTTCAAGTGTATTACAGAATATGCTTGGCCAGCCCAATTTCTTCATCAGAGGTGTTGCAAACTGTTCAAATGTATCCGATAAGATTATTACCTGCGTAATACTCCTAAGTTCATCAAGGAACTCTTTTGCACCTTCAAAAGGATCAATACCAGCAATAGTATCCTGAATCTCCTTAAGTCCTAATCCATGTTCCTTAAGGATTCCAATTCTGAACTTCATCAATTTATCATAATCTGGCTCATCCCTAGTGGTTCTCTTTAATTCGGGAATCCCTGTTGCTTCAGCAAACGCAATCCAGATTTCGGGTACAAGCACACCTTCCATATCCAAGCATACAATATTCATGTCATTCCTCCGTGCAGATTATAATCTCAAAACCACTGTTCATTATATAAGAATCAGCTTTCATATGCAAAACAAATCTTTACTTTGTACAATCACTATCCCCAGTCAGTCCTTTGGCGCAATGGCATCCACTGCCTCCCTTTTCATAAGGACAACCATGACATTTAGAACCTCGTTTTCTATTGACAATCAATGCAGTGACCGCCGCTCCTATGCATAATACTAGGGCTATGATAACAATAATATCTCCCATCTAGTTTCTCCAAAAAAGCATGTGAATCAATGTAACAATCCCATATATGGCAACCTGATGAGCCATGTATATCACCAGTGAGTGTCTTCCAAGAAATTCAAGTGGTCTGCATCCATGTCTTCTACAGAAAGAACAAAAGACTCCCTCGCTACCACCTATTAACTTATGAGTAAAATAGCCGCTCATGTACAAAAACAACCATGGCATAATTCCAAAATAGTCAGATGAATAAAAGCCCGGCTGAGGGAAACCCAAAAACGCAGTCACATAATTGGCATATAACTCTCTCGGCAGATTGCAGATCTTAATGCTTTCAAATCCGAGATATCCACTGGATACTGACTTAGTAACGACAAACAGTATTATGCATATAATAAGTGCAATAACTGCGCCACCTTTTTCTTTTGGCATAAAACGATCAATCAGGCACATGATTAATGTGCTGGTTCCAAGAAGCGTCAATACACCAAATAGTATTCTTGCATCATAATCCACCAGAAACGTTACAACACTTACAATTACTCCGGCAACGAAAACTGTGATACCTTGCTTTAGCGGTTTCTTTCCTAACGAGAAGCAGAATCCAGACAGAAATATGAAGCTCCAGCATATAGACTGTTGCCATACATATCCCACTGGTCCATATAATACCTGATAGCTTATGCCCATCCCATAGTACATAAGATCCCAGCAGGTGTGAAAAACAATCATGCTGATTATTGTAATACCACGGAATGCATCAAGCAGATGCAGACGAAGTGGGTTGTTTTTCTTATTTTTTGTCAGCATATCCATGCCCCTATCTTATCCTGCAGACTTTGGACCATTGGCACAAAGCCGCATATATCTTAATTCTCTGAATAATGCCAATCTGTTATACCAATCGTTGACGATGATCAGTAACGCAGAAATCCCAGAGTCATTATGACTTCTGGGATTCCAAGCTATAATTCCAATACGCATTTAAGCCAAATGACAGCTTAGCCAATCAGCCAGTCGTACATTTCCTGATACTTAAGTGCACTAACGTTCCAAGAGAAATCAACCGCCATTGCTCTGTCAATCATCTTGTTCCACTCGCGCTTACGGTCGTAATAAATCTTCTCAGCATATCTAATCGTTGCAAGCATCTCATGAGCATTGTAATTGGTGAATGAGAATCCAGTACCTTTATTCTCATACTCATTATATGGCTCAACAGTGTCTTTCAGTCCACCTGTCTCTCTAACAATCGGAATAGTACCATAACGAAGTGCCATAAGCTGTGACAGACCACATGGCTCGAATAAACTTGGCATTAAGAATGCATCGCACGAACCATAAATCTTATGTGACATTTCCTCTGAGTAATAGATATTGGCAGAAACCTTATCATTATACTTCCAATCAAAATGTCTGAACATATTCTCATACTGTTCTTCACCAGTTCCAAGAACAACAATCTGTACATCATCCTGACAAAGTTCATCCATTACATATGCTATAAGATCGAAGCCCTTCTGGTCTGTAAGACGAGATACAATACCAATCATCATCTTCTTATCATCTTCGGTAAGACCTAATTCCTTCTGAAGTGCTCTCTTATTCTTAACTTTTTCCTTACGGAAATTCTTAGCATCGTATTTATACTCAATGAAAGCATCCTTCTCAGGACAGTATTCATCGTAATCAATTCCGTTTACAATTCCACGAAGATCTCTGCTTCTTGCATTGAGAAGTCCATCTAGTCCTTCACCATAGAAAGAGGTCTTAATCTCCTCAGCATATGTATCAGATACTGTTGTAATCGCATCAGCAAATACAAGACCACCCTTGAGAAGGTTAGCATCCTTATATGACTCCAACTTGTCAGGTGCAAAATAATAATCTGATAATCCCGAAATATTCCTAACTGTCTTAATATCCCATCGTCCCTGGAACTTCAGGTTATGAATTGTCATTATCGACTTGATTCCACGGAAATATTCATTAGCCTGGAATCTCTCTTTCAAATAAACTGGAATAAGACCTGTCTGCCAGTCATGACAGTGAATTACATCTGGTCTATAGTCTAAAAGAGGCATCGCAGACAATGCAGCCTTGCAGAAGAAGGTAAACTTGGTAATGTCGTCAAGAACATTTCCGCTATAAGGCTTAAATCCACCGAAATATGACTCGTTATCGATGAAATAGTATGTAATCCCATCAACAACAGCTTCCAAGATTCCTACATACTCATTTTTCCAATTGAAGTCCATATAGAAATGAGTCTTATAGGTAAGCATATCCTTATATTCCTGCTTCATGCAGGTATATTTAGGCAACATAACGCGAATATCAAAATATTTCTTATCCACGCACTTTGGAAGTGATCCTACAACGTCTGCAAGACCACCTGTTTTCATAAAAGGAACACCTTCTGATGCTACAAATAGTATATTTTTCATTTTTCTTTACCCCCACGGTAAGACCTAACGTACTTACACGTTATTATACTCTAAAAAGCTATTTTCTGCAATTCTTTCTGAGTTCTCTCGCAGCATGAACAGATGCGTCTGTGACCTCAGAACCAGCCCCCATTCTGGCAATTTCCAGAATGCTTTCCTCATCATCAAGACAGCCAACAGTTGTAATTGTTCTTCCAGAACAAACATTTTTCTCAATCTTAAAATGTTTATCAGCCATCGCTGCAATCTGTGGAAGATGGGTAATGCAAATTACCTGTGTACCCTCAGCAAGTCTGCCAAGTCTCTCAGCAACCTTTCCTGCAGTCTGTCCGCTGATTCCCTGATCTATTTCATCAAAAATCATACAGGATGCTTCAGAATTCTCAACCTGCAAGGTTCGAAGCGCCAGCATTATTCTGCTAAGCTCTCCGCCACTGGCCACATTAATCAAGGGTTTGAGTGGTTCACCAGGATTCATCGAAATATAGAATACAACATCCTCCATTCCATAATTCGAAGGCATATCTTTCTGCTCAAATCTAACCTCAAACTTGGTTTCAAGAAAATTCAAATCTTCCAATGCGCGCTGCATTTCCTGCGACAGCTTATCTCCGGCCCCGCGTCGTAAATCAGTAAGAATATCTGCACTGTCCATCATACGCTTTTGAGCATCAGACATCTTTTTCTCGAGCTGCTTCTTATAAGCATCCATGTCGCCATACTTATCAAGAAGTTCTCTTTTTTCCTGAGCATAAGCAAGGATTCCCTCTTCGTCCATGCCGTACTTGTCAATCAACTTGCCAAGCTGTGTAACACGCGATCCAGTTATTCTAAAATCCTCTTCATCAAAATCAAGAGAAGAAATATATCTGCGAATCCCCTTATTGAAATCTCCGAGAAGAGAATCTATATTTTCCAGTTCAGACAGAAGTTCCTGCGCCTCTTCGTCAAGTACACTCACCTGCTTTAACAGTCTGACAGCTTCACCTATTACATGCCCCGCCGACATTTCCTCATCGTATCCAGCCATTTGAGAAGCTCCGCTGGCGAGCTCCAAAATCTTGACTGAATCACTCATCTTCTTGTAATTCCTGTGCAGTTCTTCGTACTCACCTGGCTTAATTGCAGCCTCTTCTATCTCACGTATTTCATACCCTGCCAGTTCGATTTCCTTGGCTTTTAATCCATCTTCTTTGCTGAGACTGTCATACTCTTTTTTATATTGAATATAAGTCCCATAGTTCTGCTCATATTCTTTATAAACCCTGGACAAATCATCACCTGCATACGTATCAAGATACACCCTCTGGTTATTTGGCTTCAGCAGAATCTGATTATCTCTCTGACCATGAATATGAATAAGCCCTTCAGCAATTCTTTTCATTTCAGAAGCAGTAACTGTTTCACCATTGATACTTGAGACTGTTCTTCCAGGCATGATTTTCCTCTTCAGAATCATCTCTCCGTTTTCATCGGCAAAAAAGCCTTCACCTGCTAGTTCACTTTTTAACTTCTCATCTTCCAGCTTAAATACCAGTTCCGCAAGCGCGTAATCAGCTCCAGAACGTATTGCGTCACGATCCGTTTTCTCTCCAAGTGCCATATTCACTGCACCCAGGAGAACTGATTTACCCGCACCAGTTTCACCTGTAAGAATATTAAGCCCCTGACCAAAGGAAATCTCTGCCTCCTCTATCAGTGCAAGATTTTTTACATGTAAGCTAAGTAACATCTTAATTCCTTAGTAGTTATTACGTGCCATGTCTCTCCAGTTCCATGCACACTTTTTTATAAATACTCTATATCATTCTATAATGCTTTATCGCATTAGTTATTGAATCTGAATCCGTCTAGTAATTGAATCAGTTCATCTTATTCTGGAGAAGGTCAAGAAAACTTATGTTTTCAAGGCTTATCAGCTTAACCACTCTCTCTGACCTACTGATCCGTATTCTTTTTCCTGGTTCCAGCACAACACCCTGTGAACCATCAAAAAAGGCATCAACTTCGCATCTTGATTTTACAATCTCAATCTCAATAACATCATCTGCTGAGAGAACAATGCTTCTTAAATTGAGCGTATGTGGACAAATTGCAGTTATTACCATCATCTGTGCCGTTGGCTCAACAATTGGTCCACCGGCCGACATATTATATGCCGTTGATCCAGTTGGAGTTGAAATAATAATACCATCAGCCCGAAGGAATCTTAATCTCTGGCCATTCACATACAGCTCGAATGGCACCATTCTAAGCGTACCATTTCTTGTGATAGTAATATCATTAAGCGCATGTGTCGCTTTTCCGTCGTAACTACCCTCAAGCATCATTCTGCTTTCGAGCTTATAATCACCTGCAATAACTCTGTCTAACGCACTTTCAAATCCCTCGACATCAACCTGGGCGAGATAGCCCATAGTGCCCATATTAATTCCAAGTATTGGGATATCCTTAAGAATTGCCGCCCTGGAAACATCTAGAATTGTTCCATCTCCTCCGAGCACAATCATAATATCAGTACCATCTGGAATCTGATTCGGATCTGTATAGAAGCCATCGCCATCATTCCTCTGGGTTCCCATCTCGCACTCCATCCCCTTGCTTATGAGATAATCCCTGATTCTGTTAGCTGTCACAAGGCCTTCATCTTTTTTCTGATTGGCAATAATATAGAATCTCATATCAATTCCTGTGCCCTTTCCTTACCCCGCTGACTTTGGGGCATTTCCCAACTTAACTCTCTTCCTTCTCAGGTGTATCGAGCTCACCATGTGCCGCACCAACCACCTCAGTTACCATGCTCTGAATTCTATCGAGCGATTCTTCTTCCTGCGTAACTTCTTTTTTCATGTACAGAAGATATTCAATATTACCTTCTGGTCCCTTTATCGGAGAGTGTTCTAGACCTTTGAGTGTAAATCCCGTTTCAAAAGCAAAAGAAGTAAT
The DNA here is from genome assembly GCA_018064935.1 of Candidatus Merdinaster equi. Classification (GTDB taxonomy): domain Bacteria; phylum Bacillota; class Clostridia; order Lachnospirales; family Lachnospiraceae; genus Merdinaster; species Merdinaster equi. Next base: position 28,972 of record JAGHUF010000105.1, on the reverse strand, counting down.
AGACCTCACAACCTCTTCGTGAACCTTTGGGTCGCGCACAACGCCCTTCTTACCAACTTTATCTCTTCCTGCTTCGAACTGCGGCTTGATTAGGCACACCATCTCTCCCCCGTCCTTTAGAAGAGAATACGCAACACCAAGAATCTTGGTAAGCGAAATAAATGATACGTCGCAAGATGCAAAATCTATCTCCTCGGGAACCTGTTCGCACGTGACATAACGAAAATTCGTCTTTTCCATACACACAACGCGCTCATCATTCCTCAGCTTCCAGGCGAGCTGTCCGTGACCTACATCTATTGAGTATACCTTAGCAGCTCCATTCATCAACATACAATCAGTAAAGCCGCCTGTTGATGCTCCAATATCCATACAAATTCGACCATTTAAGTCTATGGGGTACACCTTTATTGCTTTCTCAAGTTTTAGTCCCCCTCGACTGACATAGGGAAGTGTTTTCCCTTTTACTTCGATTGAAATCTTCTCAGGATCGAATACAGATCCTGCCTTATCTTCCCTCTGTCCATTAACAAAAACATTACCTGACATAATTAGTGTTTTTGCCTTTTCTCTCGAAGGAGCATGCCCTCCTTCTACCAGAAGGATATCTAATCTCTCTTTCATCTATCAAACACCATTTGAAATCTATGATTTGCGATTTGTGATAATATAAATAATCTTTCGACACACATCCTGTTTATCATTTATTATCTATTATTTAATATGCGATTAACAATGCTCTCCGCGTCCATTTCCATTTCACGAAGTAGCAGGTCATAACTGCCATGCTCAACAAAACGATCAGGAATAGCAATCGGCAGAGTTTTTACATCCATATCAGATGTAATACTCTGTACATACTCACCAAGTCCACCACTGAAAACATTTTCCTCAAGCGTTACAATCAGAGAATGATCCTTGGCAAGTTCCATTATCATTTCTTCGTCTACAGGCTTGGCAAATCTTGCATTAATTAGTGACACATGGTAGCCCTTTTCCTTCAGCATACTTCTGACATCTTCCGCCACCTTTATCATGCTGCCAAGCGCAAAAAGAGCAATATCACTCTCTCTGTAAATAACTTCAGCAACACCCTTTTCAATTACCATTCTGAAATCCTGAAGTCCATCATATGCCATGCCTCTTGGGTATCTGATAGCAGACGGTCCATCAAGCGTCAGCGCATACTTCATCATATCCGACAGTTCCCATTTATTCTTTGGTGCCATAACTGTCATATTCGGTATGTTGCTCATAAATGATATATCAAAAACACCCTGATGAGTTTCTCCATCGCTGCCAACAATTCCAGCTCTGTCAATCGCAAACACTACTGGAAGATTCTGTATACATACATCATGAAGAATCTGATCATATGCCCTCTGTAAAAAAGAAGAATATATGCAAACAATAGGTCGCAGACCACCTGCAGCCAATCCGGCTGCAAAAGTCACTGCATGCTCTTCAGCTATTCCGACATCAAAAAATCTTTCGGGATACATATGTCTGAACCTTTTAAGTCCAGTTCCGTCGGGCATGGCTGCCGTAATTGCCACAACATCCTTATTACGCTCACCAAGCTTACACATAACTGTAGCAAATACATCTGAATAATTTGCTTTATCACGAGGCTTTAATGGAAGTCCTGTTTCTATCTCAAATGGCTCAGCACCATGGAATCTTGCCGGATGCTTCTCCGCAGGTCCATAGCCTTTTCCCTTTTGTGTCTTCACATGAATCAGAACTGCCTTTTTAAAGCGCTTTGCCTCTCTAATAGCATCGGTCATCTGCTTGATATTGTGTCCATCTACAGGACCTAAATATGTGATCCCCATATTTTCAAACAGCATTCCTGGAACAAAGAGATTCTTAATAGAGCTCTTCGCCTTACGAATGAGCGAAATGGTATCTTCACCTGCTTTTCCACTCTTTTTCAGCCTTGCATATACATCCTCTTTGAGATTGAGGTATGAAGTAGCAGTACGAATACCATTCAGATACTTGGACATACCACCTACATTTTCTGAGATAGACATATTGTTATCATTGAGAATAATAATAAAATTACTCTCAAGCTTTGCTGCATTATTCAATGCTTCATATGCCATACCACCAGTGAGGGCTCCATCTCCTATAACTGAAACGATATAACCCTTTTCACCCTTAATATCACGTGCCTTGACAAGTCCCAGACCAGCTGAAATAGACGTGGAACTATGTCCCGTATCAAACGCATCACAGTCACTTTCGTGTCTCTTGGGGAATCCACTCATTCCACCATGCTTTCTCAGATTATCAAAGCCGTCTCTTCTTCCCGTTAGTATTTTGTGAGTATATGCCTGATGTCCAACATCCCATACAATTTTATCTTTCGGAAGATCAAGTGACATATGCAGCGCCAAAGTAAGCTCCACCGCTCCAAGGTTAGAACCTAAATGTCCTCCATTGATGCTGACCTTTTCTATCAAAAATTGTCTAATCTCTTCTGCTAACTCCGGAAGATCTTCTGTCTTTATTTTCTTTATATCATTTGGTGCATTTAATTTCTCAATAAACATTTCTTTTCACTATCCACACATTATCATCATGTCAAAGATTATTTAGTTCTATAACACAATGATTTAACCAGCTCAGTAAGAAACTCTGTGTCTCCAGGGAGTGCCTCACACAGCTTTACAGCCTCCTCTGAATACGCTTCAACATCTCTTTTGGCCTCGTCTAACCCCTTAAGCGTAATGTATGTCGTCTTTCCATTTTTTTCATCTGATCCAATCGGTTTTCCAAGTTCTTCAAGCGTTCCTGTGACATCTAAAATGTCATCCCTTATCTGAAAAGCCACGCCAACCAAAAAACCAATTCGCTCCATCGTATTAATTGTCTGCTCGTCCGCTCCTGCCAATACCGCACCTATCATAAGTGCAGCTTGAATTAATGCCGCAGTCTTTTTCTCATGAATATATACTAGCTTTTTCTCATCAACTTCAAGGTTTTTCTTCTCTGCTTCAACATCAACACATTGTCCGCCAAGCATCCCATAAAGCCCAGCTTTATTTGCCAGAATTCTGATTGCTCTGACAACTTTTGCAGCATCTGAACCTTCCACCTCAAGTGCTTTTACTGCAGTTTCAAATGCATATGTCAGGAGACCATCACCAGCTAAAATAGCCATTGCTTCTCCATAAACAACATGAGTTGTTTTGCGACCTCTCCTGTATTCATCATTATCCATCGCTGGTAAATCATCATGAATGAGCGAATATGTATGAATCATCTCAAGAGCAGCCATAAAAGGCTCTATTATTTTGCTATCACCGCCGAAAATCTTATAACTCTCCAGCATAAGCATTGGACGAAGTCTCTTTCCACCAGCCAAAAAACTGTAATTCATTGCTTCTATTACAGTTTTTTCATATCCAACCTCATCTGGAAGGAACTGCTTAATAATATCCTCAATCTGCTTTGCTTTGTCCTCAAGCAGTTTGCTTTGCTCTTCCTTCATCAAATTACACCTCGAACTCTTCCAGTTCACCGCTTTCACTTATGACCTGAACTTTTTTCTCAACGGCATCGATTTTTTCGTTACATAATTTGAGAAGTCTCATTCCCTTTTCATAAACACGAAATGAATCCTCCAGAGATATTTCTCCATCCTCCAGCTGTCCCACCACTTTGTCCAATTCTCCAAAGGTTTCCTCTAGAGTCATATCATCACTACTGATTATCTCCGACTCATTACCTAATTCATTTTTTATTTCGTTCCCCATAATCTTTCCTTATAAACTACTTTTTTGTTGTATTTACAACCAGTGAATCCACATAACCATCGGTCAGATACACCTTGAAACTGTCGCCTTTTTTCAATTGCTCCACGCTCCTCAGTGTAGCATTATTCGAATCCTGCACATAGGCGAAGCCCTTTTCCAACTTCTCAAGTGGAGATAATCCTTTGAGTTTCTGCAGATACATATCTCTCTTATGATAATTATTTTTCAGCAGATCTTTCATTGCCTTAATCAGTCTATCCTCGAGAGACATCATAAGTGTTCTTTTCTCACGAATCTTCCACATCGGTGCGCCAGATACAACTGATTTTTCATAGTATGCCAGCTTGAGCCTTACCTTTTCTATGATTTCCTGCATTCTGTGATATAATGCATTCTCATAGTTTTCCAAGCGTTCAAAAATAACATCCGCCTCATATACCGCCAATTCCGCTGCAGCTGAAGGGGTTGGTGCCCTCATATCAGAAACAAAATCAATGATTGTTGTATCTGTTTCATGTCCTACCGCCGAAATAACCGGTACAGAACAATCAAATACTGCCTGCGCAACCTCCTTCTCATAAAAAGCCCACAGGTCCTCAATGGAACCTCCACCACGTCCGACAATCATGACATCTACGTTCTGTTTCTCTAGTTCTCTAATTCCTTTGACAATGCTGCTTACTGCGCCATCTCCCTGAACAAGTGCTGGATACAGAATAATCTGAACATATGGATTTCTTCTGGTTGCAATATTAATAATATCCTGCACGGCAGCCCCAGTTGGAGCTGTAACTACCCCCAGAGTCCGTATTATCTTAGGAATAGGCTTTTTGTACATGGCGTCAAACATGCCCATCTCAGACAGCTCTTTTTTTAACTGTTCGAACCTGAGAAATAAATCTCCATCTCCATCCAGCTGAACTCGCTTTGCGTATAGCTGGTACTTGCCATCTCTCTCATATATGTCAACATTACCAGTTATCTGAACTTTCTGCCCATCCTCCATTCGGAATTTCAATCCGCTGCGGGCATTTCCAGCAAACATAATGCACGAGATAGCCCCTTTATCATCCTTCAGTGTGAAATAAATATGACCTGTAGTATGATACTTTACATTGCTAAGTTCACCCTTAACTGTAAGATTGTTAAGAAGTATATCCTGCGCAAACATATTGCGGATATAGGCATTAACCTGTCCGACGCTATATACAGTTTTGCTTTTTATTTCATTACCTGTCATCTGACCTAATTCTTCTTGGCGCCACTCTTTTTCTTTCTATTCACCAGAATTGCTGCGCTTTCCTCTTTATTCGAAAACTTAGATTTCTTAACTTCAGCCTCTGGTTTTTCTGAACCCTTCTGAGTGAATTTCGCCAATATTCCATTCACAAAGCCTGAGGACTCTTCCTGTCCAAATTTCTTTGCAAGTTCTACGGCCTCATTGATTGCAACGCCCTCGGGTATCTCGTCATCGAACAGTAATTCATATAGACCAAGTCGAATAATTGTAAGGTCTACCTTGCCCATTCTGGCTGTATCCCAGCCCTTTGCCTTTTCATTGATCAGGCTGTCAATCTCGCTGATTTTTGCACATATATTCCCGAACTTTCCCGAAATATATAGCTTTTCTTCTTCAGATGCCTCTTTAGCTGAAGTATAATCTTCATCCTTCTGGCTCTCCTCTTCAAAAAAAAGCTTTAACTGTTCTGGCATTTCTTCCTCGCTATTAAACTCAATTCTAAATAGCAGCAAGAAAATCTGTTCTCTAATCTCTGTTCTGGTCATAATGAATATCTCGTCTTTCCTGTTTTTAATACTACTTTTATATACTACAAGAGACACGCATTTTGCGTGCCTCTTATTATCGGCCAAATGGCCGTATTAATTTCTATTTCTTTGGCATACGAACTCCGGCAATACGAATATTAACCTCGGCAACAGTCAGCCCTGTCATTGTTTCAACAGCACTCTTTACCTTGTCCTGTACCTGCTTGCAAATACCCGGAATATTATGTCCATAATCAATTGTAATTGCAATCGAACAATAGATATCACGTCCGATTACATCCACCTTAACACCCTTGCTCTGACTCTTGATTCCAATTTTGCTGATAATTTCACCAGGAACATTACCAACCATGGATGCAACTCCGTCCACCTCAGCAGCAGCCAGTGCGGCAATATTAGCAACCACATCATCTGCGATTTTCACTGTACCCATCTGACTTTCTTCTTTGAGCAAGTAGGAATTCTTCTCAGTGTCCTTTTCCATATATATCTCCATTCCGAATGATTATCTAATAATCTTTCAAATGCAAACGCACATTGCCATGCGCATTTACGCAGATTTTTCAAACTTCACACGTCTCGGTCTAAATCACACAACCGCATATTATTATATCTTATATATATGAAAATGTCATCATTTAGGTTCTATTCTCTCCAAAAGACGATTGAAAGAATATCCTCATTCAGCGCATAAAAAACCCCTTTTTGTGTTCCAAAGAATTCATACGCACAGCCAGCATCTATCAGATAATCTTTACCGTTTTCAAATAGCTTTTGCCTCTCAAAACGAAGTCTGAGTATGTCGCTTTTTTCACGCTTTAGAATATCTTTAATTCGAATTCCATCAGCCACATACAGATGCTCTGCTCTGTAATAATTAAGCGTCACCGCGTCGCATTTTGGCATTTCAAATCTCGAATCAAACTGATGCTTCTTCAGTATATCTTCTGTAGTCACCATGAAATAATCATAGTTGACTCCATATCTTTTATCGTCAGTGCTGTGTTCATCAGGGTTGCCCGAGTACGTATCCCCCCAGGTTGGATCAACATAGTAATATCCTGAAGCAGTTTTTAGAAGCACCCAAGCATGTCCTCCGTCCATATCTTCGACATCACCCGCAACAAATGCCGCCTCATATCCACATTCCTGACACAGATACTGAAAAGCCTTGGCATATCCACTACACACGGATTGCCCACTCAGAAAAACTGATAGATAATTCTGATTATTCACGGCGTCAGAGACATACACTGTGCGCGTCACAACTGTATCAAATATGGCTTTTGCTGTCAGGTAATCCCTCTTATCGCTCTCCTTCATATCAGAATATGCGTCGCCTGGCATTTGCGCTTCAACCAGTTCCATGATTTCTGATATCCACTCATCCGAGACCTGCTTTGCCAAAGCCTGATTACTTATAGCTTCATCCCTATCCATAAGATATGCCGGGATAAAAGTAATCTGCCTAAGCTCCCCACCTACATAGCATCTTTCATAAGAATAGCCATTTACATAGAACAGCTCTGGAAAATCAAAGCATATACTATAAAACACATTATCTATTCTCTGCTCATCAATTCCAGTAATTACTCCCTCTTCCATGAACTCAGAAATGATGTAGTATATTTCTTTATACATTTGCTTATCAGACGATGACAGAATTCTGTAATAATATTTATCAGCGAAGGTTTCATCCAATTCGATGTTCTTCTCACCAGAAATCTCTATTACTTCTCCCAACTCCAAATTAGTATTCACATCAGAAATAATACTTTCCACGGAACATCCACTTGCAAATCCCAAAAATGTAATTACAGCAAAAACAAAAAAGCAAACTGATGCTATGCAATAAGGCAGGAGGCACCCTGACTCTTTTCTGTAATAATTTCTACCAGATAAGTTCATGTTGTGTCCTCCTGCCTTAATAATGTGCACAGGTATTATTTAGTTTTTACCAAACTCCGACAATACCAGTCCTTTATTACGATCCAAGGTCATACCAATACTCCATTCATTAACAAACAGAAGAAGTGGTCTGTCCTTCAAGTCTTTAATTTTCTTCATATCTGAGGTTCCAGTCAGATTCTTAAGATCGATATCCTGGTTCTCAATCCACCTAATATGCTCAAATGGAAGGTTTTCAAGTCGTATCTCAACATTGTATTCGTTCTCAAGTCTGTACTTAAGAACATCAAACTGAAGCACACCTACAACTCCGACTATAATCTCCTCCATACCGGTATTAAACTCCTGGAAAATCTGAATAGCACCTTCCTGCGCTATCTGAGTTATACCCTTGACGAACTGTTTACGCTTCATTGTATCCAGCTGTCTTACCCTCGCAAAGTGCTCTGGTGCAAAAGTAGGAATTCCTTCATATGCAAACTTCTCCTTAGGCATACATAAGGTGTCTCCAATTGAAAAAATACCCGGATCAAACACACCAATAATATCACCTGCATATGCCTCAGACAGAATCTTGCGGTCATCTGCCATAATCTGCTGTGGCTGAGACAGTCTCATAACCTTCTCACCCTGAACATGGCGTACCTCCATAGAAGCGTCAAATTTACCTGAACAGATTCTCATAAATGCAATTCTGTCTCTGTGAGCCTTGTTCATATTGGCCTGAATCTTAAATACAAATGCAGAGAACTCATTCTCTGACGGCTGTATAATTCCAATATCTGCCTTTCTTGGCAAAGGTGTAGTAGCCATTTCAAGGAAATGCTGAAGGAATATCTCAACACCAAAATTGGTAAGTGCAGATCCAAAAAATACTGGAGTGAGCTTTCCTGCTCTGACTGCATCCAAATCAAATTCAGCACTTGCACCATCGAGAAGCTCAATCTCACCCATGAGTTTCTCCTTAGCTGCCTCTCCTATATGCTCAAGAATTGCGCTCTCATCATCTATTGATATTCTTGTTGCCTCACCCTCTTTGGTTCCCTTTTCGGTGTCAGAGTATGTAATAACACATCTCTCATCTCTGTCATACACACCCTTAAATTCTTTTCCAGAACCAATAGGCCAGTTAATTGGGCAAGTAGCGATTCCAAGTTCCTTCTCAACTTCATCCAAAAGGTCAAATGTATCATTTGCATCACGGTCCATTTTGTTTATAAAGGTAAAGATTGGAATACCACGCATAGCACAAACCTTAAACAGCTTTCTTGTCTGTGCCTCGACACCCTTACTTCCATCAATTACCATGACAGCAGAATCAGCAGCCATCAGAGTTCGGTAAGTATCCTCTGAGAAGTCCTGGTGTCCAGGTGTATCAAGAATATTTATGCAATATCCGTCATATTCAAACTGAAGAACAGAGCTGGTTACAGAAATACCTCTCTCCTTCTCTATTTCCATCCAGTCAGACACAGCATGTCTTGCTGTTGCCTTACCTTTTACGCTACCAGCCAGATTGATTGCTCCACCATATAAAAGGAATTTCTCGGTCAAAGTAGTTTTTCCGGCATCGGGATGCGAAATAATGGCAAAAGTTCTTCTTCTGTTAATCTCTTTATCGTAGTTACCCATGTGTTATATATCCTTTATATCATTTTAGTTGTCCACATTATCGGACACATGCTTGTTTGCTCTGACATCGTTTTTCTACAAAAGACTCGAACCATGAATCTCCCCCGAAACCCCAAGGTAATCAATCACGGTTTTTGCAATATCTGAGAAAGTATCCCTTGTGCCCAGATTAGCTGGCTTAACATTCGCACCATACATGAGACATGGAACATATTCCCTGGTATGATCTGTCGTCTTGGTGAAAGAAGGATCACAGCCATGGTCTGCTGTGATAATAAGAATATCATCCTTCTTCATTCTCTCCATGATGAGCGGGAGCTTTTCATCGAAATAGCTAAGCGCTTTGGCATAGCCTTCAACATCTCTTCTGTGACCATAGAGCATATCAAAATCAACAAGATTCGTAAACAGTAGTCCTTCGAAATCACGATGCATAAACTCAATCGTTTTTTCTATTCCTTCAGGATTGCCTGAAGTATATACAAAATCGGTAATACCCTTTCCCGCAAAGATATCTTTAATTTTGCCTACAGATAGCACTTCAAGCCCAGCATCCTTGATAATGTCAAGCATCGTGTTCTGTGGTGGAATCAAAGAAAAATCGTGTCTTCTGGGAGTTCTTGTATAATTGCCGCTTGTCCCTACAAACGGTCTTGCAATTACTCGTCCAACTCCGTGCTCACCAACAAGAATCTCTCTTGCAATTCTGCAGTACTCATATAGCTGTTCCACTGGAACAACATCTTCATGCGCTGCAATCTGAAACACTGAATCGGCAGAGGTATATACAATAAGCTTTCCTGTCTCAACATGCTCATCCCCGTAATCATTGATAACGACTGTACCAGAATATGGTTTATTACACAAAACGCCTCTTCCGGTTCTTTTTGAGAATTCCTCAAGCACATCCTCGGGAAAACCATTGGGATAAGTTGGCAGTGGATTCTCCGACCATAAGCCTGCAATTTCCCAGTGTCCTATAGTTGTATCCTTGCCCTTTGAGATTTCAGTAAGCCTTGCACATCTTCCAAGCAGTTCCCCACTTCTTTCGTGTCCCCCCGCCTCAATTCCATCCAGGTCAAAAAGTCCAAGTTTTCCCATATTTGGGCAGTCAAAAAAAGGTGAAGTAGAAACACTTCGAAGGGTATTTACCCCCTCATCACCAAATGCTGCCGCATCAGGCGCCGCACCAATTCCAAAGCTATCAAGCACAATCAGAATCACTCTTTTCCCCATAAGAATCCTCCTGTATAAAAGAGGACAGAAGTAAACTTCTGTCCTCGAATTAGTAGCCCAAATAATTCGGGATTACCCATAAGCAAATTAATTGTTTGCAGGTACGTCCTTGATTGAGAAGCTAAGTCTTCCCATCTTATCCTTACCAAGGCAAATAGTTGTAACTTCATCGCCAAGTGTGAGAACATCCTCAACATGGTTAATTCTCTCTTTTGCAATCTTTGAAATGTGAACCATTCCCTCTTTTCCTGGTGCAAACTCTACAAATGCACCAAATTCCTTGATAGAAACAACCTTGCCCTTGTAAATCTGGCCTTCTTCAAACTCTGAAACAATCATCTGAATCATCTCAACAGCCTGATCCATCATAGCCTTGTCTGTTCCACAAACACTAACAGCACCATCATCTGTTATATCAATCTTAACACCTGTTCTGGCGATAATCTCGTTAATGGTCTTACCTCTCTGACCAACAACCTCACCAATCTTCTCAGGATCGATCATAATCTGAATAATCTTAGGTGCATACTCATTTACAGTAGGTCTTGGAGCAGCAATTGCTGGCTTCATACATGTCTCCATGATGAATTCACGAGCTTCACGACATCTTGCAATTGCACCCTCAACGATTGCTCTTGTAAGTCCATGAATCTTAATATCCATCTGGATTGCAGTAATACCGTAATCTGTACCAGTTACCTTGAAGTCCATATCTCCGAAGAAGTCTTCAAGACCCTGAATATCTGTCAAAAGAACAAAATCATCATCTGTATCGCCTGTAACAAGACCACAGCTGATACCAGCTACCATCTTCTTAAGAGGAACACCAGCTGCCATCAGAGACATACATGATGAACAGGTAGATGCCATAGATGTAGATCCGTTTGACTCAAAAGTCTCAGATACTGAACGGATTGCATAAGGGAACTCTTCTGGAGAAGGAAGAACTGGAAGGAGAGCTCTCTCAGCAAGTGCTCCATGTCCAATCTCACGTCTTCCTGGACCTCTTGAAACCTTAGTCTCACCTACAGAATATGCAGGGAAATTGTAGTGGTGAATATATCTCTTCTCTGTTGTGAATGGATCAAGTCCATCAACCTTCTGTGCCTCTGCAAGAGGTGCAAGAGTAACAACGTTGCAGATCTGAGTCTGTCCACGTGTAAACATAGCTGAGCCATGAACACGAGGAATAATATCAACCTCTGCTGCAAGTGGACGAATCTGTGTAATCTTACGGCCGTCAGGACGCTTCTGATCCTTAAGAATCATCTTACGTACAGTCTTCTTCTCATACTGATAAATTGCTTCGCCAAGGATTGCAAGCCAATCCTCTTTATCTGCAAATGCTTCTTCGAGCTTAGCAGTAATCTCACGGATGTTCTCCTCACGAACCTGCTTCTCATCAGTAAATACTGCTACTTCCATTTCTTCAGGAGTAACAATCTTCTTCATCTCATCAAACATCTCAGTAGGGATTGCACAGCTTGTGTACTCATGCTTCTTCTTACCAACCTCTGCAACGATCTTATTGATGAACTCAATGATTTCCTTATTTACAGCATCAGCCTTATAAATAGCCTCAATCATGGTTGCTTCAGGAATCTCATTACATCCAGCTTCGATCATGATAACCTTAGTAGCTGTTGAAGCAACTGTAAGTCTCATATCACCGGTCTTCCATACTTCCTGTGAAGGGTTGATAATAAACTCTCCATTAACCATTCCAACCTGAGTCATTGCGCAAGGTCCATCGAAAGGAATGTCTGAAATGCATGTTGAAATAGCTGCACCAAGCATACCAACAAGTTCTGGACGACACTCAGGATCAACACTCATTACCATACAATCAAGTGTTACATCATTTCTATAATCCTTTGGGAAAAGAGGACGCATAGGTCTGTCAATTACACGGCTTGTAAGAACAGCATTCTCAGATGCCTTGCCCTCTCTCTTATTAAATCCACCAGGGATTTTTCCAACTGCATACATCTTCTCTTCATACTCAACGCTTAAAGGGAAGAAATCGATACCATCTCTTGGCTTTGCTGACGCGGTTGCTGTACACAGAACGGTTGTATCACCGTAGTGCATAAGCGCGCAGCCATTTGCCTGCTTACCTACTCTGTCAATATCAACAGTCAGAGTACGTCCAGCAAGTTCCATAGAATACTTCTTGTACATCTTTGTTCTCCTTCTTTTTATAGCTTATAGCTTTTATTTTTAGCCCGCGTAAAGAAGTCGAAACTACTGATAAAAAAACCACCCTCGAATTCTCTTATCAGTGGCTTCGAGTCTCTTACGCGGACATTTTCACACAATTCTTATAATGTGAAAAAGAGGGGACATATGTATATCCCCTCTTCTTTTCATTATTTTCTTAACTCAAGTCTCTCAATCAGAGTACGATATCTCTCAATATCAGTCTTCTTAAGGTAAGAAAGAAGTCCACGTCTCTGACCTACCATCTTAAGAAGTCCACGTCTTGAGTGATGATCCTTAGGATTCTCCTGAAGGTGAGCAGTAAGCTCCTTAATTCTTGCTGTAAGAACTGCAACCTGTACTTCTGGAGAACCAGTATCTCCCTCTTTTGTTGCATACTCTTTCATGATTGCTGTTTTCTTTTCTTTTGTGATCATTGTTTTTCTCCTTTAATTTTATTACTTTACTCGCCCTTAGGGCGCTTACTGCATAAGCTGAGTTATGGTTCGGAGAAACCGACAACCAAGCCTAGCAAAATCACACTTAGTTAGAATATCACAATATCCATCTTATGTAAAGCAGATAATCTACAGAAATCTTCTCGCACATGTAGGCTTTCTGTAATTGATTTCCGAAATCTTAATTCCACTTCTCGGATTACTAGCATGGCACACCTGTCCATTGCCTATATATACCGTCACATGGTTAACGCCAGTGGAATCTGAGTAGAATACCAGATCTCCAGGCTGAAGTGCTGACATAGACACTTCGACTCCCATTCTCGACTGACTTCTCGCAGAATGAGGAAGCTTTACTCCGTACTTTTTCATTAGAAGCATTGTGAAGCCTGAACAGTCCGTACCATTTGTTAGACTCGTTCCACCGTATACATAAGGATGACCAACATACTGAACAGCTCTCTGAGCAAGGTCAATTCCAGCACTTGTCACTCCTTTTCCATATAAAGCCTCTGATATGGTGAGCGCCGTATCCAAAGAATAGCATACATCAACATAATCACCGCTCACATATGCCTCTTCTTCATCTGCATATTTTACAGATACCCAGCCGTCCCCCAGAACCTCGACAACCTCAAGCTCAGTTCCGTTATAGATAAGTCCGTAGGTTCCATGCTTGGTATCTGGCTGCTTTCTGACCTTTAGTGCGTTGGCAACAACACGCGCAGATAATTTCTGATTCTCCTGAGCTTTTGTTTTGGCTTCATCCCCGGTCAAAATATAATTCGCCTTAACGTAGCCTGACACCTTGCCACTCTCGATCTTGTACCAGCCATCTTCCTCACTAAGGATCTCTACAGCGGCCCCGTTTGAAAGCTCACCAACCTTACTTCCATTTTCTGATGCACTGTTTCTGACATTGAGAGTTTCAGAGACATTGGCAATACCAAGATTTGTATAGCCCCAGTTTTCTGCTTCATTCTTAATTCGAGTGATCGTAAGATCTTCCATCTCACTCAAGAATTCATCGGCTGTCATTGAATCATATCCGCCAATGACTGTCTCGATTCCTGCACCATTATGAAGGAAATCGTCCGGATCTGCTTCATTCTCTCCCGGGAGTGCAATCTCCTGATTAGATGCTGCCGACATACCCATCTGCGAAACCCTAATGGCAGTTGGTACATCAGCGAGAACAGATATCATATTCAGCTGTAACATAATGGGCACTGCAAAGCAGATGCCCACCATAATTTTGAAATAGTCTTTAATTCTTCTCATGCAATACTTTTCTTAGAATTTACTACAGCGCCTCTTCCTGCTCTGCGTTGATAACACAGAATGCAATATTGACAGCATGATCTGCAACTCTTTCAAGTCCTGAAACAACGTCCGAATATAGCATACCAGCTTCTGGAGTACATTCATTTCTTGTAAGTCTGTCTACATGGAGTCTCTGAAGCTCACGCTCCTTCGCATCAACCTTCTCCTCAAGCATGTTGATATCGGCAACATGTTCCTCTTTGCCAGTCACAAACAATTCAATTGAGTAGTGAATCATCTTATTGACCATATCGAGCATCTCACCCAGCTCGCGCTGAGCAGTTTTCGAAAAAGAAACGCCTGTTTCTATACGGGTTCTTGCTGCGTCTGCAACATTCTCCGCATGGTCACCAATTCTCTCGACATCGTTTACCACATGGAAAAGCGCACCAATAATTTTCTGGTCCTCCAACGGCAACAGAGTCTGATTGACTTTAACAAGGTAATTAGTTATCGATTTATTCAGGAAGTTTATATTTTTCTCCACCATATAAACCTCTGTTATATCTTCCTGATCAAGTGTTATGAGAGCATTCATTGCACGGTTCAGATTCTCCTCAGCAAGTGAAGCCATTCGCTCAATCTCCTTGGTTGCACCAACCACTGCTGTAGTTGGATTAAACACAGATTTTTCTCCGATATACTTGAGCTGGAAATTCTCCCTGTAAGATATCTTCTTGTCCTCTCCTCTTACAAACAGGTAGGTCATCTTTACGATGAGATTTGAGAACGGCAGAAGAACCAGTACCTGAACTACCTTAAATATTGTATGTGCATTTGCAACGAATCTCTCCGCGTCTCCATTTGACAACGCGTTTATACCCTGCTCAATTGGACCTGCAGCAATCTGCAGTGCAATGAACATGAGTATCGTACCTATAACGTTAAACAGTAGGTGAATCAAGGCTGCACGCTTTGCATTCTTTCCACCGGAAAAAGATGACAAAAGAGCTGATGTACATGCACCAATATTACATCCGAGGATAATATACATACATATATTCAGACTGAGTAACCCTTGTCCGGCAAGCAATACCATAATCGAGACCGTAACTGAAGAGCTCTGAATAATAGCCGTCAGAACAGTTCCCAGAAGAATTGCAAAGACCGGGCTCTTAAGTGAAGCAAACATTGAAACAACATGTGGCTCTTCCTTCAATATCTGCATTGAATCCTTCATCATTGACAAGCCTAAAAAGAGCACGCCAAAGCCCACCAGGATAGAGGCAATCTTATTAACTGTCTGGTTTTTGGAAAACATTACAAAGACAACGCCCAAAAGAAGAATTATAGGCGCATACGCGTCAAGCTTGATAGAAACCAGCTGCGATGTAACTGTGGTACCGATATTGGCACCAAATATAACTCCCGCCGCCTGACCAAGATTCATCAGTCCTGAGTTAACAAAACTGACAACCATAACCGTACTGGCCGAAGATGACTGAATAATGCCTGTAAAAACAAGTCCTACAAGCATACCTGTAAATCGATTTGTCGTGAAAAATTCAAGGATGGATCTAAGTTTCGCACCGGCCACCTTCTCGATACTCTCACTCATGAGTCTCATTCCCAATAGAAAAAGACCAAGACCGCCAAGTAGCCCTAATACAGATGAAATGATAGTTGCAGCGTCCATATTATCCTTTCCGTAACCCGCGCCTGCTTCTTTCCCCCAAAAGCAGACCTATTTTATTGTATTAGAAACAATAACATCATTCAAGACCTTATCCTTCAAAATTAAGATTAAGGCCAAAATATTTCTCGCCTGCTTTTTTGTCGTTCTCAAGAGTTTTAATCAATTCATCAACTCCACTAAACTTATACTCAGGTCTTCTGTAGGACAACAGTTCTACCCTAATCTGGGTTCCATACAACGTTCCATCGAAGTTATATAAATATGACTCAACAACCTTTCTACCCTCACTGGTCACTGTAGGTTTAACCCCGATATCAGTAATTGAATAGAACATGCCCTGGTCTGTATACACCTTTGCATAATACACACCATACGGTGGAAGAAGCTTCGAATCGCTCGGATAAATATTGACTGTTGGAAAGCCAAACTCTCTGCCTCTCTGTGCTCCTTTTTCAACTATGCCCGACAACTCATACGGTTTTCCAAGAAGTCCAGCCACAAGTTCCATATTACCCTTGGACACTTCCTGTCTCACATATGAAGATGATACTTCGTTCCCATCTATGCACACCTTTGGAAGCAGGTATAATTCATAGCCAAACTCATCCGCACATTCAGCTAACAGCTGCGCATTACCAAGCCCTTTATCCCCAAAGCTTACGTCCTCTCCAGCCACAATAACACCTGCTTTTAAATCTTCAAAAAGGTAATTCTTAATAAAATCATAGGGTTTAGTAGCTGCCGTTTCATCATTCATCGGGAATTCCCACAGATAATCAAACCCATATGACTCAAACGCCTTCCTTTTTTCTTCTTTTGTCATTAGTTCAGGAATTGTCCTTCCCGCAAAAAAAGAAGCCGGCGATGGGTCAAAAGTAAACGCAACCATATGCATGTCATCCTGCATATGTTCACGCATCGACTCTATTATTTTCGAATGACCTATATGAAGTCCATCAAACTTACCAAGCGTAACACATGACCTACCTGGGAAATCAAAATGGACTTTATTCTCAATAATCTGCATTTACAATATTCCTATAACTCAAATATTTTTTCAGGCTTATAAAACCTTCCATTTTTTGTGAAGACTCCGCAGAATCTTCCATCGGCATGATATATTCGGACCCTCTCGTTTTCATTTTCAGAGGGCTCACTCATGACACTATCGCAGGAAATAACCTGATTAGTTCCAATGGGATTACCATTTTGAAGAAGCTTTTCATATTCTGGTGCCGAAGCATATGCTGGCAAATCCCTGAAAACATACTCCACACTGGTTATATGCTCTTCTATTTCTCCCGAATCCCTCATTTTTTCGATTTCTGAAAGAGTATATGCATTATCTATTTCAAATCCGGCTGCTTTCGTCCTCACAAGAGTTCTCATGCAGCCACCACATCCGAGTCTTCGTCCAATGTCATCGCATAGGGACCTTATGTACGTTCCCTTTCCGCAGTGCACCCGGATAGTAACAACCGGCAGCTCAATCTTCTCTATGTCTATACTGTATATTTCAACATGCCTTGGCTTTCTTTCTACCTCCTTACCATTTCTGGCAAGGTCGCACAGCTTCTGTCCATTAATCTTAAGCGCAGAATACATAGGTGGAATCTGGTCGTATCCACCGACAAAAAAAGAAACAGCCTCCCTAATCTGCTCGGCACTTACAGTGACTTCAGAGGTTGCCAGAATCTGGCCTGATATATCCAGCGTATCTGTCATCACGCCAAGGAGTAGTTCCGCAACATACTCCTTATCCCTGTCAGTCAGCATATCGCACAATTTCGTGGCATAGCCCACACAAACAGGAAGAACTCCGGTAGCATCCGGGTCAAGAGTTCCCGTATGACCAATTTTTCTAGTTTTCAGTATTCCTCGAAGCTTCGCTACCACATCCATGGAGGTAAATCCAGCTTCCTTATATACATTTATCAGTCCATTCATAAATAATAATTAACCCTGCAATATACAGGTGTTTCAAGCTATGAAGTAAAATAAACAGGACAGCCAGCATGCTCTGACCATCCTGTTTAAATGACATATACTTATTTGTTTTTATTATTAATCTAACTCTTAGTTTTTACAGCCTGCAAAATCTGTTCGATTGCTGTCTCGTAATCACCATCAATTTCACAGCCTGCCGCTCTCTCATGGCCTCCACCGCCAAAGCCTTCAGCTACAGCTGCCACGTTGATTCCACCGCCGGAACGGAAGGATACTTTGTAGTGCCCCTCGGTTAATTCATAGAGGAAAACACTCATCTCCACGCCTCTGGTTACACGAAGCTGACTGACAATTCCATCTAAATGCTTAGAAAAAGCACCTTTTTCATCCAACTCAGCCTTGGTTATATAGCTTGCAATTATCCTGCCATCGTCATACAACTGTGCCTTAAGCAGTGCCATGCCCAGAAGCTGATTCTGAACAAAAGTCTTCTCATAGAAGGTTTTATCAATAAGTGTTGGAAAATCTATCCCATAGCTTATAAGTTCGGCAGCAACCTTATGGGTTCTGGGTGAGGTGTTCGAATAACGGAAAACACCTGTATCATGAATCATTCCTGTGTAAACCGCCTCGGCAATATACCTATCCACATATTTCTTGTCCATTAAGATATATGCCAGCTCAGCTGTTGAGCTGGCGTCTGCCTCAACATAATTAACCATTCCCGAGCCATTGGCGTTGCTCATATGGTGATCAATATTTATTGTTTTTTTTGCATTATCAAAATACTTTTTTGCCCCTGATAATCTCTCAGGCACAGTATCAACCGCAATAAACACATCAAATGGTTCATGCTCTGGAAAATTCGACTCAACCTCATCTATCTCTTTGATAAAAGAAAAAATAGTAGGTGGCGTCTCAAAATAGGCTTTTATCTCCTTATCAGGAAAAACATTCTCCAGATAAAGTTTCAGCGCCATCGTTGTACCAATTGCATCACCATCAGGTCTGATATGTCCAGCGATACCTATTGAAGAAGCATTTTCACATTCTTTTATAATATCAATTCGTTCCACGAATCTTTACTCCTCTGAAGTTTCCTCATCGACTGGCTTCAAATCTTTGTTAACCTCATCAATCAGTCTCGACATGTTAACTCCATAAGCAATTGACTGGTCCATAATAAAGCGAATCTCAGGCGTATTTCTCAGATTAATCTCTTTGGCGAGTTTGGTTCTAATAAACCCTTCCGCACTGCGAAGGCCTGCCAGCGTGTCCTTGAGAGCTTTCTCATCATCTCCAAGAATACTGATGTATGCTTTGCATGTCTTAAGATCCGGTGCAACCTCAACATCTACAACAGACGTAAAAGGATGAATTCTAGGGTCCTTCAGCGAAGATCTGATAATCTCCGCCATAACCCTTTTTACTTCCTCATTGATCCTGGTACTTTTTACACTGTTCTTTCGCATTTACCTTGGTACCTCAACCATAATGTAAGCTTCAACCATATCGAGTTCCTGCATTTGATCATAGCCTTCAAATACAAGACCACACTCGAAGCCCTCTTTTACTTCCTTAACATCATCTTTAAATCTCTTAAGTGAAGCGAGCGCCCCTTCAAATACAAGCTCTCCCTCTCTGGTGATACGAACCTTACAATCCCTCTGGATATTACCATCCATCACTCTTGCACCGGCAATATTACCAATTGCAGAAGCCTTAAAGATCTGCTGAATCTCTGCATGTCCAATTACCTTCTCCTCGAAGATTGGATCAAGCATTCCCTTCATAGCTGCCTCTACATCATCAATTGCCTGATAGATAACGTTATACAGTTTAACCTCAACGCCTTCTCTCTCAGCTGTTTCCTTAGCCTGAGCATCAGGACGTACATTAAATCCAATAATAATAGCAGAAGATGCGCTTGCAAGAATTACATCGGATTCATTAATCGCACCAACGCCGCCGTGGATACACTTAACAACAACCTCATCATTTGACAGTTTCATAAGTGAAGCCTTAACTGCCTCGACAGATCCCTGAACATCAGCCTTAACGATAAGCTTGAGTTCCTTGAGATTACCTGCCTGAATCTGACTGAACAGATCATCAAGACTCATCTTTGACTTGGTTTCCTCAAGAAGCTTCTCTCTGTTCTGTGCCTTGAAGGTATCGGCAAAATACTTAGCTTCCTTATCATTTACATGTGCAATGAATATCTCGCCAGCGTTTGGTACATCATCAAGACCAAGAATCTCAACTGGTGTAGAAGGAGTAGCTTCTTTTACACGTCTTCCCTTATCATCAACCATGGCACGAACCTTACCATGGCAAGAGCCTGCTGATATGAAATCTCCGACATGAAGAGTACCCTTCTGAACAAGAACAGTAGCAACTGGACCACGTCCCTTATCAAGCTGTGCCTCGATTACAAGACCTCTTGCCTTTCTATTAGCATTAGCTTTCAGTTCAAGAATATCTGATGTAAGAATAATTGTCTCGAGAAGATCACTAATTCCTTCTCCACTCTTAGCAGATACAGGAACAAATTCTGTTGAGCCGCCCCAATCAGTTGCAATAAGCTCATACTCAGTTAATTCCTGCTTAACTCTGTCAACATTTGCACCTGGCTTATCAATCTTATTAACGGCAACGATTATTTCAATTCCAGCTGCCTTAGCATGGTTAATAGCTTCAACTGTCTGTGGCATAACACCGTCATCTGCAGCAACAACAAGTACTGCAATATCAGTTGAGTTTGCTCCACGCATACGCATTGCTGTGAATGCCTCATGTCCAGGTGTATCAAGGAATGTAATTGACTGTCCATCAACATTAACTGTATAAGCACCGATGGCCTGGGTAATACCACCTGCTTCTCTATCAGTAACATTCGTCTTACGAATTGCATCAAGAAGCGAAGTTTTACCATGGTCTACATGTCCCATTACACAAATAACAGGAGGACGCTTTGTCATAAGCTGTGTATCTTCCTCTTCTTCCTTAAGAAGCTCTTCGATAACATCAACTTTAATCTCTTTTTCACAGAGAATCTCATATTCCATTGCAATATTCTCTGCTTCTTCATATGAAATCTCTTCATTGACAGTAACCATTTTTCCTGCAAGGAAGAGTTTTTTAACAATCGCTGAAGCCTGCTGCTTCATCTTGTCAGCAAGATCCTTGATGGTTATGGTCTCTGGAATAGTAATAACCTTGATTACTTCCTCTTCAACCTCCTGCTTCTTCTCGGGCTTTATAAAGCGTCCTGCCTTATTCTTGCCCTTTCCAAGCATGTCTCCATCTTCATACATAAGGTCTTTCTTATTCTTCTTGTCCTTATCGTAATGACGATCATCTCTTCTGGAATTATTCTCCTTAGGTCCCTCAGAGATAAATGCACTTCCGCCACCTGCTTTTTTTACAAATCTAGTGTCCGGTGCTCCATTTCCCTGTGGACGGCCTGAGTTATTACCAAAAGGCCTTTGACCACGGTTACCACCTTGACCATTCTGCGAATTCCCCTGGCCACGGTTAGCCCCATTTCTATTATCTCCATTGGATCTGTTTGAATCAGGGCGGAATGAATTCTTCTGTCCACCGTTTTGTCCATATGGTCTATCCCCTCTTGACTGGTTTCTTGTATCTGTAACGATAACTTTGCCTTCTGGCTTTTTGTTCTGATTCTGATTCTGATTTCTATCAGATGGTGCACTAGCGGCATTATTAGCCTGATTAGCACTCTGGCTTGTTGCATTTGCATTTGCAGCATTAGCATTTGATGCTGCAGGTGCGTTTGTATTTACTTCAGGCGTAGCTGCCTGCTCTTTAGCCTTATCAACCTGTGGCTTTCTGTTCTCCTGTCCCTTATTAGGATTGGCAACAATGTTAACAGATGGGGTTGGTGATGGAGGAGTGAGCGGTCTGATTGGCCTGTTAGGCGCTGGTCTTCCACTATTTGTCACAACGGTGTTTCTTGGTCCCGCAGCAGGCTGCTGAGGACGCTGCACAGCCGCACCATTTCCACTTCCGCTAGACATCATCACAATTTTTTTCTTTTTCTTAGGCGCCTCTGCTTCGGCTGCTTTTGCAGGAGCTTTTGGAGCCTCTTCTGCTTCAGCTTTCTTGACAGGTTCCTCTTTTGCTGGAGCTTTATTTGCTGATACCTCTTTGTCCTTAGAGGCTTTGCCTAATTTAGACTTAATGCTGGCTACTTCATCCTCTTCAAGCCCTTTTGTTGAAGATTTTGCCTCTATTCCCAGCTGCGCACAGACATCAATTATATCCTTGCTGGTAACATCTATCTCTTTTGCCAGGTCACAAATTCTTACCTTTGCCATTTATATCTTCAGTCCTTTCTTGAATAACTAGTTTGCACTCTCATTTACAAGTTTCATGATTGCCGACGCAATCCCTTCGTCCGTCAATGCCAAAGACGCTCTCATCTGTTTGCCAATTGCATGTCCAACATCGTCCTTATTTTCAAGTTCAATAATTGGGAGTTCTCTATATGCACACATGTCATGAAAGTGCTTCTTGGTATTATCAGATGCATCACCTGCAACAATAACTAGCTTCGCAGTTCCTTCTTTTATTGCCTTTTCAGTCGCAAATTCACCACTAACTATATTTCTTCCTCTTTGGGCAATGCCCAAAAGTGATAATACCTTATTACGATTCATTTTATCCCTCTATATATGTGAGAAGATCACTATAAACATTTTCCGTCACAGAGCATTTAAGGCTTCTTTCCAGACCCTTTTTCTTCTGCGCAAGCCTTATGCAGTCTGCACATTTGCAAACATAAGCTCCTCTGCCTGGTGCCTTACCATCAAAATCCGGTTTGATTATTCCGTCATGTTTCACAACATGAATCAAAGCCGACTTTTCTTTTTGGGAATAGCACCCAACACAGGTTCGCTCCGGAATACGAATAGGATTAGTTGTCTTCACCTTCTGCGAGCTCCTCAACATACTCTTCTTCGTAATCTTCCTCGTCATCCATATAATCTTCCATACGGAATCCAGGTGTTACAGCAGCCTGAGTCTCATTCTTAATATCAATCTTATAGCCTGTAAGACGTGCTGCAAGTCTTGCATTCTGACCTTCCTTACCAATTGCAAGTGACAGCTGATAATCTGGAACAACTACATTGGCTGTCTTCTCGTCAGGATCTGCAAATACAGAAACAACCTTTGCTGGAGAAAGAGCATTTCTGATAAGGTTAGCCGGGTTATCATCCCAGTTGATGATATCAATCTTCTCTCCGCCAAGTTCATCAACGATTGAGTTAACTCTGGCACCATTAAGTCCAACACATGCTCCAACTGGGTCAACATTAGGATTGTTACTAAGAACTGCCATCTTAGTACGTGAGCCAGCTTCACGTGCAATGCTCATAATCTGTACTGTTCCATCCTGAATTTCTGCTACTTCTGACTCGAACAGACGCTTAACAAGTTCTGGGTGAGTACGGCTAACAAGAATTCTGTGTCCCTTTGGAGTTGTCTTAACTTCAACAATATAAACTTTGATTCTCTGAGTAGGACGATATGTCTCTCCCTTAATCATCTCAGTCTCATTCAATATTGCATCAGCTTTTCCAAGATTGATGCTAAGATTCTTTCCTACATATCTCTGAACAATACCAGTTGCAACATCATGAATCTTCTCATTGAACTGATTGAAGATTACATTTCTCTCTTCCTCACGAATCTTCTGAGTAATTACATTCTTTGCATTCTGAGCTGCAATTCTTCCGAATTCTTTGCTCTTAATCTCAACCTTAACAGTATCACCAAGCTTAGCATCAGCATCTACTTTGAGAGCATCTGCAAGTGTAATTTCAAGGGCAGGATCTTCAACCTTCTCTACTACAGTTCTCTGAGCAAGAACAACGTAATCAGCAGTTTCACGATTGATTTCAACTGTTATATTATCTGCCTTACCAAAGTGCTTGGTACATGCAATAAGAAGCGAGTTCTCAATCGCCTCAAACAAGGCTTCCTTACTGATGTTTTTCTCCTTCTCGAGCATATCAAGTGCTGTCATTAATTCTGTGTTCATTTTTTCCTTCGTCCTCCTAAAAATCAAATGCTAATCTTACCAGAGCAATGTCGCTCCTGTTTAATTCTATTTCTTCATCCTTGTCCGAAATAACTATTTTATCATCTGTGAAGCTTACAAGTACTCCACTGAACTCTTTGCGCTTTTCTATTGGCTTATAAGTTTTAATCTCAACTTCCTGTCCAATAGATGCTGCAAGGTGCTTGTCTTTCTTGAGAGTCCTTCCAAGACCCGGGCTACTGACTTCGAGAATGTATTCATCGTCAATATAATCCTCTCTGTCCAGCTCATCTGACAATGCGCGGCTAACATTTTCGCAGTCGCCAATATTTACTCCGCCTTCCTTGTCTATGTAACATCTGAGATAGTAATCACTGCCTTCCTTCACATACTCTATGTCATAAATCGACACGCCATTCGCTTGTGCAATTGGCTCTAGAAGCTGTTCAGTGCGGCTCTCAATCACTCCGGCCTTTGCCATTTAATCCCTCCACACAACTGAAAAGAGTGGACTTGCAAGCCCACTCTTTAAATCATAGTTATCAATTACAATAAATAGGTTACCATAACTCTATTTCGTTTGCAACTTGTTTTTTATGACAATTTCAGCTGTGTTCTGATTGATGCAGTCTTCTTTGCTGTAAGCCCTGGGATATGAACCTGCAAACGATCAATATAACTCTTTGCCTGATCATAGTGTTCTGCCTTTATTTCTCGAAGTGTAACCTCTTTTACGGGTATGCAATCTGTACCTGTTGCTTTAAGTTTTCTTTCTTCCCTGCTGACTCTTACTAAGTTTATTATTCCATCTCTACCATAGTTTCTTTCATAACATCTAAGCTTGCTCATTCTATCTGCACCAGTCTGGCTCCAGCCCATTGGTCTGGAACTGAGTCTATCTGATAGAACATGACTCACATGGCTTTCTGCACTACAGCCATTTATAAGCTTATTCCTAAGCGTTCTTCTTACAGCTGCCCAATTCCCGAGCACGTATTTCTTTAGTTCCTCAACTTTATCTGGATTCTTTGCTGATGCAATCATCTGATTTGTATATGTTTCAAAACGTTCTTTTGCCTTTGTTTTCTTCGAATAGAGCAGATGCCAGAGTTCTTCTTTGGCTATATCTTTTTCATCAAGCATTTGAGCTGCTGCATGATTTATATATTTCATAAGGTGAAATTTATCTGCGCAAAACAAAGCCTTATCCAGTATATCAGCACCACTTTTTATCCATTGTGCGCCATCACCACTTATGAATACTCTCTTTAAACAATCCACATCATAGGACTTGTTAATGTAATCTTGTACATTTTTCCACAGCTTATCATTACCATCTTTTCCTGGATAAAGACCACTAAAATAAAAACTGTTTACCAGTTCCCTTTTGTCTTTATAGCCTTCTACAGCTTGTTTGCATTCATACACATAAACCAACTTTGAAATAAAGCTCTTATTATCTTCAGTATTATCTCCATGCTGTTCTGCAACATGATCCTCGTCAGCTTCAACAAATAGATAGTCTACTTGTTTTGGTTCTTCTGCTGATTCATAAGCAACTTCTTCCGCAAGCTGATGCACCTTATTCATTACTGTTGTTTTAGTGATACACTGCTTTGAAGGAAGTACTCTTGTAGCTTCCTGATAACTTGTTTTTAACGCCTCTGTAAGAAGTAGTACCTCTGCCTCTTCACTAAAACGTTCATGCTTATCAAGACCTATCATATCCTCTAAAAGTGATACGTATCCACCTTCTTCTGTGAGTCTTTTGTAGTATGTGCAATCAAATGTAACATCCCCAACAGATGTAATAATAGTCCTTTTGGCATTGCGTTGAACTTTATATCTTCCTCGTCTCCAACTACAGTCGTAAATCTGCTTATTGACTCCTGATAGCACTTCTCCTAAGAATGCTGCCGAGAATGACTCTGTTGTACTTTTAACTGTCTTTTCCAGCGAATAAAAATCTTTCGGATTATCTAAAAACTTTGCTTCAGCTTCAATTAATCCATTCACCAATAGTTCTAATAATGATACAATGTCCATGAGAGTAATCTCCTTTATCGATTGATTTTTTAGCCGAAACTATTGTATCAAAGGATTAACGATTACTCTCTTTTTTATTTTATTTTTCAACCAACAATTTCTTTACTCTATTGTACCATTATTATACGAAGCACCTTAAAATATCGATTATTATTATTATTTGTTAATCAATAAAAAACCTGATTAATAATTAATCTATTAATCAGGTAAAAAACGCTTATACTTATTTTTATCACTATTTTATTTAAAAGCTTAATCTGTTCTAGCTGCAAACCATTCTCTTTTAGCATCTTCCGCATTATAAATAGCTTCTTCGATTGTATCCCCCTGCGCTAAACAGCCCGGCAGATCCGGAAAAGAAACTACATATCCACCTTCTTCAGTGTCAGGAATAATTTCCATATTATAAGAAAGCTTCATATTATCATCAATTGATCTTTTCAATTTCTTCTTTTTTGAAGCCCTATCTATTGTTATACGATGAATCCCATCTATATCAGCTAAAATTCCATTATTAATTAGTTTACCTAAATTTACAGGTGTATGTCCACATACATTTGCGGCAAGATTTATATGCTTACAGCCTTCTTTATAGGTTTCTACATTATTATGATCATGCCCATGTATATTTAAACACCACGATAATCCATATACAGGCTCATGTGATAACAAAATCTTATCTGAAATAAATAATGGCCCTGTATATATTTCATCAAACAATTCTCTATATACACCTTTTGCGTCATGATTACCAAGGATTAGTATCTTCTTTCTTGCTTTTATCATAGGCAAATACTTTGGATTACCTACGTCGCCAAGACAAATAAAAGTATCTCCTTTTCGCACATGCTTATTAATTATTGCGACCTGCTCTTCTGCCTCAATCCAATCCGGATCCATCAATCTGCAGTCTTCGTCATCAAAATGTAAATCTGACAATATATAAACTGAACCACCTTCAGACCAGTGCCTGAAGGGTTCATATAATGTTTGTATCATTAGTACACTCTCCTTCTAGTCTCTTATGCCCCATTTTTGAATTCTGTCCAGCATAATATCATCCTCAACGTAATACAATTTATCCTCCGGCATAATATTACAAACTAGCTGACCAAACCTTAAATCCGGATGCTTTTCCCATAAAGCTTTGAATTTCTCAATTAATGGCTCTATTCTGCTGATGTCTCGTAATTTTCCTCTGAATTTCAGTTCATCGATTGCAGCTGCAGCCTCACCATCTTCTATCACTAATTTCTTCATTTTTTCTTCATAGTTCGGAGATAATATTTCTTCTACCGTGTGAAAGCGCACTATCCCCATCCCATTCATTGGAATTACGCTCTTTTCATCTTTTTGAATTATGAAAAATTCACTTTCAGATCCATTTATTATGTACAAATAGTCTGTGTAATTATCATCTATACACCATTCATTTTTTTCAAGTCCTATACACCTTATCGATATGTCATCATATCCAAAATTTCTGTCATTGAATCTCTCTACATATTTCTCATAGGCAGTAACAC
This sequence comes from Candidatus Merdinaster equi, assembly GCA_018064935.1. Lineage (GTDB taxonomy): Bacteria > Bacillota > Clostridia > Lachnospirales > Lachnospiraceae > Merdinaster > Merdinaster equi. The sequence goes on along the minus strand of JAGHUF010000105.1, from coordinate 1,439 downwards.
TTTTGAAATTACCATTCTGAAAATTTTCAATAATCTGATCACCTTTGTGCTCCGGATGCATATCTCCGTTAAACTCACAGGAGCAATACATTATCTTATTTTTATCTATGTATATAATTTTTCCTCTTGTCATTTTCTATTCCCTCCCTAATTCATCATTTATCTTAAATGCCACATTGTTTTCAACTAATTCATCAAATGTTACTGGAACAAAATTGTTTATCATGCAGCAAGCGTTAAGCGCATGATCTTTTTTGCTCATAATCTTAAAGGTATCCTCTTTCCGGTTGTGGATATGTCCATAAATATGCCAAGAGCCATAGAAGTAAGCATTCCATTCCAAAATAGGATAATGGCACAATGTAATCTGCCGCTTTTCATCAATCACCTGCATCATCTTCTCAACTTGGTCCAAGCATGCCAGCGCGCTATTGTTTTTCAAGATTGGATTATCATGATTCCCAAGGATAAGAATCTTGTGTCCCCTAAGCTGCTTCAAATACCATGAAGAGTCCTTGCTATTTCTATGGCAGACATCTCCTAATATATAGACCGTATCGTCATCTGATACCCGCTTGTTCCAGCGAGTAATAATGCACTGGTCCATTTCGTCAACGTTAGCAAAAGGGCGATTATCAAATTTAATTACATTTGCATGCCCTAAATGTAAATCGCTAGTATATAAATTCATTGGCAGCACTTCCCTTCTAAAAACTAATTTTGGCACTCGTCCTCATTATCCAAAAACATTTCTTCAGCAGTTTTTCCTGGATAAAATTCGCGGAATTCTTCTATCTCTGAATCTCTTAGCTTGATAAAGTGTTCATTCATAGATTTGAAAATACCTTTTACCAAATCATCTTTTCCTTGTCTCAGCAAACCGTCTATAACCGATTTATAATCTGCAATAATTATTAAACTCTCGCCATCTTCATATCTAAGCTCTATATTCGTGTATTTAAACAAATGGTTGTCTACAACATATTTATATTCAGCTTCAACTACATTTGCGGTATCTATCCAGCATACTGCATCGCGAGATTCTACTTGGGTATATGTATCCAAAGGCGGCTGATTACTGTACGCATCATACTTGTCTGATATACAATAGCCTGCTTCATCCGCGCCTACTCCATCTGGGTAATAGTAATATAAATTTCCTTGAAAATTGGGTGCTCCTACATGTGCACTTAAACCCTTGTCACCTTCCCATATAAGCCCAAAGAAGTCTGTCCATTCGACATGTTCCAATTCAAATTGAGCGGCATCTCGCTCGATAGAATAAAAATCTGGCAACAAATCCACATTCCCACTATTTCTATAATCTCGAGTTCTCCGTGCCCTTGTACTCATATATAAATCATGCTGTTCAATACTATTTTTCAGCTTCCAGCTCCATCTTTCAGGATAGTATTTTATATAATTGTCAACGTATTCTC
>JAGHUF010000068.1 GCA_018064935.1 Candidatus Merdinaster equi | reverse complement strand
ATGAAAGACAATACATAATTCTCCATCAGGAAGTTCAACATTATGTATATACCAGACATGATGAGTATTATTAGAAATAAGAGTGATGTCATATTCATTCGCCACAATTATTGTGAAATATTTTCTATCAATTGAATTTATATCCTCAGCCTTAAACAATATGAACCTCCTTACTCATCTGTTCCAGCAGATGCATATCCAGCACTACTTTCTGCCACAAACTGTGCATGTAATCTGGACTTCTCAGTTTCAAACTTCTTTTTAAGTGAAGCCATTTCTCTTTCAATAAAATCAACTTCTGCCTTAGCCAATGCAGCTCTCTCGGCATCTGGTGTAATAACCAGCTTTCCGTTTTCGCAACTGATAGAAACATAATCTCCAATATCAAATCCTAATTCCTTTAACCACTGACCCTTTAACATAATTGTAGGTGTCTCTCTGTACTTGTAGCCACTCTGGCTGATAACCTTAATACTTCTCTTCTTTGCCATAATAAAAAACTCCTTTTCATAATTTGTCATTGATTGTCTGTTACATTGTCACATCTACATCCAGCCCAATGGCACCACCTCCCTTTTGCGAAAAAAAATAGCTGCTAATGCTTTTCGCATCAACAGCTATCGCTTAAGTTCGATATATTATGAAGTTATTTATTTTCAGCCTGCTCTTTTTCAATTATGTCGTAATATTCATCCATATCAAGAGAAAGCTTTATGTGAGAGTCTGCTTTTCGGTTGCTCAAGAGGCACACACTCTCCACATGCACCGTCCCTGGGAACATATCAACGCAGCGCATTTTCTCAACAACATATCCATTATCGAGAAATACCTCCAGGTCTCTCGCAAGACTAGTTGGTTTGCAACTTATGTAAACCATTCTATCCACGCCATACGCGATTATTTTGGGTAATGCTTTAGGATGAATTCCGTCTCTCGGTGGATCTAAAATAATAAAATCCGGCTTATCAATAATGCTATCAATCACCTTTAGTACATCTCCTGCAAGGAATTCACAATTGTCTATTCCATTGAGTGCCGCATTTTCTTTTGCCGCCAGAACGGCCTCTTCTACTATCTCTACTCCCACGACCTTTGATGCCACTGGTGCCATCATCTGGGCTATTGTTCCAGTACCTGAATATAGGTCAAATAGAACCGGTTTTTCCCCATTGTTTTTCTTCACTTCCCCAATAAAATCTCTTGCAACATTGTACAAAACCTCTGCTCCAAGAGAGTTAGTCTGGAAGAAGGAGAATTCGGTTATCTTGAATTTGAGTCCAAGTATTTCCTCATAGAAATAATCCTGGCCATATAGGATATTCGTTTCGTCAGACTGAACTACATCTGCAAGCGAATCATTTCTGGTATGAAGTATGCCCGACATCTTTCCTTTATACTCTAAGCTTGCAAGTTTATCAGCAAGTTCCTTCAATTCTACATCATGGTTTTCCTGCGTAGTCGTCACAATCGCAACCAGAATCTCACCCGTTCGAACTGCCTTACGAACAAGAAGATGACGCAGATATCCTTCATGTCTAAGCTTATGATAAAACTTCCAGCCATTGCTCTTACAGAAATCTAAAACAGTAGTCAGGATCTTATGATAATCCTCATCGACAATTGCACATTCAGGGACATCTAATATGTCATAAAAGCTTCCCTTTTTATGCATTCCAAGCGCCAGTGGACCATCTTTGTATGCATCACCAAAAGAGAACTCCATCTTATTGCGATAGGCTTTATTCACTGGACTTCCCTGGACGCCAGAAAACACCTCAATACCAGAATATCCAAGCGATTTCTGTCTTTCAAAAAAGGGAGTGAATATCTTTCTCATCTGCTCTTCTTTTAATTCAAGCTGCTTCTCGTAAGGAAGTGTCTGATATGCACATCCACCACATTCACCTGCATGTGGACATCCGCCTTCAATTTCATCCTTTGACGGACATACAACTGATAATATCCTGCCCTCAGGCTTTCCATGTCTTATTTTTGTAACGAGAATTCTTACTCTTTGTCCCGGAATTCCACCCTTTGACTCAACCAGAATTCCTTTCTTATCATCACTCTCAATTTCGACAACAGTTTTATTTGGAAATACCACCTCTGTAACTATTCCCTCATATTCCTGACCTTTAGTTAATTTCATAGCAACCCTCTTAAAAAAAATCAAAAAAAGCGGGATAAGCTTAACCCTATCCCGCTGTTATCGACGATTTATATCTGCAACAAGAATATATTATTCTTTCTTATCATCATCGTCATCATCTTCGAAATCATCTTCGAAGTCATCTTCGAAATCCTCAAGATAATCTGGTGTGAAATAACGATAAACTACATAAGCAATTGCAGCAACTACTGTTACAGCACCTACAATAATAAGAATCCATTTAAGTGTATTTGTGCATTTCTTGTCTTCCATAACTTCGATCTCCTCTTTTTTCTTATTGAATATTTCTGCAGACTTAATACTATTTACGATATCATCAAATTTTTCTTTACAGCAATTCATAATCCACACTCCTTTTCATATTCAACTGCCTGTGTTCAGTATACCACTCTCAAAATAATATTACTACACATATTTGTGCTGTAATTGTAGTTTTTTCCGCCTCATTTATAAACTTAACTGACTACTATTTTTTCTTGAGTTTTGCAAAACCGGCATACATTATTTTTGTTCCCAGACCGTCAAAAGAAACAGTAACCTTGTAATCTTTGGTTTCTTTTTCAATCTTTAAAACTGTACCAACTCCAAATTTTACATGTTCAACTCTGTCGCCCTCAGCGTAATCTGGGGCAGAAATAGCACTGCTGATACCTTTGCTCACACCTGGCATACTGAAGCTTTTTCCAAGTGGTGTAGTCTTAACAGACACTTTCGGTAGCGCAGAACCACCACCTGCTGTTCCTGTGCCACTTCCTATTCCATAGATACTCTTTAACGAATTATCTCCACCTCTTCTTGCAGAAACAGTTGGCTTCTTCAAATCAAAGACAGTATCCATATTCCGGCTCGAATTATCTGACGAAAAGCTTCTTCCATAACCTGACTCTCTTGCCGAAGTATCCACAGAATTGCTGCTCTTCATCATCTCGTTATAGCGATCGACAAAGCTAGCTGCAGATTCACCCACGCTGCCTGATGAATAGTCATCATCATAGCCTCTTTTCTTAAGAGGCCGGTTGTCCATAAGATTTACCGGTATTTCTCTCACAAATCGGCTCACATCGTTATACTGGGTCTCACCACGAATCATTCGTGATCTAGCACATGTGAGCGTCAGCTCTTTTCTAGCTCTTGTCATACCAACATACATTAGACGTCTTTCTTCCTCTACGTCCATGTTGTCATCCGACGTAATGCTCATATAGCTTGGAAAAAGACCATCCTCCAGCCCCGCCAGGTACACATGATCGAATTCCAATCCTTTTGCTGCATGAAGTGTCATAAGAAGCACATAATCGTCATCAGCATCCACTCCGTCAATATCCGCAACAAGCGCAACCTCCTGCAGAAAAGAAGTAAGTGTCGCATCGGGATTCGTTTCCTCGAAAGCTGTTACTTTGGAAATAAGTTCATCTATATTTCCAATTCGCTCTTCAGCGTCTTCCTCTCCATCTTCTTTTAACAATTCCACGTAATTGGTTGATGCAATTATATCCTTAAGTAAATCTGATGTCTTATAAAAACTCAGTTTTGATCTAAACACCTGAATCATATTTACAAAAGGAACAATCTTTTTGGCTGCAGCTCCAAGCCCAGGAATATCCTCGTTCATGCACAAGGCATCATAGAATGAAATTCCTCTCTCATCCGCATATTCCTGCACCTTACTGATTGATGTCTGACCTATGCCTCTCTTTGGCACATTAATTATTCTTCGTACAGCAAGATCGTCTCTGCCATTATCAACAGTCTTAAGATAAGCAAGCAAGTCCTTGATTTCTTTTCTCGCATAGAAGTTAACTCCACCAACAAGCTTATATGGAATACCCTCTACAACAAAACGCTCTTCAAGCATTCTCGACTGAGCATTAGTTCTGTATAAAACAGCACATTCTTTATAAGCCGCAATGTCTTTTCTGACAAGTCTTGCGATTTCATCAGCGATTGCTTCAGCCTCCTGATAGGCATTATCATATGGCCTATAGTGAACAAGCGAACCGTTTCCAGCCTCTGTCCACAGGCTCTTCTCTTTTCTTCCAACATTGTGGGCAATCACAGCATTGGCAGCTGATAATATATTCTGTGTTGATCTGTAATTCTGCTCAAGTTTTATAACTGTGGCTTCCGGATAATGTTTCTCAAAGTCGAGAATATTTCTTATATTAGCTCCACGAAATTTATATATGGACTGGTCATCATCACCCACAACACACAGATTATGATGAGCTGCCGCAAGTAATCGAATCATCTCAAACTGAACTGAGTTTGTATCCTGATACTCATCCACATGAATATATTGAAATCTTTTCTGATAGTTTTCCAGAACATCAGGGCATTCTTTGAACAGGCGAACTGTATTAACTAACAAATCGTCAAAGTCCATCGCATTATTTTTACGAAGCTCGTTCTCATACGCAAAATAAGCTTTACTTATTCTTCCCTTTGTATAATCACCTATCGCACTCTGTGCATACTCAGTAGATGAAATATTCTCATTTTTGCACGATGAAATAGCAGAAAGAATTGTTCTTTCTTTAAGATACTTTGTATCTATCTGAAGATCCTTGCAAATCTTCTTCATTATAGATTTTGTATCATCAGTATCATATATAACAAAGTTATTATCATAACCAATTCTATCTGCATATCGTCTCAAAATGCGGACACAGGTAGAGTGGAATGTAGCAACCCAGATACTGTCGGCTCCAAACCCAACAGTTTGTTCAACACGCTCTCTCATTTCACCAGCAGCCTTGTTGGTGAATGTAATAGCAAGAATATTGTATGGATCCACATGCTCTTCATCAATCAGATATGCAATTCTATGTGTTAATACTCTGGTTTTACCCGAGCCTGCTCCAGCTAACAGAAGAACAGGTCCCTGCGTAGTAAATACCCCTTCTTTTTGCCTTTCATTCAAAGTATCATAAATGCTCATACTAATCCTTTTTTCACCCAAAAAACGTGCAATATCTAACGCACGCGATAAAACGGGACTGTGCCGAACCCGGTACAGTCCCGAATCTAAGTACAATTTTTTAACTACTCTCTGGTGTAACTTTTTCTATTTACTATAGATATAGACCTGAACGTTGCACTAGTTGCTTGTCATTCCCATTTCTGCCTTAAGTGCAGCAAGCTCATCATCTACATCGCTCATTCTAGATGATGCATCATACTTCTTAGTAAGATTCTCAATATCCTTATTAGCATGCTGCTCGTTCAGCTCGCTCATTGCATCAGCCTCATCCAGCATCTTGTCAACACGCGCTTCCATTCTCTCAAATGCAGCAATATTATTTCCAGCAGAAGCAACGCCACTTCCAAGCTCGTTGAGCTTCTTCTGTGTCTCAGCAACCTTAAGCTTAGCCTTTATCATATCCTTGCGGCTATTAAGAGCCTGGATATCATTCTCAAGCTTATTGTGCATATCTCTCATCTTGGTTGAATTCTCTGCAGCAAGTAAATACTGTTTCTCGAGAGAAGTATGAAGCTCTGTAAGTGATGCCTTCTTAGAAAGGAATATCTTCGCCTCATCGTCATTGCCTGATGCAACAGCTTTCTTAGCGTAGCTTGCCATCTTTTCGATTTCAGCTTCATTCTCATCAAGCTTTCTCTTTGCAGCCTTCTCCTCTGCCATAACTGATGCCGTTTCAGCCTTAACCTTAGCAAAATCATCATTCAAATTTCTAAGATACTGATCAATCATCTTCTCTGGATTCTCTGCCTTATCAAGAAGAGCATTGATATTTGCTGACATAATCTCTTTAAATCTTGCAATAATTCCCATTTTCTACATTCCTCCATAAGCTTCATAGCTCAAATGACTACGATATTTTGATTATACACAAATCAGTAAATCACTTCAATGTTGTTAAGTTTATTTGTCTCACCTTTGAATCTGTAAAGCGATGCCTTTCCACTGGCAGTCATATAGTACTGCCCTTCTATGTTGGTGAAATAATAAGGCACGCCAAGATCAGGAAACCAGCTGCTGACATCTTCATATTTGCCTCTGGCTAGACTAGTCAAATCCGTGGTTCTGATGATTTTAGCCTGTTTCTGATCCCCACTGGAATCTGTCGACACAGTCAAATAGAAATAAGCGCCAATAATAGCTATATCAGCCATTCCTGCAATGTCAGAAGTCACTGGTATTCTCCATGCCACCTTGAAATTCTTCTTTTCCACAAGCATAAGATAACCTGTATCCACACCTGAGGGAAAAAGAATGTATTCGCCCAAAACATAGAAACTACGCACATATCTGTTCATTAATTCTGGCAATGCACGAATCTCACTAACAGCAAGCTTTCCGTCTGCTCCAGATGCTTTTAGGATATACATCTGCCCAGTCATGGAACTCCATACATAGAAAGCTTTTTCAGCCGCATCATAATATATATCATGAGGTCTTATGCCTATATTTTCCAGATACTGAACCTTCTGAAATGTATCGCCAAGCTTACGTGATACAATAACCTGATTATTCTCTGTATCAAGTATCACATAATTTTTGCCGTCATAAGCTATTCCATGTGGTATTGACAGACCTGCAGCCATAACCTTCCATTTGTTAAGTGGTGCGCTAGGCGAATTGGAACAAATAACTTGTCCATGATAGCTGTCTGTTATGAAATACTGTCCTGCAAACTTTTCTATCGATACGGGAACTTTTAGCTCGCGATACGGGTTAGTTGGATTTTCCGCATAGGAATCCCCCATGGAAAACATGCATATTGGCAGTAATATCATGGCTATCGTCAGGATTGCAATAAGACATACCCTGATTATAACCGCATATTTCTTTTTCATAATCTTTATATCACTATGCATTATTCTGACCTTCATTCATGGTACCATCCGAAACTTCTTTGATTTCTTCATCTGTGTCTTGTTCCGAAGACTCCATTTCATCCGTCTGATTATCAATATTTGAATTCCTTGACTCTTCAGACATTATATGTACCATTCCTATACTTCCGCTATAGGCTGGTGCAAAGATATGCTCCGATACCTGCTCTGATATTTTTCCATCAAAGGAAGCATGCAGATGTCCTGCCAAAACCTGCTTTACAACAGTATCTTCGGCGTATATTTTATCGAAAAACTGTCTGGTCGTCTCATTTGGAACATAATCCCCTCCACCCCAGTAATAGGTCTTATTTCTTATCTGGAATGAAAGATCAGAAAGCTCCTTCTCCACTTCTTCAATGTGCGATTCATATGGAACATGAGTCGCAATAATCACTGGCTGACCAGAATCATATGAACTCTGATAACGGTTCATGAACCAGTTATACTGCCACTCGGGCATGTCCTTAGTTGAACCATTAATTCCAATAATCTTGAATTCATTGAAATCAAGCATTTTCAAGTCTGAGGAATCCTCATCCAGAAATTTTTCTGCATGCATACCCATTGTGTCTACTTCACTATATAGTCCATTACTATACCATGCGCCGTAATCATGATCTGCTCTTATATACATATATGGAATATCACCGCGCAAATTATTATTGAGCAGTTCTGACACATAATTGATATTTGCCTCAGAACAATAATCCATAATATCCCCGCCAAATATTATAGCGTCTGGATTATTGTAATTAAGAAAAGCAATAATCTCCGGCCACACTTTATATGAAGGTGTTCCATATATATCAACAAATGCAAGATCGCGCCTTGTAGTAATTGTCTCTACCTGATCTTCCGCAATGTCTTCTGCTGGTTCAAAATCTGTCAGTATGTGCGCATCAGACACCCATGCAATTGTGTACTCTTTTTCCAATCCTGGAATGTATACATATACATCTTCAACATTGAAATCATATTCTGGTTCTGGATAGACCACTGGCTCATCTATTACTTCGCTCGGAGTTGGAACCGGAGTTTCAATTGGTTCCTCTGTTGGTTCAGGAATCTGCGTAATATCCGGATTAACAACAGGTTCCGGCTGCTTTTTGAAAACGCCACTCGAAATCAGTATTGTAACAACAGCAAGGGCGATAACAATCGCCCCTGCTGCTATAAGATATGGTTTATTTTTTCTCCAAAAATCTCTCATTATAAATATCCCACTTGTTATCTAAAGACCGCTTAGATATATCTCTGTGCAATTTCTCTGTTCTTCTCTCTTACGCTTCTATCGTTCCTGTAGGTCTGGAACAGGAAATTTCTCATTGCACCAATGTCTTCTCCTTCACCAAATCCACTGTACTCACGGAATTCTTCAAATGCTGCCTTTGCATCACTCTCACCGAGTTTTGAAAGATAGTAAATAAGAAGAGGGCTGTAATCAGTTTTAGGAAGCATCTCTCTAAGATATTCTCTCTTCTCTGAATCGCTACCCATACTGTCGAGCTCGCTATCCACATGCATAGCAAGACCAATGTTATAACATACATGGAGTGCATCATCGTTATCATTCATATCAAACAGTCCGGTCTCTTCTACACCAGTCACGGCGTTCCACAGACAGCTTCTTGATACGACACCATTATCATTGAGTGTCTGATATCCCTGCTTTTCGAATTCATCAATAAATCTCTGCTTATAATTAGCATCAAAGTCAGCTGATACTGCTGGAACACTGAGTGTTTCCTTTACGCCTGATTCAATAAGCTTATCCGCATATTCCTGGACACTAGTAAGCTCTGCCTTTATCTCCATGTACCAACCCACTGCTGTTGGCTCATTATTAAATCTACTTACATTTGAGGCAACCTCTTCCTGATATTTATCGTAATACTCAATAAGCTTATCCTGGATAGCTGCACCACAATGATTCTCAACTGCAAAATCAGACAGAGCATCTAACATCTGATCTTCCGATGTATGAGACAAAATATAATCATAAGTTGCCTGCAAATCACTGGATAATCCTTCATCCTCAACTGTTACTTCATTCGGATCAGTGACTTCGTCACCAGCTCCAGTGTCTGTACTGCCTTCCTCAACATCTACATCAACATTTTCTTCTGTATTCTGTTCACCATTTCCAAACCAGCTTGCTACAAGCTTGTCTCCTCCGAAGAAGAAATAGAATACAGCTGCACCTGCAAGGATTACGAATACAGCGATTAGAATAATTATCAATGCAACCTTTGAGCCCTTCTTCTCGTTAGGAGCTTTGGGCTGCTTTGGTGCCTTAGGTGCTTTGGGTGCCTTCTCTTTCTGAGGTTTTACAGGCTGCTGCATCTGGTTCTGCATCTGTGGATTCATCTGAGGTGCCATCTGTGGAGCCTGCTGATATGGCATCTGCTGAGGTGCCATCTGCGAAGCCTGCTGATATGGCATTTGAGGAGTCACTTGCTTCTGTGGAGTCTGCTGCTGAGTTATTGGCTGCTGTGGCTGATATTGCATCTGTGGAGCCGCCTGCTGAACTACCGGCTGCTGCGTCTGCACTGGCTTAGGCTGCTGTGCTACCGGTTGCTGCATCTGCACTGGCTTGGGCTGCTCTACTACTGGCTGTACCGTCTTAGGCTGCTGTGCTACCGGCTGCTGCATCTGCACTGGCTTAGGCTGCTCTACTACTGGCTGTACCGTCTTAGGCTGCTGTGCTACCGGCTGCT
>JAGHUF010000024.1 GCA_018064935.1 Candidatus Merdinaster equi | reverse complement strand
TGGAATCCGTATTTATCATATATGGACTCAAGTGTAGCGACAGCACATATTCCACCGGGCTGCGTTTTGCCAGATACTACCATGTCATATGATTCAACCAGTGATTTTATAATAAGTTGCTTATCATTGCCGGCTTCGATATTGGCCATAAATATTTCGTATGGAGCCAGTGACTTTGTATACTTCATTTGGTTTGCAAAAATATCTGCTTCCTGCTGATATTCAAGGTCATCATATATCATGCACCATACCGGAGTCTCTCTTGAACCTGATACCAGGGCAATTATCTCGATAGTATGCTGACCATTGAATACATAATTAATTCCTTCACGTCTACTGACTTTTACAGGATTAATCTGGCATAGGTCAAAGTTAGCAGCAGCCTTTTGTACATGTTTGACTGATACATTACGCTGATAATCCTGATTTGATACAAGATTCTTTATAGGGATTAATTCATAATGTACTTGCGGTACAAACATGTTCAGGTCTACTTCTTCGTTGTAATCACTCATGATATTCCTCCTGTATTTCTTGCTGTAATGTATTAATTTCATCACGCAGAGCTATTAATTGTTTTTCGAGTTTATATAAGGCACCAGTTGATGCTTTGCTTAAGTCAGTTATAGTAGCAGTCCTTTTAATAGAGCTTATCCATGTTGGAATAGTGAGAGATAAGCTAGATATTTCAGCATCAGGATCATACTTGGGCATTTTCTTTATCTCAGGCGCAGATAGGTTTTGCGTTTCTTTTTTGACTCTGGCTTTATCTAAGTTGACTCGACGCATCATTTCTGAGTGCAGGAGATGATTATTGTTATGCAACTTAAAGTGGTTGTATATTACCTGTATTTCCTCGCCGGAGAGCCGACATAGCTCTAGAGTATTATTGTGTGATATTGCAAATTCACCATTGAGGAGTGCCATGCCAATAGCAGGAGCCTTACTGCATATTTCATCAACAGCATCCGCATAAGTGCCATATTTATATATGGTGCCAAGAGAAACTTGTAAGTAGTCTTTGATTTTTTGATGTACTACATGTCGACTGGAATGGGTATCCTTTCGTCTGTATTCTTCTGGAGTGTACTGATTTTGCACCGGGAATTTCTCCAAGAGAATATTTTTCTCTGCGTGGTATAGTTTTCCAACGCAGTAGCGGGTGCGCTCATCGGTAAGAAATCCACGAGTTATCATTCGCTCACAGAGATACTCAATAACTTCTGTTCGGGTATGAAAGCTGGCTTCTTTAACAATGAAGGGAAGAGAAAGCTCATGGTATATTTTGTATTCATCAAATCCGTCTATAAGCATATGATTCCAAACCAGTAAAGGTGGAAGAGTTTCTCTATTTAATATTTTATCTACAACCTCTTCATATTGCGGCTCCGGGAGAGGCTGATATATTCGTAGCAATTCTTCATCGAGAATTAGATTATGTAATAAAAATTCACTCATTATTTATGTCCAATCCTTCTATAAGTACAGATTTTGTCATTGAAAACTGTGCCAAGTTTTCAGATGCAATAAGGTTTCCATCGATTCTATACGAGCGATCATCTTTCCAATCGAAGCAAACTCCACGTAAGCATTTAATAAGATATTTACTGTAGAATTCGCAGCATTGTCTGCCGGAAATTAGCTGCCATTTGATTCTTTCAGAACGGTAATCATCAGCATTACAATTTCTTATGGCAATGGTGGACTTTTGCGGGTTCACCAGGATTTGTACATATTCAGGATCACCCAGCATGTGAAGCGTCTTTTTGTGAATTCGAATACGATTTTTCTTTAGGTCAATCACCAGAGTTGGTATCATTTGAGCTATCAATTGTTGGGAGGATTGAGAGTTGTTCATAACTTGGTTCATTCTTTGGTTCCTCACTTTCTATTGGTACATCTGTAGGTGCAGCTTTACCTTTTTGTTCATCTTCTAAGCCAAAGACAGCGTACCCATTAAATATATTTACCTGCATTTTTTGCCTATGTTCATCAACTGGAACACCGAATTGATTCTTCCAATCTTCAGGAAAGGCAGGAGTGCGTGAAGTGGATACTTTGCCATCTGGCTTAACTGCCTTTCGGTAGATTTCAGGAGAACTTAAATCAAAAACAAATAGGAGCTCACCGGCAGAGTTTCTGATTAATTTTCCAAGAAGTTTGTATCTGAAGGATGGATCCCAACCCATGAGAGATATAACCTTTGCAAAAAACATTCTGCATGTAATTTGCTTAGGACTTCTTTTATTAGAGGCAGTGCACCACCGGAAAGAGTCTTTTTCATCTTCCTTGCAGGGACGAACTGCCAGTTTTTTGTTATCCGGATTTACCAAGATTTGAACATAGTCAAATTCCGGGAGCTTTTTAATGCATGCTGTATTAACAGCAACTTTATAATTGTTAAATGTGAAGGAAGGTTCATAGATATGTGCGAAAAATTCACCTCGCACAACTTGAAAGCCTTCATAGCTAAAGGAGTCATCCTCTATAATTTCAATATCACTCATCGTCTTTGTGTTCATGTTGAACCTCCTGTTTCATTTCTTCTAGCATGCTTGCTATACCGCTCTGTATTTCTTCAGTGCTAGTTAGTTGTAGTGGATCGGGGTTATAGGGAGTGCCATCAGCTTGAGAGTTCCATTTACCCGTCTCTGTATAGGTTCTTAACTCAAGAAGCTGGGCTTGCCTGTAGTATTCATTTCCGAAGTTGTTTATCCAGTCCTCAGGATATGCATATACAGAAGTTTTTGTGCCTAGTGGTTTTATATCTTCATCAAATGTCGGAGTACTGCCTTCATCATCGGTTGAGTTAATGGAAGCGGTAGGGATAAGCACCTCTGTATCTTGTAAGCTGAAGAATAGAATTGCTTCATCATCTTGTTGCTTTTTAATTCCTATAATTCGATATTTGCAATTAAGATCCCAACCAAATAAATCATATAGATTTGGCAAGAAAGCAGTGCCGCTAACTTGGCGTGGGATAATAGCACCATTCTTGCGCCTGGACCATTGAACAGCATTTCTGTTTTCTTTCGAGGATGGTCTGATGGCAATACAGCGTTCGCCAGGATGGACAAGTATCTCTACGAATTGGGAATTGAATTTCCTTATGCATAGTGTGCTAAAATTTATCGCATCATTTGATATAGTCAGGCTGATTTTATTAACAGTATCAAAGAATTGTGCCCTGGCAATTTCAAAACCTCTTAAATCAAAATCACCCTGGTCGACACATATTTCTTTTGACTTAATCTGAACAAGCTCGTCATATACGCTTTCAGAAGCGGCTCTGTAATCATTTGCCTTAAATCCCGCCCAGCGTGGGTTGACTGAGACAAATCCTTTTAGAATTCCGTCTGTAATTACATGTAATTCAGGTAAGATGCCTTTGTTTCCATATTTGGCATTGCTAATTAATCTCTGGACAGCAATAAAGTCATCACGAGAAATAATAGCTTCGTGGTGATTTCTTTGACGGTACTGGTTGCGGTCTTGCCTATTCTTTTTTGATTTGTGATCAAGATAACTAGGAGTCCAGGTTTTACGGGCGAGAACATCTCCGCAGTGTCTTTCATTTGTTAGAACTCCTAAGATTGAATTAGGACTCCATTTTGTGTTGCCTAATTTACTTGGACGATTTAATTCTGTAAGTGTATCTGCAATTTCTTGACATGTATATCCATATAGATACATGAAGAAAATGAGTCTTACAGTCTGGGCTTCAGATTCGTTTATGATGAGATTGCCTTCTTCATCTTGATCGTATCCAAGTAGGGGAGGAGTAAGGAAAATACCGCGTCTGAATCGCATTTCTATTGATGCGTTCATGATCTCTGATTTATTGTGACTCTCTTCCTGAGCAAGAGTAGAAATGAACGACAAGCTCATCTCACTGTTTTCATTAAGCGTATATATGTTTTCGGTTTCGAAGAAGACACCGATAGGTGGCTGCATAGCTTTTAGCTGACGAACATAACCAATGCAATCTAAAACATTTCTTGCGAACCTTGATACGCTCTTTGTAACGATTAGATCTATTTTGCCAGCCCGGCAATCAGCTATCATTTGTACGAAAGCATCACGATGTTGAAGAGAAGTACCTGAGATACCTTCGTCAGCATATATGTCGATTAATTTCCACCCTACATGTCTGCTTACCATATCTTGATAATGATTTTTCTGAAGTTCATATGATGAAGTTTGTCTGGGGTCATCAGTAGATACTCGCGCATATACTGCAACACGTTTTTCTCTTTGGTCTTCGTAAAAGTTAGCTTGAGGGAGCGCTGGGATTACATCAAGCTCATCAATATCAACACCTTTGTATCTTTGACGAATCTTTTCCTTCTGAGCAGCGCTGCTGGTCAGCTTTTCTTCAATATCTTTCATATACAATCATTCCTTTTATATAGAGATACGGTATGAGTATATAAAAAAAAAAAGCAAAGATTAATGTGCTACTCGCTAAGGTATAAGCGGATAGCATATTAACTTTGCTTATTATTGTGAAGAAATCTGAGATAAATGAAAGAATGCATGAAAAAAGACCACTCACCAGGTGAACGGTCTTGATTACTCTTTGTTGCTATGTAATGCGTTTTTAAATTCGCTAATCATCTTTATGATTGATTGCTTTTCTGAAGTAGAGCAACCATCAAGGAGCTTAACTACTTCATTATCGAGGATTGCATTTGCATGTGGCGTATCATTCAGTAAAAGCCAGTCTGCAGAAACCTGTAATGTTTCTGTGATTCGCATAAAGATGTCTAATCCGATATTTGTTTTTCCATTTTCAATATCACTTATATGTGAGTTTGAAATCGATAACTTGTCAGCTAGATCAGCTTGGCTTAAGCCCTTTTCCTTTCTAGCCTGGCGGATTCGATTTCCAACTTCCTTAAAAGTTGTATCCATAAGATGTCATCTCCAAACTATTTCATAGCCTATAGGCTATGTTTTAGTTAATTCTATAAGGATATTCGCTTTTGGAGAATAGGCTAGAGTCGTAGTCATCGCCTATAGGCTATAGAATTTAGAAAAATTTATAGGAGGTGACTAATATGTCGATTAATTTCAAAATCATTGGAAAAAGAATTAAGGAGGTGAGAAAGGCAAAGGGCATTTCACAAGAAAAATTAGCTGAGCTGGCAGATTTATCTACCCAGTATATGAGTCAGATTGAAACAGCTGCCAGAAAAGCAAGCTTGACTTCGCTTGTTAAGATATCAAACGCTCTTAATGTGAGTCTTGATGAACTGTTATATGGTAATAGACCAGATAGACCGGGAGAGATGCAAAGCGAGTTAGATTCGATCTTGTCAGACTGCGATATATATGAAAAGAGGGTTTTGTACGAGCTAGTTGTGCAGTGCCGGAAGATTCTGAAGGAGAATAAGGATTTATTAAACATTTCGGATTCTGAAAGATTAA
>JAGHUF010000100.1 GCA_018064935.1 Candidatus Merdinaster equi | reverse complement strand
GCTTCCTTGTAGATTCTCTTTACATCTGCTTCACTCGATACAGTAACACTTGCCGATTCAAGCATCTGGATTGGTGTGTAACCTGTCACCACAGGCTGAGTAACTGTTCCTGTTCCAGGTGTAACTTCGCCTTCAAAGCATTTGCACAGAATATATGAGCCCTTAACAGTCTGATAATATTTCTTTCCATCACCCTTGATACTGTCTACAGGTGTTGTGTAGACAGTAACCTGATATCCGGCAGGGATTTTCTTGACTCTGTATTTCTCCTCAGTTGAAGGCTTTGACCAAACAGAGCATTCCATGGTCGTTGTAAGTACAGCCTGCTGCTTCTTACTCTTTGCAGCAGAATCAAAGCTGCTAAACTGAACCATTGAGAACACTACCATAATTGTCATAATTGCCATAATGAAACTTTTTGTCATGTTTTTTTCTTTCATCTTCATACCACCCTTCATATGATTTGGCATTTGCGATACCATTCAAGTACATATATGCCGCGGAGTAAATCATAAGCCATAAGAAGGTGCTTAGGAGCCGCCGGTACTTAGACGCCGTATTTTGGCGTCTTATGTACCGCTGCGTGCGACTAGCAGCG
Source organism: Candidatus Merdinaster equi (assembly GCA_018064935.1). Lineage (GTDB taxonomy): Bacteria > Bacillota > Clostridia > Lachnospirales > Lachnospiraceae > Merdinaster > Merdinaster equi. The sequence goes on along the minus strand of JAGHUF010000100.1, from coordinate 2,259 downwards.
AGAGCGTGCCTTCGTTGGTTATGATTTACGATACGTCTATAACGTTTCGCAAATGCCTTTATTTCCCATACCTGATTCTTCTATACATCATCAGCATTTTATAATATCTGATAAACTTTCCACTTCCAGCCATATGGTACGCAATCAGCTTCCTCTGCTCTTCATCATATGACCTCTCATAATATTTGTTTTTTTGAAAATCTGGAAAATACTTTAGTACTCCCTGCCTTAACTCTTCTACGAAACGCTTTTGGATCTTATCCTTATTTGCCACCGCATCCTGCATGTAGGAAAACAAGGTATTCACGTAATAGCACCTGGTAAAATTAGCCTCCAATTCGGAAGCATACGCTTCATACAACCCTCTATCCTTGCATTCAAGGACAAGAGACTCTGACATGCTCATTCTGTTATGCAGCCTGTCAAGTGAGATTGTATGCACTGTCGACTCCTCATTCTGGAAGTAATAATACAGAGGCTCATCCACAATCTCGAAATGCTTGAATGACAGCATCCACAGCGGGCCTGCCTGATTATCTTCATAGAAGGTGTTTTCTGGAAAAGACAATTCCTTTTCCCTAATAACATCAGCCTTATATATCTTGATAACCATACTACCCGGCTGAAGCACCAGTTTCCTATACTGCTCTATGCCAAGAACTCCGGTCTGGTCTGGCGTATTAACTGCCATAACCTTTCCCACATCAAATGAATGATTATTTGTCATATTATAATGGCATCCCACGACATCCGCCCCGGTATCTTCTGCCCTTTTTATCAGCTTATAGAACATCTCCGGATGGGCAAAATCGTCCGAATCCATAAAACCTATCCACTCACCTTTTGCCTTTGCAATTCCTCGGTTTCTGGCTCCTCCCTGCCTGTGATTTCTCTCACAGTATACTGGATGAATCAATTCCGGATAGTCCCTCTCATACTTCCTTAAAATAGAAGGCGAATCATCTTTTGACGCATCGTCCACAGGGATGATCTCATACTCATACCCTCTGTCCTTAAGCGTCTGATTAATCAGCGAATCGATGCAGTAATTCAATTTATTATCAGCTGCCATATTGAAAACTGGCACAATTATACTCAGCTTCATTTTTTCCTTCCAAAGATAAGTCCGGCAATCTTACCTCTTACGAAATCAATAAGTGTGCATCCGACAAATACTGTTATAACGCTCAGGAGCATGTTAGGAATAAATGCCCATGTCTCCGCTACCTCTTTTGCCCCACACCACGATGACCACATATATTTAAAATAGAGTTGTTCATGAATCAGATACACCCCAAGCGTGCACCCTGATACCTGAATAATAATTCTTGAAAGCCTTCCCTCTTTGATATGTATGCTTGCAAAAAAGCAAAACAGCGATACCGCACTCGTCAGCATAAATATAAAATTGAGCTGATAGAAAGGATTCCTCTCAAGGTACGTATACAGTATTCCTTTGCTTAAGTAGAGCGCCCTTACAACCATGGACAGACCAAATGCCAGCCCGGCTGATGCAAAATAGCACAGAAGCGACAACCACTTTCTGCCGACAAGCACGAAGCCATGCATCCTTATATATCCGCCGACCAGATACAGGCAGATAAACCATACGACATCGTATCCGCATTTATCATATGGAACATTGATTGGAAGAACTGATTTTGCAACAGATAGAATGATAATCAGCAGTATCAGAATCCATTGATATGCTTTTTTATCAAGCTTCTGTATCCCCTGATTGATAAACGGGATAATGAGGCTTGCCAGAATGTATGCTGTGATAAACCAATATTCTTCTGTTGTAACTGGGAATACAACATTGAGCCATTCATAGGCAGACAAATCTGACAACGAAACAGCATTTCCACCTATCTGCAGCACTCCAAAAAGGCCGCAGACCACTGTAATTCCAACCGAATACAGAATTGTCACACCCCACAGCCTCAAGGTCTTGGACACTTTAAAGCCCTTGCTCATACACCCGTGATAACCACTGATGAGTATGTATAAATCAACGCATCCCATGCACAGTGCTTCAACAAGCCACGCAGCATAATTCGGTCCAACGAATGCATTCGGAGATGTCATCGGAATAAGCACTCCACCTTTTGACAGGTAATGCACCGTAACTATCATTAGCATCGCGGCTATTCTCAAGAGCTCATAGGATGCTTCTCGCGGCTGCTTTGGAGCCGCTGAATTCTTATTTTCTGTTGTACTAACATCTACTGTGGTGTTACCCATATAATCCCTCTATCT
>JAGHUF010000052.1 GCA_018064935.1 Candidatus Merdinaster equi | reverse complement strand
TTGTTCTTTCGAACTCTCTGAATAATTTCTTCGCTTCATATCTCTACAAAGCTGTTTTAGGAATTGTTCAGGGTTGCACAGATGTTTATTTTTCAAGGTTCTTTCGCTGCCCTTTTTAGCGGCAACGTATGTATACTATCATCTACAATCATTCATGTCAACAACTATTTTTTTATTTTTCCCACAAGATATAGAGTGCCTTATTGTACTAATAATAAAGGCCCTTCCTACTGGAAGAGCCAACTCTGAACAAAGTTATGATGATAAATAAAATTCAGGAGCGGATTTTCCTCAATTTGTGCAATCCAATACTCGCTGAATCCTTCGATCTGATATCTCTGTATCGCCACAAATAGCAAAAGAATTATCAGAATTCCGAAACATAGTCCCAAAATCATACCCAGAAAACAGTCCAACCCATGAACTATCGGAATCTGATGAAGAATTCTAAGCGCCTTTCCTATAAAATAGAATATCCAGAACAGGAATGCTATTAACACAAGGAACACTAATGTCTGTATTCCTTCGCTCGTCTTGTCCTGGAGAAAAGATTCCACCAGTTTCACAAGAAGGGCGACCGTGATGGTTGCCAGAACAATTGACAGAAGCATTATTATTGTTCTTCCAACGCCTTTCATCCTTCCAATTACTGCAAATATAAGAAGTAAAACAACACATATTGTTGTGGCTACATTCCAATTTCCGAAAAAAGCTCCAAAATCCATTTTATCTACATATCCTATCCCACTTAATGAAGAGTTGCAGTCTGTATCTTCCTAGATGAAATCAGAGTCAACTTATCCTTGGTTCTACCTGGGATTATTTTAGTTACACTCTCCGCAAAATCTCCTGAGAATTTCAGGTCTCCACCCATTGTATATAGCTCTATTCCTGAACCATTGTATATATATACTAAATCGTTTGCGAACAGTATTTCTTTATAATCTCTGTCAAAATAATAGGTTCTCACATTATTACCGAGGGTATTATATACATCCATTTTATACTTTCCCCCACCCTCAGTGTTCAGATATACAACTCCTACATATTTATCTGAGTATACGACATCACGAAGATTCTCTATGAGAATCATTTCCTTGACACTCGTTGGTATTTCTTTTCCGCTAAAAAACATTAATCTGTTGTCTGCGACTGCAAAAGAATTAACATCAGTCATGAAACGAACCATAGGAACAATTGCGTCTGTGTAATTAAATCCACTCACCAGATTATCCTGATAATTGTCCCCGACGTCCTGAAGATTGTAAAAAGCTACTCGCGTTGACAACGATCCATTCACCGCAGACAGATATGAAACCATCATCATTTTTGAATCAGAAGAAATTGCCAGATTAATTGGATAACCATAGTCTGCCATACTGGTCTTGGCCGCCAGCAGCATGGCTCCTTCCTTACTGTACATGTACAACCATGTTGTTGGATTATCATCCACTACAGCTACAACCGTTCCTTTTTCCGAAACAACAAGATCACGAATCGGCAGGCTCATACTGATTGTTCCTTGAAGTCCTGTCGAATTCACAACATATACTGTCGTACCATTATAATCAGCAATTGCAGCATACTCGCCATTCACACTTACAATTGGGTTCTGCATCTCGTAGGTCTGATTCCATACAGTATCTCCATTCAAATCAGAACACACAGCACCATCGCGGTTATAAGTCATCAGACAGTCACCCAGCTTAATAATATCTATCCCTGAATTATCACTCCAGTTCACTTCACTTGTAATAGAAATGGAAGTGTAATTCTTCGTAGCCTCGTGAACAATGAATATGGCAACAACCGCAACAACTATTGCTATTGCTATTGCTATTCGATAAAACACAGTTTGTCTGTGCCGCTGAATCTTTTTATCTATATCTTCAGTTTTGATATCCTTTTCTTCTGTCCGTATCCTTTTACGGCTCTGGAAAGAACGAATCTCAGCCATTATCAGCAAGCCTCTTTTTGCGTTTTACTCAAATGCATACACTGTTGTGTAATCATACACTCTGTCTGGTCCAAAAAATGCTGTTGGAAAATTATCATGATTCGGTGTATCAGGGAAAAACTGTGTTTCCATTGCAATGCCCATTCTCTTATTATAGTGTGCACCATCTTTTGCAATCTGATCACCGATGAAATTGCCTGCATATATCTGTATTCCAGGCAGATTTGTATAAACCTTCATCTTTCTTCCTGAAGCTTCTGAACTGAGTTCAGCAACGCATTTAAGGGACCCATCATAATCATCAATAACAAAATTGTGATCGATTCCTCCTGATACCTTAAGCTGGTCATCGTCCATGGATAATGCTTCCCCGAGCTTTCTCTTTGTAGTGAAATCAAAAGCAGTTCCGGAAACCGGTGCTATTTCTCCGGTTGGTATACCACCTTTTACCACAGGCGTAAAGTGAGACGCTTTTACAACAAGCTCGTGATCATGAATCAGTCCACTTCCGTGACCATCCAGATTAAAATATGCGTGATTGGTAAGATTAAACAATGTTTTTTTGTCTGAAGTAGCTTCATAATGCAGCTTCAGCTCATTGGCATCAGTCAAGGTATACGTTACACGGATAATTCTATTTCCAGGAAAAGAAATATCCCCATCATCAAAAGATGTCTCCATCACGAGCATGGCATCGCACGAAATTACCTTCCATACCTTTTTTGATGCTCCAAGATACGCATCTGAATGCAGATTATTTTCTCCATCATTCTTGGGGAGTTCTATCTTCTGACCGTCAATATAAAAGACAGCATTACCTATTCTGTTACAGTTTGGTCCCATTACCGCGCCGAAATTATCAGTATTCTTTGTATATGGCGCAAGCTCATCGTATCCAAGATTAATATCAGCCAATTCACCCTTATTATTAGGCACAACCAGATTCACAAGGTTTGCGCCATATGTCATAATGTCCGCACGCATCCCATTCTTATTTTCAAGTGAATAAATATATACCTCTTCCCCACTAGGTGCAGTACCAAATAAGGCCTTTTTGATTGCCATCTTCTCTCCTTCTATAGCAGCATCTCTGCGTGCCATCTTCATTTTTTAGTCATATGCTTCTATGATTCTTATAATTCTGTTCTGCCTTCGAGCGCTCTAAGCAAAGTCACCTCGTCAATGTATTCCAAATCTCCGCCAACTGGAACGCCACTTGCAATTCTGGTGACTCGAACAGGCAAATCCCCCACAAGCTTGCGTATATACATAGCCGTGGTTTCTCCTTCAAGACTCGAATTCGTGGCTATGATTATTTCTTTGACAGTTCCATCAAGTCTTGTGATTAATTCTTTTAGCTTAATATCCCCCGGTCCTATACCAAGCATAGGAGAAATTGCGCCATGAAGGACATGATATACGCCCTCATATTTGCCTGTTTTTTCATAGGCTGCCAGGTCCCTGGAGTTCTCCACAACCATAATTGTTGAGGTGTCACGCTTTACATTGGCGCAAACTGGACATAACGCCTCATCCGTCAGAGTAAAACACTTCTCACAATAGCACACGTTCTCCCTTGCATCCATGAGAGTTTGTGCCAAGCGATTCACTCTATCTTTCGGCATACCTATTATATGAAAAGCAAGTCTTTGTGCCGACTTACTTCCAATCCCTGGAAGTGCCGCAAGCTCATCTACCAGCGTGTTAATTCTTCCACTATATAATTCCATTAGAATGGAAGGCCTCCTGTCATCTTGCCCATCATTGCACTGCTTGCCTCTTCAGCCTGCTTGAGTGCCTCATTTGTTGCTGCCATAATCAGATCCTGGAGCATTTCAACATCATCTGGATCAACTGCCTCTGGACTAATTACAACCTTGAGCACTTCCTTTTTACCAGAAACAGTAACGGAAACTGCTCCTCCACCAGCAGCTGCGGTGAACTCCTTTGTCTCAAGTTCCTTCTGACTCTCTTCCATCTGGCGCTGCATTCTCTGCGCCTGCTTCATAAGGTTGTTCATTCCTCCGGGCATACCCATTCCCATGCCCATTCCGCCGTATCCACCTTTTTTACCCATTGCTGTTATCTCCTTATTTATTCATTATATAAAATCATCTTCTTCAGAATCATCTTCTGTATCTACTTCAATTTCCATATTTATGAATTTTGAAATATCAACATAGCTGTCCTCAAATTTTCTACCCTCTTCAACCTCAGTAATATGAAGATTGATTTGTTTTCCCATCATCTGGGATACTTTTTCTTCTAGGTAAGCTTTATATTCATCGCCCAAATAATTCAAAGGCGCTATGCCATACGGTAGTACTATCTGTATTGTGCTATTCTCACCTACAGATAACTTAGCCCTCTGCAAAACAGATTTTTCCATTCCTTTGGTGGTACTTACGACCTCTCCCCATCTTGACACAGCCTGTTTGATATCTTCCGGGAGGGCTGCCACAAGCTCCGCCGCTGAAATTGCGGTCTGCTTTTGCCCAGCTTGTGAATCTGCACCGCCTGCATGTCCTGCACCTTTAGCTGTTCCTAGCATCTCCAGCTGTTCTCTGCTAAGTGCAGGTGCTTTAGATAACTTCTCTATTTCTTCTTCAAGTGCCCTCAATCTGTCGAGCAGCGAATCCTGCTTCTTCTCAGTCTGCGGTCTGCACAGCTTAATCAGGGCGACCTCCACCATTATTCTTTTCTGAGTCGCATACTTCATGTTTGCTGCCAACTCGGAAAAAATACGAATATACCTAATAATGGTCTCCGTCTCTATCTGCTTTGCCTCTTCACGAAGTGTCTTCATGTTCTCCTCTGACATGTCGACCGCCACAGAAGGATCCTCGCTTGTTTTTACGAGAAGAATATTTCTAAGATACCATACAAAATCCGACACGAACCTTCCCAGCTCACGTCCCTTCATAACCACTTCATCAAGCAGTTCAATGCACTCAAGAACGCTTCTGCCAATAACGGCTCGCAACAATTTAGAAAAAACAGAAGTATCAACTGCGCCCAGTACATCCAGCACCTTGTCATAGGTAAGAGTTTCCCCAATATGAAAAGAGATGCACTGGTCCAGAAGACTTAACGCGTCACGCATAGAGCCATCCGCTGTTTTAGCAATGTAGTACAATGCCTTTTCCTGCGCGTCAACATTCTCTCGCTTCATTAAATCTATAAGTCTTCCTGCTATCGATTCAACATCAATATGCCTAAAGTCATAGCGCTGACATCTGGACAGAATTGTAATTGGTATTTTATGTACTTCTGTCGTAGCCAGAATAAATATTACATACGACGGAGGTTCTTCCAATGTCTTAAGCAAGGCATTGAATGCACCTGCTGACAACATATGAACCTCATCAATAATATAAACCTTGTATTTGCCCTCCGCAGGAGAATAAGACACCTCTTCGATAATCTCTCGAATATTGTCGACACCATTATTAGATGCAGCATCGATTTCTATAACATTCATGCTGCTTCCCTGGGAAATTGCCTTACAAATAGCACACTGACCACAAGGGCTTCCGTCCACAGGACTCTCACAGTTAACCGCCTTCGCCATAATCTTTGCTATGGACGTTTTACCCGTTCCTCTGGTACCAGTAAAAAGATAAGCATGCCCAATACGCCCAGCTTTAATCTGGTTTTTGAGAGTCGTTACAATATGATCCTGACCCTTTACTTCATCAAATGAGTCTGGACGAAATTTTCGATACAGTGCTACATATGACATTCGAAATTAATCTCCGAAACAAATACCTAACAATTTTGCTTCTTTAATAATAGAAGCATCTGGTGAAACGCTCTTAAGCTTTCCTGCCACCTCGTCCAAAGGAACCTTAACTACTTCACGATTTTTATATCCAACCATGAATCCGTATTCACCCTTAAGAATAAGCTCGCCGGCCTCTGAACCAAGTCTGGAAGCAAACACTCTGTCGTATGGACAAGGGCTTCCACCTCTCTGTGTATGACCAGGAACAGTGACTCTTACTTCCTGTCCACTCTTCTCAGAAATTGCCTGAGCAAGTTCATATGATACAGAAGGATATGGTGACTTCTCAAGTTTCTTCCTGTAGTCCTTCTTAGAAAGCTTTGCATCCTCTTTGGAAATAGCACCCTCTGCAACAGCCAGAATCGTGAACTTACTTCCTCGCTCTGTCCTCTTATTTATTGCCTCAACAATCTTATCAATATCATATGGAATTTCTGGAATAAGGATTACATCAGCCCCTCCAGCCATTCCGGCGTTGAGAGTAAGCCAGCCGACCTTATGACCCATTACTTCAACAATAAATACTCTTCCATGTGAAGATGCTGTTGTATGAATGCAGTCAATACAGTCAGTTGCAATATTTACGGCACTCTGGAATCCGAAGGTCATATCTGTTCCCCAGAGGTCATTGTCGATTGTTTTAGGTAAAGTAACAACATTAAGGCCTTCTTCTCTCAGAAGATTTGCTGTCTTGTGAGTTCCATTTCCTCCGAGAATAACCATGCAGTCAAGGTTGAGCTTATAGTAATTATGCTTCATTGCTTCAACCTTATCCAAACCATTCTCGTCGGGTTCTCTTATAGTTTTAAAAGGAACACGGCTTGATCCAATTATTGTTCCACCCTTTGTCAGTATTCCTGAGAAATCCTTGCCATCAAGCATACGGTAATTTCCGTATATCAATCCCTTATAGCCATCAAGGAAACCATAGATTTCAACTTCCTCAGAAGAATTTGAAAGGGTTTTGACAACGCCACGCATAGCTGCATTGAGCGCCTGGCAGTCACCGCCACTTGTTAGTAATCCGATTCTTTTCATGTTCTTACCTCCTAAGTGCCTCTTATTTTTTATGATATCTGTGCCAAAAGACTACACTCACATCTTGTCTTCATGAACGTGGGTGAATAATCATTCTTTTATGCTCATAGATAGCTTAATTATACCTTAATTCCACTTTATTGACGAGATGTTTTTTTGTGGCTATAATAGGCGACAAAGGCCGAAAACAAGAAGGGCCGATGAACGGAGTATTAATGCAATGACTACTATGAAAAAAAGAATTATTTCTATAATTGCCTGCCTATGTCTTACACTTGGATGTATAGCATGCGGAAACCAGGCTGAAGCAGAAAAACTCACAGCAGTAACTGGTGATGAATTCGAGCAGAAGGCAAAAGATCTCGCGTTCTTTGTATATGACCAGACGGAGATGACCAAAGCTGACAACGCACTTATAGACAAAGCATATGTTGCTTTTTCAAAAGTGGACCAGAATGTAACTATTGAATTCGATATTTATCAAGAAGAACAGGGCGCAATTGATTTATATGAATACCTTACAAAGTCGCTCGAAGGTGGAAAAGACAACTTTGTTAATCCTGTATTAACCAAAACTGACCACTCTCTAATGCTGGAGGCTGAGACCGACGGATACTTCTATTACGTATGTAGAATCGACAGAACAGTTTATCTCTCATTCATCCCTTACGGTAGCAAGGACGTAGCAATGGTTTTAGCAAGAGAGCTTGGATATAGCTAATTCATTCCAAAATATTAGCAGATTCATATGTGCATATGAATAGAAAAGAGGGCATCATCAAATCGTATGTTTGACAATGCCCTCTTTTTTGGTTATACTCTTTTTCACCGCAGTGCTTCTGATAAAGCCTGCGTAGCTGCCCTTTATAAGTAGCGTTGACGTCTGGGTCCCGCGCAATGGGAACTGCGAACCGTGTCAGGATGGGAACATAGCAGCACTAAGCAGATCCTCCCATGTGCCGTGGGGTTACCTGGGCCGAGCCGGCTGTAGAGGTAACGTACGTGGGCCTTATCAGGAGCATTTTTTTGCTTTTTTCTAGTATCTGGTCCAGCCGTAGCAGAATCTTGAAGCAAAATCTTTTGCCGAGAAGCTTCTTCCATAATGTACTTTCTGGGAATAATTAGCCTCTGCAACTGTCACCGTACCATCAGCCGAAATATCATATATTATTACAGAATGCCTATCATTATTTATTCTGATGATATCTCCCACTTTTATTTTGCTGACGTCTGTATATTCTGAAATCGGAGTAGTTCCAAATATCGCGTCTGATACTTCCATAGCGAATGCCACACAGCCAGTTCCATGAAGGGAAGAATATATGCCTACCCTATAAATCCTGCTCTCAGTCGTCCAAATGTAACTGTTTGTAGCATCTGTGAATAGCATTCCCTCGGGATATTTACCCTTGAATCCATTAATGATCGACTGAATATTCTCTTTTGAATATACGTCCGTCTGTGTACCCTCGGGAATCACCTGCGAATTGCCACTTGTTGTCACCGGAGTCGTCGACAGACATTTGCACAGAATGTATGATCCCTTGACTGTTTTATAAAAAGTCTTCCCATCTCTTGCGCTACTCTTTACAACTGTTGGGTATACAGTAACCTTGTAGCCGACAGGTACTTTTTTTACTCGATTCGCATCTTTTGTCGCTGGTGCTGACCACACTGAACACTCAGACGTAGTGTACATTACAACTGCTGAATTTTTACCTGATGCAGCAGACGAATTTACCTTGCTGATGTCGAAAATCCCTACGACAATCACAAATGCCAATAATGCAAAAATAATTCTTTTAAATACGTTCATATCTTCCCCCTTATCTACTGTAGTAGTGGCAGTTTTTCATCATATGCAATATCATCATCTGCCACCAGCTTCCACTGTTTTATTGAGTAATGCTCACTATTTCCGTAACTATTTATATATATTTCTACATATAGTTTCTGCATATCTGATACTTCATAGGTTCTGATTATCAGCTTGGTATCGTGATCAAAGCCATCGATATTAAGACATTTTCTGTAATATGAATCAGTTCCTGTCCTCAAAAAATCGGAAGTACCCTGTGCCAGATTTTCTCTGGACTCCAATTCAGCTTCCACCTCGTCTTCATATACATGAAGCATATCATCAATGGTATTCAGATCCCTGTATGCCAGATTACATGCATTGTAATAATCTGTTTCTCTCTCAGCTAATTTCTGCGTAAGTTTATAGTCGGCATTAGCAGAAACCAACGACAGCACTGCAAAAGAAACCAGACACACCACTACGAATACTATTAATATTGAGGCGGTTCCAATATTCACGCCAAATCTTTTCTTTTTCATGCATCTGCCTCCTCATATAATGTTAATGACAAGGCATAAACAGGTGCGGTTTCCTCCAGCTTTCTCAAAGAAATAGAACAGGTATACAGCTTTCCTGCTTCATCCATTTCTTCAACAACCTCGACTACCCTTAGTACATATTCTGCTTCACTCTTTATGCATTTTTCGAACTCAGCATTATAGTATTCTTCCCTGTTTCCAGTATCTACTATTGTGTATAATTCTGCCATGTTTGTGACAAGTTCAACAGCAGAAACCAGCTCTGAATTCTCGCGGTCCAGTATATGTGCTTTTACATACAACTGAACACATACCGCACACGCGATAACAAAAAAGAATATTGAAATGACCAGCTCAAGAAGGAACAATCCTGTCCTTCCAGACATTCTTTTTTTCACGTAATCTATTCTCCCTGCGACTCACTTCTTATTGCCGCGTATATTTCCTGTTCACCATTCTTCGTTTTAACAAGCACATTTAGGAGTTCTTCCTCCTCCCATCTTGCCTTAAGACCTTCGCATTCATAGATGGATGTTCCTGCCTTAGCTCCAAGCAAATATGGATCTGCTGTAAACAATTCCTTCAGCCATCCATCATCCACATACAATACGGTGTAATAGTCCTTATCAGCGTAATTATTCTTAAGGAAAATCGCGTCATCATCACCGAACTGTTCCACAGACACAGCATCCTTCATATCATTTTGCCTGATTTTCTCTGATATGTATGCGTACGCCGTTCTCTCTATATAATTGTTATCCATGTGTTCCATTGTCTTCTCATACACCTCTGCTCCAAACACAACCAAAATAAGCGAGCAAAAAGCAAATATGCAGAATAAAATCACAACAAAAAGAACATCTACCACATGGCGGTTTTCTTTTTTTGATCTCATATCAACCCATTTATTATTTCGATATACTATTATTATCTTTTTTTGATTCAGTTATCTCAGTTCAACTATTTTAATTCAATTATTGTTACATCAGGCATCAGATTTGCTCCATTCGCCTGATAATCTACAAAAAATACATCCTCATCGTAGACAAGACCATAATGCTCGGCAATATAGTCAAGCGATGGTGGATATGTACCCTCTATCGCATAACAGTGCATTATATCTTTTTGAAGTGCCAGTTCTAGGCTCTCTTTTCTGGACTTATCCGCCTTGCCTGCTATTGAAGACAATCCAAGCAATACTAAAACGATAGTAACTGCGAATACTATAAATGTTAGATGTATCTTTCTGGCAATACGGACAAATCTGTTTCCGCCCATGAATCTATTCATACGCATCTCCAACAATAAAAACTGAACCCGTGTAACGTTGTACTAGTCTCATTTCTGAGTAGCTTGCCACGTGTGAAAAACAAGCGCATCAGCGTTATATCTCGTACTACCCAATCGTTGACATGATTCCCATAAGTGGAAGAATAACTGACAACAGAATCAGACCAACAATAAGTGATAGTACAATTACAAGAGTCGGCTCCAAAACCGCAACGATTGCATAGAGCTTATCTGAAGTCTCATCCTCATAATTATCAGCAATCTTCTTGAGAACCTTATCCTCTTCTCCGGCCTTCGTACCGACCGAAATCATTTTAGAATGAAGATTTGAAAATATCTTTTCTTTTTTTACAGCCTCAGCAAAGTCCAGCCCTGCTTTGATATGATTCTTGCATGCGAGTGCCCTTCTGCTCAATTCATCATGTTCCACAAGCGCCGCTACCATATCAAGACTTCTGTATACATCAAGTCCACCACCTCTTGCAAGCGCCATTCCACTGGCAAATCTTCCGACCGCCATGTGCATAAACAGCTTTTTAGTGAGAAAGAATTTGGTCATAAATCGGCGTGATATTCTCTTTCCGAACTCTGTCTTGCTTCCCAATATCACAAGTACCAGAATTACTATGATTACTCCAACAAAGACTGCTGCGTAATTCTTGAGTACATCTCCAATATCCATCATGCTTCTCGAAAAGCCTGTTATTTCGCTTCCTAATTGTTTAAATACTTCGTTAAAAATAGGAAGAACCCGGATAATCAACACCAAAATAACAACAGACATCATACCAATCATAATCAGCGGATATCTCAGTGCACTCTTTGCTCCCTCCGAAATTGCATTCTCGCGATTATAATAATCTGCCAGCGACTGAAGTACCACTTCTACAGCTCCAGACTCCTCACCCATTTTCACCATACGAGTCACATATTCAGGAAATACGCCTGACTTCTCCAAGCCTGTACTTAAGGATTCACCGCGTAGTGTGCATTCGTATATTTCATGCACCAGTTCCTTTGCTGAATCCTCCTGCGCATCAGACTCAAGTATGCTGAGTCCTTCTCTTACCGAAATACCAGCATGCATCATAATTGCCATCTGCTCACAGAAGGTAGCTACTTCAAGTCCCGTCAGTTTTTTAATCTTGCTCATTTTCCAAAACCTCATTCTCGATAATATGGGTCAATAAATATATTTCAGTGTGTACTTACTTCCATCTCCAATAAAATTCTCAAGCTGGTCTTTTGCTGAAGTATCTGCCAGAGTTGGATCCATAAGGGACCAGTCAACTCCATCAAATTCAATAATCCCGTTAACCCAGCCCTTCTCTTCTATATACACATTTATCCACGCGTGATATGCCTTGCCCGCATATCCCACCTGAAGCATGGTAGGTATTCCCTGACTTCTAAGCAGGCAGGTCATAATTGCTGCATAATCCAGACAAATCCCTGTGCCCTTTTCGTAGATGTCATCAAGGTTACATACATAACCTTTTTCTATGTTTTCAGCCTTTTCTTTGTCATAGCTCATTGTGCACAGGACATAATTGAAAACATTTGTGACATATTCCAGATCATTATCCATCGAGAACGCAAGGTCAGCACTCTTCTTAACATATTTGGTATTGTCATCAAACATACAATACTGGTTAGGATACAGATTGGGACCAAATATATTCTCGATTCTCACATCAATAATCTCTGATAATGCAACGGCATATTGCGTCTGCTCAATATTCTCATATATTCCGATTGTATAAGCACCATCGCCACCAGTGAGAGGAAAATACTCTGTCCCACTCTTGAGATTATATGTGTAAGTCGTACTGTCAGGACCTGTAATCTGAAGCTTCACTTTTTCACAGGTTCCATAATAATTAGCGCTGATATATCCCTCTTCCATATTCGATACATCAATCCACGCTATATCCTTGGCTTCATAAACATCTTTCCCGGGCGAATCAACCTTCATACATTTAATGGTATTGTCTCTCTGCCCCTTGGTTAGCGAAGCATCTTCTGATGAGTCCTCATATGTCAGACCATTTGAAAATGAAGATTGATCATCGCCGCTCTGCCCACATGACGTCATTAATAGCATCAGACCAAGCGCGAGCGCAGGAATTATATATCTATTCAGTTGATATTTCTTTTTTCTTCTCGTAGCCATATCCTACTGATTATCAGAACCACCATCATTAGTCATAATTAAAACAATTTCTGAACCGTCCTTACTTCTAATCGTGATTGACGAACGTCCAAACGATTCCTCGTATGGGAAAGCAATTGTATTGCTGCTCTGTTCATATGCTGTATACCTAAATGTCATCCCTTCTCCCGTCAACATGTAGCTATCTTTTTCATCTACCTGCTGTCCGAAGAAATGCAGAAAAACATTCCCATTCAAAACATAATTGCTGTCCAGATAAAACTCTTCGGATGACGCATCCTGCTGAACACTGATTGGTGGATGTGGAAAGAACAAAGGAATTATCAGGGTTAATACCAGCATCACACAAGAAAAAATCTTGAGTGGAACATAGCTCCGTTCCTTAGGATTGATTTCCTCTAACAGTTCATCAAAGGAGGTCATATTGGCAGGCTTATCACAGGCGTTGAGCACGTTTTTCAATAGCAATTCCGCAGCCTGCTCGTTCATATTATATTTATTCTTATTTTTCTTAGCCATATCGAACCCTCCTCTCCTAATTTCTCATCTTAAAGCGAAGCTCTGCTTCAGCACTTGCTATATATCGCTTTACTGTACTCCGGCTAATGTCCAGCGCATCGGCGATGTCTTCAAGCTTCATATTCCGGTAATACTTCATTATGATGCATTGCTTTTCATCCGGGTGAAGTTCGTTTATTGCCTGCCGCAGTCTCTCATGCTCATCTTGCTTGATAGCACATTTCTCAGGACTTGAACTGTCTCTCTCATCTGACACAAGTTCAAGGAGCGTATCATCTGTTGCCTGAGCCTGAACACCTCCCTGACGGAAGGTCATATCATAACAAACCCTGAACGCAATCTGATTAAGCCATGCAACAAAGAGGGAAGGATCTTTAATTTTATCTATATTTTTAAGCGCATGAATATATATCTCTTGCACCGCATCCTGGGCAAGAAACGCATCATGCATATAATGGTGTGCATAGTTATATATTTTGTTGTAGGTCATTGCATATAGCTGGGCAAATGCATCTGAATTATTCTGCTGGGTCAGACGGACCAGCTTCGCTATATACTCATGGTCATATTCTTTTGCCATATTTACTACAATCTATTTAATGTTCATTACCGTGGAGTTTTTTATGAACTCCTCTTGCCAGTTCTGAGAACGTCTCAACATGCTCATCGCAGTTCATATATTTCTCATGGTTATAAACCAGTTTTTCATGCGATGCATCCGCATTGTATGACTTAATCTCCTCATCAATTAGTGCGAAGAAGCTATCCATCTTCTCATTATCACAATCGCAGAATACTGCGAGGAATTCGTTACCACTATTACGACATACAAATCCGTACTTTTTTGAACACTTCACTAATATTTCAGCAAAATCATGGACGAGAATATCTCCTGTTTCACGTCCTTTCGTATCATTAATCTCCTGGAGATTCGCAATTTCCATCATGCTTACT
Organism: Candidatus Merdinaster equi; assembly: GCA_018064935.1. Classification (GTDB taxonomy): domain Bacteria; phylum Bacillota; class Clostridia; order Lachnospirales; family Lachnospiraceae; genus Merdinaster; species Merdinaster equi. Next base: position 3,786 of record JAGHUF010000052.1, on the reverse strand, counting down.
CCAAGACTGGTGAGCTCGCTTCCCTTTTCATATTCTCTGAGAAGTTTATCGCAAGAATATCTATTTGGCATATCTGTAAGTTCATCAAGATGTGCCAATCGATTTAATTCGTGATTCTTCTTAACAGCCTTCTCCATCTTAACAACATCATGCAAGACAAAGATAAATGAAATAAGAAGTAGTACCCATACTAATATCGATAGCGAAAGCAGTGTACTATTTGAATACATGCTATTTCTAAGTGACGGGTGCAAAAGCACCGTGAGAAGGTATGCTGCTTCGAAAAAAACCAGAACTGCCGCATGTGCAATCTTATATTTTCTGAATCTTTTTAAGAAAATCTCCGTCTCTTTTGTATTCATTTAAAACTTCCTTTCTAGACATGGATAATCAGTTTAATTATATAAGATTGTGGGCTAAAAAGATAGATTTTCCTATAATATGAACCATTATCCAACTATATTGCGTCATTTGTCTTATAAGGGATGGTAATAAGAAATGATTTTAGACAACATACGTGTTTTCGTAGACGGGACAGCGACGATTGCCACCTCGCAGGAGGTAATAAATGAAGGCAACGGGGGACATTTTTTCTTTCTCGCTATTATATTAATTAGCCTCATAATCGTCATCGCTTCCTGCATAATCTATTTTCATTTTTGCAAGATATACAGAAGACGCTATTTTGATATAGTTGGGATCTATAGGTCTACTGTTGCGGAACGTTTATCCAATAACAAAACAACAACGGAAAACGGCGACAAGATATATGTTTCTGAGAGCCTTCTGAACAAAGAGAATGATTCACTCGGTTGGAATCTGATTAAGATTAAACGAAAATTGAGAAGAACTGAGGCTGAACTTGCTCAAATCATGATGCAATTTTCTGATATATAATCCTGTAATGTGAATAGTGATATGAATATATCTTCTATTTTGTCCTATCATACAAAAAACAAGAGTCAAATCATTCAATTATTGATTTGACTCTTATTTTTTATCCTCAGGGATTTGAAAAAATCTTTAAGCATGTCGCTGCATTCCGCCTCGAGAACCCCTCTCGTGACCGCAACCTGATGATTGAACTCAGGCATCTCTAGGATATTCAGCACAGACCCCGCACATCCGGCTTTCGCGTTCATTGCAGCCATCACTACCCTGTCTACTCTCGCCTGCACAATTGCTCCAGCGCACATTTGACATGGTTCAAGAGTCACATACAGTGTACAGCCCTCAAGACGCCAGTCATTTATTTTTTTGCTCGCCTTCTTTATGGCTGTTATCTCCGCATGAGAAAGGGTACTCTTGTCCGTATTCCTTCGATTGTAACCCCTCCCAATAATCCTGTTATCATACACGATAACACAACCAATAGGTACTTCGCCGAGCTCTAGCGCTTTTCGCGCCTCCCTAATTGCTGCCCGCATGTATTTACAGTCTAGCTTTTCCTGAGTGACTGCTTCCTGTTTTTCTTTTTCTAATCTAAGGGCTCTTCTTTCAAGCCTTGTCTGCTTCTTCATAATAAAGTATATGTCTATACCTGGCGCACAATACTTTTGGAGTGCAGGCACAGATCCAAGCTATTATTCATCAACTGATTCAAGATATTTCATATAATTGACAACCATGAGTGCAATCTGCAACGTCATGGCATCGTTAAAGAGTCGAATATCCAGTCCGGTAATTTTCTGAAGTCGCTCGATTCTATTAATGAGAGTATTTCTGTGAATATACAACTGTCTGCTCGTCTCAGATACGTTCTGATTATTCTCAAGGAACCTGCGAACCGTAAGTAATGTCTCATCATCAAGTTCATCGAGTGACTTAGGGCCAAACACCTCATCAATAAAGATACGACATAAGTTTACTGGCAACTGATATATCAATCTTCCAATACCCAGTGAGCTATAGGAAACTATTTTTTTCTCCGCATAGAATATGCGACCCACTTCCATAGCCATCTTAGCTTCCTTATATGACTTGGAAACATCTTTAATGCTGGCAACTCTCGTTCCATAGGCAACTCTTACATCGACCATTGCCTCTGTATTAAGCATATCTGAAATTGTGTACGCCACTTCCTCCATCTGGTCGTCGCCTGAATCAGAATCGAGAGCCTTGACCAGAATCTGCACTCCTGCATCTACCGAGGTGATGAAATCTCCACTTTCTTGAGAATAAATATTGCCCAAAGTTGCCGAAATAATATCCATTTGCTCAGGCCTTGCTGCTACAACATAGACAGCTCTTGCAACCTCTTCATCTACCTTCAACTTCTTGGCCTGATTATATATATCTACCAAGAGAAGATTATCTAATAGCAGGTTTTGAATAAAACTGTTCTTATCAACTTTGTCTTTATATGCAACAAGAAGATTGGATAATTCATGAACCGCAATACTTCCAATCATATAGCTGTCCGGACCAGAGCCTCTTACGACCAGCAGAAAAGAAATATCTTCTTCATCCATAACCTTCATGAGTTGGAGATCGCCTATAATCTGCGAATCGGCTGGCGACTGTGCAAATGATACCAGTGATTTGGTACTCTCACTGATTGTTTCATCCGTTGTAGCCAGCATATTTCCATCCGTATCATAAACTGCCATGTGCACTTTAGTAAGTGCCTGAAGCTCTTTGATTGTCTTCTCAATCACCTGATTTGTAAGCACGCTTCATCCTCCCGGTTCTTTCAAGCATAGATATGCAGTAACACAGATACATTGTAACCCATATTGTTTCTTTTTACCAATCTAATGAAAATTGTATAAAAAGAAAAAGGTGCGACCCAAATGGATCGCACCTTGTAATATACAATGGAGACTAGTTGGTAATGATGTTTGTTGTTTCCTTATCGAATACGTGAATCTTCTCAACATCGATAGCGAATTTAACAACATCGCCAGGTCTAGCTGTAGTTCTAGGATCTACACGAGCTGTCATAGCGAACTCCTCAAGATCGAAGTAAAGGAATACTTCTGCACCAAGAAGCTCATATACTCTGATTGTAGACTCAAATACTGCTGCAGGCGCAGCTTCAATCATCATTTCTGAATCATATACATCCTCAGGACGGATACCGAATGTAACAGTCTTTCCTTCGTAACCACCCTCGATTACCTTCTTGCTCTTTGCAGGAGGAAGAGGAATGCTGTGACCAGCAACCTTAAGGCTTGCAATGTCACCATTTACTTCTACTACTGCATCAAGGAAGTTCATCTGTGGAGATCCCATGAATCCAGCAACGAAGAGGTTCTGTGGCTTCTCGTAAAGGTTCTGAGGTGTATCAACCTGCTGGATGACACCATCCTTCATAACTACGATTCTGGTACCAAGTGTCATAGCCTCGGTCTGGTCATGTGTTACGTAGATGATTGTTGTGCCAAGTCTCTGATGAAGCTTAGCAATCTCAATTCTCATCTGTACACGGAGCTTTGCATCAAGGTTTGAAAGAGGCTCGTCCATAAGGAATACCTTAGGATTACGAACGATTGCACGACCCATGGCAACACGCTGTCTCTGTCCACCGGAAAGAGCCTTTGGCTTACGATCAAGAAGTGTTGTAAGATCAAGGATCTTAGCTGCTTCCTTAACCATCTTGTCGATCTCATCCTTAGGTACTTTTCTAAGCTTAAGACCGAATGCCATGTTGTCATATACTGACATATGAGGATACAGAGCGTAATTCTGGAATACCATCGCGATATCTCTATCCTTAGGCTCTACATCGTTAACTACTCTATCACCGATTCTAAGTTCTCCTGAAGAGATGTCCTCAAGACCTGC
>JAGHUF010000058.1 GCA_018064935.1 Candidatus Merdinaster equi | reverse complement strand
CAAGGCAATGTGGAGATAATAAAATACAAGAAAACTAAGTCGAATCTGAAAATCTTAGGGTATCTCTAATTATTTCCAACTGACAGTAAGTTTACTCCATCGGGCTGGGTATCGTCATTAGACAAAAACAGGCGGTTATGTTATCATTATGACGTTTGGGGCGCTATATGGCGGTACCGGCACCCGTAGTCTAATGGATAGAACGGAGGCCTCCGACGCCTTTAATGCAGGTTCGATTCCTGTCGGGTGCACGCGATATTAGCAAAAAAAAGATAGAGAGGTTTCTGTCATGGAAAACAAGAATACAGACGCTACTGTAGAAGAAGACGTAGTGCGTGTAATTGAACAGGATGGGGATACACCAAAGATGGTGGAGCCACATAAAATGGAGAAGAATCCACTTCCGGCAGATGAAGATCTTGATGTTACTATTGTTACTGGCGAAACATCAATGAATTCCACTGAAGTAAAGAAAGCAAGTAATGCAAGTGGAAGTAAGTCATTAGGAACAGTCATAGTAAGTGATACAGGCAAATCAAGTGCTGCAAAAAGTAGTGTGGCAAAAGATAAGAAAGAGTTTCATAGTGCTTCTGTGAAGGCAGCAAAAGATGGTAAAGAGGCAAAGGATGCAAAGCCTGCCAAGAATAAGGCTGTAAAGGAAGCTAAACCTGCTAAGGATAGCAAACCACAGAAAACATCAAGAAGAAGCGGTGTTTCTTCTGATATAAAGGAAACTGGTCAGTTTGGAAAAGGACATACTACAACTAAGAAATCTGTAGGAGCTTATATTGCAGATGATTTCAAGGAATTAGTTGCATGGTGCAAGAAGAATTATGCAAAGGCTATACCGATTGGTATAGGCATTATTCTTGTCATTGTTGTTGCAATTATTCTGATTAATAATGCCATTGTCGCTAAGACAGAAGCTGATCTGGCTAGCCAGAATAATGCTTATACTGATGTATCTGTCGACAAGACACAGTCTCCTGTCGAAGAAAATGCATATGATTTCGTCAATCAGTTTGTTAATAAGTATTATGGAGCATGTGCCGAGGGCGATGTTGAGTCTTACGTATCAATGCGCAGCAAGACAGATGAAACTGATAAGATTCTGATGACAAAAAAATCAAACTACATTGAAAACTATAATGTAGTGGACGTGTATACTAAACCAGGTTATATAGATAATTCTTTTATCGCATATGTTCATTATGAGGTTAAATTCAAGGACTTTGAGACCACAGCACCTGGAATGAACACCTTGTATCTGTGCACAGATGAAGAGGGTAATCTGTTTGTTGAAAGCGGAGAGAAGGATGCTGATACAGAGAAGTATATGGAAACAGTATCAGCTGAAGAAGATGTTGCAGACCTTTTCAACAGAATTCAGGTTAATTATAACGATGTAGTTGATTCAGATGAGGGATTGAAGGCATTCCTTGAGGATTTAGCTGTTAACCTTAAGAATGAAGTAGGAGAGGAACTGGCGCTGCTCGCTTACAATCAGCCAGAAGAAACTGGTGAAGGCACAGTTCCAGGAACAGAACCTGGAGATACTCAGGAAGCAACTACCGGTGAGGATTCACAGAATAATCAGGATGATCCTCAGGAAGGTGCTAATGATCAGCCAGGTACAGAGAATAATCAAGGCACTGAAGCTGACAAAAAAGAAAGTGTCTGCACGAATGACAGAGTTAATATGAGAGCTGAAGCTAATTCCGATTCGGCCAAGGTGGACGTAGTTCCTAAGGGAACAACGCTGACAAGACTCGAAAATCTTGCGAGTGGATGGAGCAAAGTAGTCTATGAGGGTAAGGAAGGATATATTAGATCAGATCTTCTTACTGTTGTTGAGACACCAAAGGGTTATGTAAAGACAACAGATAAGGTTAATGTTCGTACCGAGCCAAACACAGAGGGCAACAATAAAATGGGAGTTGCATCAAGTGGTACAATACTTGGACTTCTTGAGCACAGGTCGGATGGCTGGAGCCGTGTAATATATGACGGCAAGAGCGGATATATCAAGACAGAATTCCTTGAGGATGTTGCTGAATAGTAATTTAATAGTAATTGAATGGAATTAAGAGGAACCACCTGCATTGCTGGCAGGTGGTTTTTGTATATCGGAATTATTGTATACACGTATATTTTTTCTTGCAATATAGAGGGTGCTGTTATATAATGGCAATGTTGAATAAAAAAATGCTATATAGCAGGAGGAAACAAAAAATGTCATATGTAGATGAGGTTTACCAGAGAGTAGTTGACCAGAACCCTGCACAGCCAGAGTTTCATCAGGCAGTTAAAGAGGTTCTTGAATCACTTCGTGTTGTAATCGAAGCAAACGAAGATGAATACAGAAGAGAAGCTCTTCTTGAGAGAATTACAACTCCAGAGCGTCAGATTCTGTTCAGAGTTCCATGGGTAGATGATAAGGGACAGGTTCAGGTTAACAATGCAATGAGAATTCAGTTCAATTCTGCAATTGGACCTTACAAGGGTGGCCTTAGACTTCATCCTTCAGTAAATCTTGGTATTATCAAGTTCCTTGGTTTCGAGCAGATCTTCAAGAACTCACTTACATGCCTTCCAATCGGTGGTGGTAAGGGTGGTTCAGACTTCGATCCTAAGGGTAAGTCTGATAGAGAAGTTATGGCATGCTGCCAGAGATTCACGACAGAGCTTCACAAGTATCTTGGGGCAGATACTGACGTTCCTGCTGGTGATATTGGTACTGGTGGTCGTGAGATTGGTTTCATGTATGGACAGTACAAGAGACTTACAGGTCTTTACGAGGGAGTTCTTACAGGTAAGGGACTTAGCTACGGTGGTTCACTTGCTCGTACAG
>JAGHUF010000033.1 GCA_018064935.1 Candidatus Merdinaster equi | reverse complement strand
CAGTCCTATAAAGCTTCTGATTCTTCCCGTTTCATATGCATCGTAGGCCGAAAAAGCAGCACCTGTAACAAACGCCATACACCATGCATACATTCGCATCTGAACAGCATATTCCATTGTGCATGGGATAGCCCCTGTCAACATTATGAACAGAAGCGCACTCTTAAAGCCAAATCTCTTCCTCACATAGGTGATTCCCATTACAAAGACCATAATCATTGGGACAACACTCATTAGTTTAATTAATGTCCATCTGACTCCAAAAATATCTGTGACTGCCTTTAGGATGAAATAATACAGCGGTGGATGCACATCTGTTGCTGTATAATCAGCAATTGCACCGTAGGTCTTGTAATTATTCAGAAGATCTATGGTAAACGCCTCGTCAGTCCAAATGTTTTTGTTAAAGCACAGGCTCACGTACAGTACAGTGAACAGTAGTGATGCTACGGCAAGTACAATGTACTGCACGGGTTTTTTATTCAGTTTGCTACTAATAAATGTGATTGCAGAATTCATCGTTCTTATGTACACGACCTAATTATATTTTTGAATGCGTAAAATCTGTTTTATTATAGCATATTTTCCCTCTTTTTGCGCGCATAATCCCCGCTTGACATTGTAAGCAATGGGTACTATTATTATGCATATAACGTACCCGGGTTGCTTTTGTATTTGGCTGATGAATCACTCCGATTTAACCAAGTGCTTTCATCGGCCGCCAAAGCAGATATGGTGAATTGGAGGGAAAATGGATAGAGCCAAGGGAAGTCTTTCGCTGTACAGCGCAGCACAATTAACCCACAACATGCTGGGATTAGATAGTGAAAGTAAATATATACTCAAGCAAAAACCTGTAATTGCAATAATCTTACAGGCAGTTGTGGATGAATTTAAGGAACTTAATAAGAATGAAATAATACAATCCCTGGAATTCGTCGAAATAAATGAAGATGTAGAGGTATCAAATAGTCGAACAAATTCTGATGTAATTATAGGTACTGATACCGAGTTTTATGAATTAGGTGAGATGCTATCAAAATTTGATAAACTATTCACAGTTAAGAATCCAAAGCTATCAACAAGAGATATTGTCGTCAATCTGCATATTGATATTGAGCCGCAGAAAGACTACAGACCTGGATACCCTATAGAAAAAAGAGGAATCTACTATCTAGCGAGAGAATTATCCTCTCAAATTCCCATAGTTTCTATAAAAACAGATTATAATATATTAGAAAAATGCTACAGCATTTGGATTTGCAGAGACAATATTCCTAACGACGAAGCGTATACTATTAGCAAGTATAAATTCACCAACATCGAGTGCAAATTATCACAAGAATCAAATTATGACTTAATGGAATTAGTTATTATTCGATTAGGCAACTCCGAATGGACTGGTGAAGAGGGATTATTTGACTTTCTAAACTTAATATTCTATCCTCATAGCAGAGATTTTGAAGAGAGATTTGGCAAATATATTGACCTTTCTCAATATGAAGAGTTGAAGGAGGAGGCTAAGAAAATGAGCGGATTAGGCGAATGTGTATATAACGATGGCATTGCAAAAGGAGAATCTTATGCTTTTGAAGTAATAAAATACATCAACGACTACCCAGAAAAATCAGATGAAGACGTCTCCGCAGAGTTACATTGTAATCCATCTCTTGTCGAAGAAGCACGAAAAACAATAGATAATCTCAAAAAAAGTCTGCAGGTTTAAGAAAGGGCATGAATAGCATTATGAACACAACACTTGCAATAGATGGCGGAACACCTGTGCGCAGTTCCAAACTCTATTATGGACATCAGTATATTGACGAAGCTGATATTGAAGCTGTAACAGCTGTATTGAAAAGTGATTACTTAACATGCGGTCCTGAGATTGGTTCGCTTGAGAAAAAGTTATGCGAGCTTACCGGCGCAAAATATGCTGTTTTATGCAGTAACGGAACAGCCGCGCTGCACATAGCATGTCTAGCTGCAGGAATTGGTTCTGGTGATGAGGTGATAACAACACCGATCACATTTGCCGCTTCTGCCAACTGTGCGCTGTATGTTGGCGCTAAGCCTGTGTTTGCGGATATTAATCCGAAGACCTATAACATCGACCCAAGCTGTGTAAAGGCTCTCGTTAACGAGAAAACGCGTGCGATTGTTGGAGTTGATTTTACCGGGCAGAGCATTGAGCTTGACTCACTCATGGCTATCACTTCAGAAGCAACACAGAGATATGGTCGCAAGGTCTATCTGATTGAAGATGGCGCTCACTCGATTGGAACTAAATATAACGGAAAAGGCGTTGGCTCCATTGCTGATATGACAACCTTCAGTTTTCATCCAGTAAAAACAGTTACTGGCGGTGAGGGTGGAGCTGTTTTGACAAACGATCCAGAGTTATATGAACGACTTCTTCTTTTTCGTTCTCATGGAATTACAAGACAGGAAAACCTGATGGAATATCCTTCAGAGGGTCCCTGGTATTATGAGCAGATTGATTTAGGCTTCAATTATCGTATGACAGACATTCAAGCTGCACTTATATCAAGTCAGCTCGATAAACTTGGAATGTTTGCAAAGCGCCGCAAAGAAATTGTACAGAAATACAATGACGCTTTCCGCCTGATTCCTCAGATTACCGTTCAGGAGGAAATTCCCGAATCAGATACAGTAAGGCACCTATATATCCTCAGAATTAATTCCGATATGCTATCCGCTAACAGAGCGCAGATATTCGCGGCTCTTGGCGCAGAGGGAATATGCTGTAATGTTCACTATATTCCTGTGTACAGGCATCCATATTATAGACATCTTGGATATAAGGAAGGTCTATGTCCACATGC
>JAGHUF010000080.1 GCA_018064935.1 Candidatus Merdinaster equi | reverse complement strand
TTTCCTGTAAGAGTTCAACCGAATTGGCTTGGTGGATATGGATATGCAACTTCAGTATTCTATGGAGATTTGTTCCTCTATTTCCCGGCTATGCTACGAATATGTGGATTTACGATTCAGGATGCTTATGCCTCATATGTTCTTGTAATCACAGCTGGAACAGCTATTATTTCATACTATTGCATGAAGGGAGTATTCCAATCATCGAAACTTGGATTACTTCTTTCAGGAGCGTATACCCTGTCAGCATATAGATTATTCCTGACATTTGCGCTCACGCGATGTGGAATGTACACGGCATACATGTTATTACCGCTTGTCGTATATGGTGTATATAGGATATTTAAAACCCCAAAGACAGGAGGATGGGTATATTTATCCATCGCAATGACTGGAATCCTGCAGACACATCTTCTGTCAGCGGAGATGACGGCGCTTGGAATATTCATCACTATCCTCATGTTGCTTAAGGATTTCCTTAAGAATAGAGTATGGCTCACTTTTATCAAGGCAGTTGGAATATCAATACTAATTAATATTGGTTTTCTGATACCAATAGCAGAGTTTTATCTGAGTGGCAATTATTACTGTAATGCTGCCGGATGGGATGAAAAGTGGAACTATATCCAAAAGGGTGGAGTAGAAATCTCATCACTTGGCAATGTGTTTAATCAGGATCTTACGAGAGATTCAGAGATAATTGATATACTTTTGCTCGGGGCGGCAATTAGTTTTTTGATATTTATGATAATTGTAGGAAAAAAGCTGATTGCAGAAGAACTGAAGTGCTATAAGAAAATAGGAATTGTAAGTAGCATAGCATGCCTTATTTTTACATATATGGGAACGATGTATTTTCCGTGGGACTTCATTGAAGAAACGATGCCTTTCCTTAGGGGAATAATTAATTCGGTTCAGTACCCGCAAAGATTTTTCAGTGTTGGGACTGTTCTTGGACTAGTATCATTAGGGTGCTTGGTTAAGATGGTAGCTGGGTATCGGGAAGGTAGATACAAGCGATATTTATTGATAGCAATAGGCGTACTGGTGTTAATTCCTGCTTTGTGGAAAATCTCACTGTTTGCTTCAGAATCGGATGCCAAGAAGGTCTACTCTACTGCAGCGCTTGATAGCTATAATATAAGTACCAAGGAATATCTTCCATTTGGATGTAATCCAGATGAACTTGTTAACGAGCTTCCATATAGTGAGAGTGTCGTCATAAGTTCATTTGAGCGCAGGGGATTGCATCTGACGATGAGCCTATTTAATCCGAGTGACCGTGATGAACTAGTGGAAGTTCCATTAGTATATTATCCACATTATGCTGCAACGGGCGAAAACAGTAGGGCAATTGAGCTACTAGAGTCAGAAAATCATACAGTTGTAGCAAGCCTACCGGCAGGATATTCGGGGACCGTTAGTGTGGCATTTAAAACACCAATCATGTGGATTATTGGGGATGTGGTATCAGAATTAACTTGTCTGGGAATTGTGGTATATTTTGCTATGTTGAGAAAATGTAAAAGACAGAATACACCGAACTTATTGAATAAATAAAGAATGGCAGATGCATGGATAACCAAGCGAATGTCATAGAATGTGAGGATTAGTAAAAATGGGATATAAAAATTTAGTCTTTGACAAAGACAGTATATTCCTTGTGACAGGTGGAGCAGGTTTTATAGGGTCTAATCTGTGTGAGGCAATCACAGATATGGGCCATCAGGTACGATGTTTGGATAATCTTTCTACCGGTAAACAGGAGAATGTGGACCTATTAATAGATAGACCTAATTATTCTTTTATCAAGGGCGATATTAGGGATTTGGATACCTGCATTGAGGCGTGTAAGGGTGTGACGTATGTCCTCAATCAGGCGGCATGGGGATCTGTTCCAAGAAGTATAGAAATGCCGCTTTTGTATGAGGAGATAAATATACGAGGTACGCTTAACATGATGGAGGCTGCTAGGCAAAGTGGCGTCAAGAAGTTTGTTTTTGCGTCAAGCTCTTCAGTATATGGAGATCATCCTGTTCTTCCTAAGGTTGAGGGACAGGAAGGAAATCTGTTATCACCCTATGCTCTTACAAAAAGAGTGGATGAGGAGTATGGTAAGTTATATCACAAGCTGTATGGACTTGATACCTATGCAATGAGATATTTCAATGTATTCGGAAGACGTCAGGATCCAGACGGTGCTTATGCTGCCGTGATTCCCAAATTCATCAAAATGCTTCTTCATGATGAGACGCCAACTATAAATGGAGATGGTAAGCAGTCTAGAGACTTTACATATATAGATAACGTCATAGAGGCGAATCTGAAAGCTTGCCTAGCACCAACTGAGGCAGCGGGTAATGCATTCAATATTGCATATGGTGGAAGAGAGTATCTGATTGATATCTATTATGATTTATGTAAGGCACTGGATAAGGACATAAAGCCAAATTTTGGACCAGATAGAGCTGGTGACATCAAGCATTCCAATGCTGATATTTCGAAGGCTAGAAAACTTCTGGGTTATGATCCAGAGTATGATTTTTCTAAGGGAATTGCAGAGGCAATTGCATGGTATAAAGAGCATTTAGCTTAGCAGATGTTTAATAAAAATTACAATAAAGAAGTTAAGAAGAATAACACAAATATAATACGTGAAGGCAGTATCTATGTGGTAGTGACCAGCGTAATATTTACACTGGTTTTTGTAGTAAACAGGTTGATTCCATTCATCAATGATGATATTTGGTATGGAACTAATCTGGTGACGGGTGAGAGGATTGCATCGTTTTCGGATATTCTCACGAGCCAGGTATGGCATTTTTATAACTGGGGAGGTCGTTGCATGACCCACGGGATTCTTCAGTTGGTTCTTGCATGTGGAGAGCTTATTGCGGATATTCTGAACAGTATCATGCTCGCTCTTTTGGCATATATAATATGCTGGATGGTTGGAATATATCGTAGAAAAGTTGCTCCACTAGCTTTGCTTTCTGTATGCTTATTAATTGTACTTAACCCGGCTCCACACATGAATCTGTTCTGGCAGTCGGGTGTAGTTAATTACTTGTACAGCACGGTATGGATATTCCTGTTTGTTGGATTATATATAAAGAGGCTGAAAATAAATGATTCCGAGGGTGCTATAACTGAACTGGCACACGTTAAGGACTACCATGATAATGTAATTATTATAGCTATTAAAGCTATCGGGATGTTGATTCTTGGCCTTATATCAGGCTGGAGCAATGAAAACATGGGACCGGCATCCATGTTGATGGCAATTGTAATTCTTGTCATTTGTAGAAGGAAGAATATCCAAACACAGCTGTGGATGTATACAGGAATTGTAGGGGCTTTTGTCGGTAGCGTGATTGTGATTGTCGCTCCGGGAAACTTCGTGAGAAGTTCACTAATCAAGGAGAGTTTTCTCGATGCGATAGTAAATCATTTGGGAGAAATGGTTCGTGCGACCTTCGATTATCTCTTCCCAGTTATTCTAATCAGTGTGTTATTAACGGTTATATTTGTAGCTCGTTATAAGAGAAAGCTGATGCTTAATCAGATATTGCTATTGCTGTACGCCGGCTTGGCTCATGGGGCTATGGTACTGTCTCCTACATATCCAAGCAGAGCGACGTTTGGAGTTCTTGCCATACTAATTGCGTATGACATATCTCTTGTAAACAGCATAAGTGAATGCGGGAAATTAGGCAGGAAGAGTATTAATATTGCCCTCGGTGTTCTGGGTGTGATGGCATCTCTGGTGCTAATTAGATTGATAGTGGTT
>JAGHUF010000053.1 GCA_018064935.1 Candidatus Merdinaster equi | reverse complement strand
TTTATCGATTGATTTTTTAGCCGAAACTATTGTATCAAAGGATTAACGATTACTCTCTTTTTTATTTTATTTTTCAACCAACAATTTCTTTACTCTATTTTTATGATATTTATTATTGACATTAGAAATCCCAGTTCTCATCATAGTCAACTACAATATCTCCCATGTCACTGGCTCCTAGCGCTGATCCTCTGTCAAAACCTCTCATAAAGGTCTCTACTTCTTCATCAGTGAATCCGATATCCTTCAGATACTTCTCAACGTCATCCTGATCAACACCATCAAAGAAATCCTGAATATCATCTCTGTCAATGAGCCTTTCGGTCGATTTATCATCAGGCTTTACTATGTCCTTACCTCCCTCTCTCCAGCAAGACAGGTAACCATTGAAATATTCACCATCATCATCCTTAAGGCCAACATTAACCTTGAATGAAGAATCACTCGACTCAAATCCCAGTGAAAGAACATAATCCTCAAAATCCAATCCAATTGAACTGTAGCGGAATACTGTGCGGGATAACTCATCCGACAGATTCTCAGTCATTCTGATATCGAATGTACCATTAATATGGCCCTTCTTAATGTCATTAACATTATAGTCGCTGACTTTAATCATCAGATAATCCTTGGCATCTACATACAGTGTCATATCTGCATTCAGCTTACCGAAGGATTCAGTTCCCTCTCCCACAAGATCGATGTCAGTGTACTTATTCTGATAATAATACTCAACTCCAACGCTATTGCCACTCTTTGGCATTGCAAAACCGAATTCACCCTTTTTGCCAAGGTCCACTCTGTAGCCTCTTATATCGTCGGAATCATCAACCCACAGGGTAATATCGAACTCGAAGCTATTGTATTTTGATATATTGTCAATCTGGTCGAGACTCTCTTTTAGCTCTGACTTAAATTCCTTATAGGTTTTCTTTCCGTCTTCACCTATCGCTTCTGCATAGTCAATGATGATTTCCTTAAGCTCCTCATCATCAACCATTTCCTTCATTACAGCCTCAAGCATATCCTGAACCAGCTCTTCATCAACCTCGAATGAAAGAGCTGTATATGTTGCAGACACATTGGAAACCTTGAGGTTCTCTCTTGACTTCTCAACCTTGTCTATCTTGGAAGAAATAATCTTGCTGTACTTTTTCATAATCGGCACAAGTCTAGATCTGTCCGGATAATTCTTTAATGTTTCTTCAAACTCGTCTATTGTATCTTCTGAAACAAATGCTTTTTTCAGCATCTCGATTGCATAATAATCGCCATAATAATAGTTATAGTCATAGCTATATCCACCGTAGTGCTGTAACACCTCCAGCAGATCATTCAATTTAATTTTTGCACTCTTGTCATACAACTGTGGCTGGGAGAAATACAGAGCCTCATCCTTAGCATCCCAGATTGCATTAGCAGAGAGAACCTCCTTTGAATCAATGAGCAGTGCCCCTGTGAGGCTCATCATATAATTCTTAGCATTGTAGTTACCCCTTATTGCAAAAGCCTTATCAATAAGTGGAATATTACTCATGCCAGTCTGTTTTTTTGCTATGTCAATGAGTCTATCGCCAAACTGAAAGCCTGCCTCAAAGGTCACACTTGTATTAAATACATCAGCGTTATCTATGGCATTGGCATATGCATTAGCAGCATTGTCAATTGCTTCATTTGAAGTCTTCTCAATCACATATGCCAGATAATCTTCTGGCGAACTGAAGTTTCTTCTGATTATTCCCGGCAAGAAAATAATCCCAAGAATAATTAAAGCTACTGCTACAATTCCCACTCCACCGAGTATGAAAAGCTTCTTCTTATTTACAGGCCCCTTACCCTGCTTATCTCTTACATACTCAATTGGTTGCTGCTGTCCTATACTCTGTCCATATGGATTATAACCGCCCGCTCCCTGAACCTGAGTATTGTATGTCTGGCCGAAATTCTGAGACGAAGTGGTTGTCTGAACTGGCGCAGTCATCTGCATTGGCGCTACTGTCTGCTCTGGCATAGTCGTCTGCATTGGCGCTACTGTCTGCTCTGGCATAGTCGCCTGCATTGGCGCTACTGTCTGCTCTGGCATAGTCGTCTGCATTGGCGCTACTGTCTGCTCTGGCATAGCCATCTGCATTGGCGCTACTGTAATCTCATCATCTGACTGAGTTAATGGCTGAGTTATTGGTTCCTCTGCCACCTTAACCTGTTCTTCCTGAACGCTATTCATCTGCTGGGGCGCTGGGGTTCCACACTCCGGACAAAATAACATACCATCCTCGATTTTTGTTCCACAGCTTTTACAAAACATAAACCTTCTCCTTATAATTCGTTTACATCACCAACATAAATATATTCGAATTTATTGTTTCCATTGCCATCTTTAACAGCATTACCTACTGCATCATACTGGAAGTAGTCTTCAGAAGAATCATATCCTTCTTCAGAATCCATTTTCTCATAGCTACAGTAGATAAGATTTCCGAATTCATCATATGAATTTATGAATTCGTAAGAATAATCTTCTATAAGAACCTCATAAACCTCATCCATATCAATGTCCTCAGAGAAAGGAATCGACAGATCATAAGGCAATGTTCGCCTTACGTAATTAAACCTAGTCTGATTACCATCCTGATCATATTCTGTATATGTCTGCGCCTCAATATACTCCAAATCTCCGTCCACATTTGCCTTGTAGGTATACTTTTCAGCCAGCATATTATTCATGCTGTCATATGTTTTCTCGTCAATCACTTCTGAAACATACTTGCCATTTTCATAATATGTAGTAACAGTATATATTTCATTTCCATTTGCGTCATAGTCTCTTACATACTTATACTCATAGTAATCTACCGGGTCATCGCTATCTGTGTTATAGTTCTGAACTCCAAGATATATTTCATTTCCATGATCATCAAGCTCAAACGTTCTTTCAGTTCTATACAGTTCATTATGATCTTCATCAAAGCTGGTGTAGATTTCCTTTACTGCATTTCCCTTTGAATCATATTCATAGGTTTCTTCTGATATTGACTTAGTGACACCATTTCCGTAATCATATGACGAATTTGTAGTAAATAATGTGATTCTTCCATCTGAATCATATTCTTTTTGTGATTCAACGGAATTCAGTTCTGAACCATCTTCGTTATAACGAACCGACTTATTATATACTTCCAATCCATCCACATACTGTGACTGTGAGATATATACTTTATTGCCGTCCTTATCAAAGGTTTCACTATTTGATTCCAGCATCCTCTCTTCTTCTGTTCCATCATATGCTGTCTCACTATAAGTTGTATCATCATAATGACCTTCATAGATCATTGTCTGAAGATAACCATCATAATTATAGGTATACAAATATGAGTAAACGAGATCGTTACCATTGTAGCAATATAATGACAGCAGATTACCATTCTCATCATAATCAAAATATGATTCAGATTTATCGGATGCATAGAAAGAGTAGGTATACTTGGTACCCTCAACCATCTTGGCTTTCATCTCTTTGAAATTATCACTATTTTCTCCATAAAGGATACGATCGTTAACCAGCTCAAAAGCCGTAAGGACTTCATTTTCACGAAGAAGTAGTCTGATTAAGCACTCATAAGGAGTATCTGCCTCCTCATCAAGTCCATGTGCCATATCATAATACTCAAGTGCACTCTCATAATCTCCAGCTTCCTCATCAATTCTTCCCTGAGCACAGTATGCTTTAACCATACTTGCAATTACGAGTTCATTTGATGAGTCGATTTCATTTGCTGCATTGTAGTGCTCTATAGCATCACCATATTTTGCGCTATCATAATCCTGATTGCCCCAGCCAATATAGGCATCAAGCAGAATGCGGTCTACTTCTGAATCTCCGCCGAGCTGCTTAATAGATTCACAATCTTCTACTGCGGCAGCATATTTTCCCTTATTGCAATTATTCTTAGCATTTGCAACATAAGCTTCTATTAATTCTGGAACTATCTCATCTTCATTAAGTGCATACTGCTTAGCAAGAAGATAATTATCTACAGCGCTCTGTGTATCACCGTTTGAAGAATAATCTTTTGCCAGATTAGCGTACGCCGAAGAAAGAGCAGACTTGGTCTCCTCTGAATTCTCATCATAAGAATATGCTTCGTTATATGCTTCAATCGCCTCTGCATATTTACCCTGAGATGCAAGGTCATTTCCCTTATTCATAGCCTGGGAACGCTTATAAATATCTGATGTAAAATACCAGAATGCAGCTCCTCCTAATAAGAGAAGAACAGATGCACCAATAACAATTGGAATCCATATCTTCTTTTTAGATTTTTCATCTGGATTCTTGGTCTTAACAGGTTTCTCCTTTTTGGGTTTGCTCTGCTTAGGCTGCGCGGCAACCTGTTCCATCTGTGGTTGTATCTGTGGCTGCATCTGTGGCTGCATCTGCGGAATCATCACCTGCTCTGGCTGGATAGGCTGAACTGGCACTGCTACCTGTTCTGGCTGGGCTGCCTGCTCTGGTACTGTTACCTGCTCTGGTACCGGCTGTACCAAGGGCATAGTAGGCGTTTCATCCGATACACTATTTTCAACACGAGTTCCACAATTGGTACAGAACAACGCATCATCATCTAATTTTGCTCCACAAGTTGTACAAAACATAAAATTTCCTCCAAAAAGCTCTGTTTCTAGTACAAAAATCAGTTCTTTTAATTATAAATGCATCTCATTTTCTTTGTCAATTAAACCACCGCCCCGGGTGTGGCTTTATACTACCGCTGGGAGCGGCTTTATACCACCGCTGGGAGCGACTTTATACCACCACCTGGGGAGTGACTTTGAGATAGGAATAAAAAAACCCGAAACAAAAGTTTCGGGTTTTAGCAGCTCGTAGCGGAATCGAACCGCTGATTCTGCCGTGAGAGGGCAGCGTCTTGACCGCTTGACCAACGAGCCACAATATGTTTGCTCCGAAGAGCACTGCTCTCGCGAGCACTTGTTCATATTACAATAGGTGTTAACAAAATGCAAGCATTATTTTTTATTTTTTTATATTCCGCTTCCAGCATCCGCTCCAATACTGTTAACATCGTATGGAGTTGCCTGATAAACATAGTAGTTGAGCCAATTGCTGTAAAGTGTATTACAGTGCGCTCTCCACTGAAGCATAGGCTTATTCTCTGGGTTGTCATCAGGATAATAATTCTTAGGAACATCTATCAGAAGTCCTTTGCCTAGATCCCTTCTATATTCCTTATCAAGCGTAACTCTGTCATACTCTGGATGTCCCATGACAAATATCTGTCTTCCGCCTTCAGCCATCATGAGATAATATCCCGCTTCATCTGACTCTGCCAGAATCTTGAGTTTACCGCAGCCACTAACTTCCTCTGCCACAACCTGAGTATGTCTAGAGTGTGGAGCCATAAAAATATCATCAAACCCTCTTACCAGTGGCTCTTTTCTTCCATCCACACGGTGTGGATATATTCCAAACAGCTTTCTATCCAATAAATACTTGTGAATACCATAATGATAATAGAGTGCAGCCTGAGCTCCCCAACAGATATGAAGTGTACTTGTAACGTGACTCTTCGTCCACTCCATTATCTCTGTAAGCTCCTGCCAGTAATCGACCTCCTCAAACTCCATCTGCTCAACTGGTGCACCTGTGATAATAAATCCATCAAATCTACGATTCTTCGCTTCATCAAAGGTAATGTAAAACTGATTCAAATGATTCTGCGAGGTATTCTGCGAGGTATGACTCGCAACAGTAATAAATGTAACATTTACCTGAAGCGGAGTGTTTGAAAAAGCGCGAAGAAGCTGAAGCTCAGTATCCTCCTTGAGCGGCATCAGATTCAATATTCCGACCTCAAGAGGTCTGATATTCTGATGAGTTGCCCTGTTTTCATCCATCACAAATATATTTTCATTCTCCAGTATTTCCCTGGCTGGTAATTGACTTTGTACCTTAATTGGCATTACATAAACCGCCTTTTCTTAAATTATACGAGTAATTATTATATCACGATGAGCATTTATTTCCACCCTCGCGAAGTTTTATTATTTATTCCGTTTTATATATCCGTCCTGATAACATCCTGTTCTAATAACCATCTTAATCCTTATTTCTGGATTACCTGCGGCAACGAGTCGAGTTTTAGCTATTCCCATTCAGCATGTCCATCAAATCCTGTTCTGATAATACCGGAATCCCAAGTTCTGTCGCCTTGGTCAGCTTCGAACCAGCTTCCTCTCCCGCAACAACATAATTAGTCTTTTTACTTACAGAGCCAGATACTTTTCCACCATTTTTCTCGATTAGTTCAGTAACTTCTTTTCTTCCGAGTGTTGGCAGCGTTCCAGTAACAACAAAGGTCTTTCCCATCAAAACTTCAGACTCACTATCGTCTTCCATCTCCATAGTAACACCTGCTATTTTAAACTGTTCTATCAGCTGAATATTCTTCTCATCCCTGAAAAAAGCATATACACTATCCGCTGTTGTAGGTCCAATATCCGTCACCACCATCAGCTCATCCAAAGATGCCTTCGCAATATTGTCAATGGAGCCAAAGTGCTTAATCAATGTTTTGGCCGTAGTTTTCCCAACATTTCTGATTCCAAGTCCCGTAAGGAATTTGTCCGGTGTATTCCTCTTAGATTCTTCGATTGCCAGAAGAATTCTGTCTGTATTCTTCTCTTTTCCAACAATACCAGTCTCAATCAGCTTATCTCTGTGATTCTTCAGGCTATAGATATCCGCATAGTTTTCAAGATATCCATTAGCCACAAGTGCCTCAACATAGGACTCCCCTAAAACTTTAATATCCATGGCATCTCTTCCGGAAAAATACGAAATAGCCCTCACGCACTGCGATGGACAGAGTGGATTAACACATCTCTCATCTGCGGTGTCCTCCTCGCGCACGATTTCGCCGCCGCACACAGGACAGGTACAGGGAAGCTTAAACACATCACTCCCCGACTTAACCAGCGCAGATATCTTAGGTATTATCTCACCTGACTTATACACCATAACAGTCGCACCAATGCCCAAACCAAGCGTATCAATATAATCCTGGTTATGGAGCGTTGCCCTTGTTACCCATGTGCCACACAGTCTTACAGGCTCCTTAAAAATGGCAACTGGTGCAAGTTTTCCTGTTCTTCCCACAGAAACATCTATTTTCTCAATGATTGCTTCTTTTTCCTCTGGCGGATACTTATAGGCGATATGGCCAGCAGAGTATTTGGAACCAGCCTGAAAATCCTCGCGGTATTCTACCTGTTCTATCTTAACCACGGCCCCATCTATATCATATGGATATGTTCCTCTGTCTTCTCCAATTTTGTCGATAGCCGCTATTATTTCATCATTTGTGCTACACAGCGCATGTGGCACAACCGGTATACCAAGCATTTCAACCTTCTTAAGACCTTCGCTATGACGATCCCGGTACTGTCTGTCGCCATCCTGAACATTGAAAATAAAAAGACGAAGCCCTCTTTTTCTCGTTATCTCCGGATCAAGCTGCCTTAGCGTACCAGCTGCAAGGTTTCTAGGATTTGCCGCCTGCGGCTTGCCTATAATTTCCTGTTGCTCATTGTATTTGTCGAAGTCCTCATGAGACATATAAACTTCACCGCGCACCTCAAGATAATGGCTTTCATCAATAATGCTCGGTACATCTGGAATAACCTTGGCATTGAGAGTAACATCTTCTCCGACAATCCCATCTCCCCTTGTCTCAGCGAGCTGCAAAACTCCATTATCATATCTGAGTGTCATGGACAGGCCATCTATTTTATGTTCAACACTAAAAAGGGCATCGGGATACGTTTTTCTTACATCATCTGCCCATTTGCAGACATCCTCTTTATTAAATACATCCTGGATACTCAGCATAGGAACATTATGCGTAACTGTCACACCCGCTTCTCTTTTTACACTGCCTCCCACTTTTTGGGTCGGAGAATCTGGTGAAACCCATTCAGGATGCTCTGCCTCAATTGAACGAAGCTCAAAATTAAGCATATCGAATTCAAAGTCAGATATTTCAGAGGCATTTTCCTCGTGATACTGCTTATTGTACTTATTAACTAGAATAACTAGTTCTTCATAACGTTTACGTGCGTCCATTGTCATCTCATTCCTACTTCAATAATCACCCCAGAGTCTTACAAACGCAGGGCATACTCTCCGGTGTCCTGCTTGCCGGACAATTCATATGATCACGACATCTCTCACATCCCACAAATAGCATACAGTTTAGTCAGTTCCTCACCACTTATTTCCCTGTACTGCCCTGGATGAAGTTTTTCAAGCTCAATATTTAATACTCTCACTCTTTTTAGCGTTTCAACCCTGTATCCAAGTTCCTTACACATTCGTCTGATTTGTCTATTGAGTCCCTGCGTCAAAACAATCCTGAAGGTATACTTCCCTATTCTGCTAACTTCACATTCTCTAGTAGTTTTACCAAGTTCTGGCAAAAATACCCCCAGAGACATTCGATTCAGAAAATCATCCGAAATCTCTTTGTTAACCTTAACAACGTATTCTTTTTCATGCTGCGCAGCCCCCTGCATCATAGCGTGAATCAGATCGCCGTCATTTGTCATAATCAAAAGGCCCTCGGATTCTCTGTCCAGACGACCAGCATATGTCACTCTCACAGGATACTTGATTTCGTTTGTGACAATCTTTTCAGCATGAGCATCCTTCTCGGTACAGGTAATACCCACTGGCTTATAGTAAGCAAGCACTACTTTCTTATCGGCAGGAACAACCGCTTTACCATTAACGCACACGCGCACTTTACCCGTTATCACATCGCCAAAGCCAGCAATCTTGCCATTGATTGTCACAGCTCCAGCTTCTATAAGCTTATCAGCGTCACGTCTGGAACACACACCGCAGGATGCAAGATACTTATTAATTCTTGTTCCGCTACCAGTTTTATTTACGTTATTTGTACCCATTAATTCTTAACCCTTTAGGATAGTGGTTCTTAACAACATTACCACTCACCTTACCAAGTCCAAGTGGCGCCCCCATAAAGCAAACCAGCGCCCACCCTTTTTCAACCTGAGCATTAATAGTTTCACCGCATATATATTTTGCAGCATCCTTCTCATCAACATTAATTATATTCTTGAAGAAACGCTGATTCAGAGCATGGGACAGAGCATGTGCCGGTAAAAAACGACCGTTATGTAATTCACCAAGTTCCAACCCACATCTCTCTAATGAATATCCACGAAATCCTGTCGCACATGCACTCTGCAGGCAACCTGGCACGAGGTATACATGATCACCAAACATCACAAAATGGCTGTCTTCACAGAAGTTATCTGGCACATTCAACGCCTCTTTCGCAAACTGGAGGAATCCCTGCTTAGCATCCAGTATATCTCCTTTTACAGCGCCTCTTGCAGACCTATTTCCTTTCGCTTTGCCCGGTTTAACATTACTATCCTTCTCTTCGCGGCATACTGCATTAATTAAATCTTTATTCAACTTCTTTATTAATAATGCCGCAAAATGTCCCTCTCCGTGAGTTTTGTGAGGCCACACCCTATATGCTTTCTCAAGCCCTATTCTATTTACAAGTTCCTCGTCCACCTGTCCATCGCCATATTTAACAGCCCAGTCAGGATTACCTCCTGTTATTTCATATGAACATTTTATCTCTTCCTTAGCATTATCATGTGAAGGCTCTGCCGTATTATGCTCATTATCGCCTGGCAAACTGATCTCACCACATCTGCTGATATTCCCCTCAACAAGTTCATACTCCGGATGTTTCCCAAGAAATGCTGCTATGACGACCTCATCCTCCTGTGGTGCGAAGGTGCAGGTTGAATATACCAGTCTGCCTCCATCTTTCAACATAACATTAGCATTCTCAAGAATATCAAGCTGCCTCTCCTGGCATTTTATAACATTCTCAGGTGACCATTCACAGACAGCCGTATCATCCTTCCTGAACATCCCCTCGCCAGAACATGGTGCATCAACGATACAGACATCAAAAAAATCTGCAAACTGAGTCGCAAGTGTGCTGGTATCTTCATTGGTAACACACGTTATTGTACTTCCATATCTTTCTATATTTTGGGATAGAACTCTTGCTCTCTGCGGTACTATTTCATTAGACAGTAGAAAACCTTTTTCTCCAAGCTTGCCCAGTACCTGCGTTGATTTTCCTCCAGGTGAAGCACACAGGTCGCATACATATTCGCCTGGCTTTACATCTGCCAATTCTGCTGGTAGCATGGCGCTAGGCTCCTGGATATAATATGCCCCTGCTTCATGAAGTATATTATGTCCCGGTCTGGTACTTGGATCATAGAAGTACCCTTCACTAGCCCATGGTATTCTTTTAAGACCAAATTTATCTACCAATGCCTCGGGACTAACTGGATGAAGCGGATTGATTCTCAGCCCATATGACCTTTCCTGCCCCATGCTGTTTAGAAACGCTTCATATTCCTCACCAAGCATATCTTTCATTCTGTTCAGAAATTCAATTGGAAGACTCATTAATTCTATATCTCTAACCTTTTACAATCTTTATTGTTGCAGAAGTACCAAGTCTGGACGCACCAGCTTCTACCATTTTAAGCGCGGTTTCAGTGTCTCTTATCCCACCTGAGGCCTTGACACCCACTCCATCTCCTACTACACCTCGCATGAGCGCTACATCTTCAGCTGTTGCCCCACCAGTACTAAATCCAGTAGAAGTCTTAACATAATCTGCCCCAGCCATAACTGCGAGCTTGCATGCCATTTTCTTCTCCTCATCTGTCAGAAGGCATGTTTCAATAATAACCTTAAGTAGTGCAGGACCACAGCTCTTCTTAACCTGAGCTATATCTTCCTTAACTTCGTCGTAAAGACCTTCCTTCAGGGCTCCGACATTGATTACCATATCGATCTCTTCAGCGCCATCCTCAACAGCAATCTGCGTTTCTGCACATTTAGCCTTAGTGCTCATCTGACCTAGCGGAAATCCTACAACCGTACAAGTCTTTACCCCGCTTCCCTTGAGAAGTTCTGCAACATATTTGGTGTAATAGCTATTTACACAAACACTGGCAAATCCATATTCCTTCGCCTCCTCGACTATAGCCCTGACCTGCTCACTCGTCGCATCCGCTTTCAGGATAGTATGGTCAAATAGCTTGGCATCAAGTTTGTTCTCCATCTGTTTACACCTTCGTCTTTCCTATTTCTAATTACTTGCTACTTACTACTTATTTCTTATTTATTTCTTATTTATTTCTTATTTCTTTCTTTACTATTTTAGTGTTAGCATCTAAATAGTACAAAACAAAATGAGATATCCCCTTAATGTATTATATAATCAACAAGAGGAGGAACTCATTATGTCACGTAAATCAACTCATCACACCAAGCAATTCAAGTTGGATGCTATCAACTATCGCAAGGAGCATCCTGATCTTACACAGGTTGAATGTGCCAAGAACCTTGGAATCGGAGTCAGTACTCTTTCTCGCTGGGAATCCCAGTTCAGAGATAATGATGGTGATATCCCGGTTATTGGTTCTGGATGTTACGCTTCAGAAGAAGAGAAAGAAATCGCTCGTCTTAAACGTGAACTCCGTGATGCACAGGATGCACTTGATGTGTTAAAAAAAGCCATCGGCATTCTGGGAAAAGATTAACAGAAGCCATCTATACAGAGGTTTCTGCAAAGGTAGAGACATCTAAAGTAACTGGACGCCGCGTCTCTATCTCCGGAATGCTGAAAATTTTAGGCGTGTCTCGCTCTGGATATAGATCCTTTCTTAACCGAAAGGTCTCTCCTACTCGTCAGCGAAAAGAAGCTGTCAAAAAGGAAATCCAGAAAATATATGATAATTCTAAACAGAATTACGGCGCTCCTAAAATAACTAAAGAACTACGTAAATCTGGCGAAACCATTGGTCAACGCACTGTAGGTAAATACATGCGTGAAATGGGCATTCGCGCCCAATGGACCAAACCGTGGACTACTACTACCAGAGATTCTGATTTTAGCAATGAACTCCACAACGTCCTTAATGAACAGTTTAATCCTGAACGCCCTAACGCTGTCTGGTGCACTGATATAACTTATATCTGGACTCAGAATGGCTTTGTATACCTCAACTGCGTTATGGACTTATATGCCAGGAAAATCATTGCCTGGACTCTTGCAGATACTATGGAAGTATCTACAGTTATTGAAACAATTAACAAGGCTAAAGCCTGTCGTAATACCGATATGCCACTTATTATCCATTCAGATCGTGGTAGCCAGTATGTTTCAAAAGCGTGGTGTGAAGCCACAGAAAAGATGCAACGAAGCTATTCTCATAGCGGTTATCCATACGATAACGCTTGCATCGAGTCTTTCCATTCTTTAATCAAAAGAGAATGGTTAAACAGATTTAATATCTTAAACTACAATCATGCCTATAGGCTTGTCTTTGAGTATATTGAAACTTTTTATAATACTGTTAGGATTCACAGTCATTGTGATTATATGTCTCCTAACGACTTTGAAAAACTGTATGAGAGGGTGAGCACTCTGCCGGCAGCTTAGCTGGCAGAACTTCTCATTTTATTTTGTGCTAAATCTTGACGCAGGACCATAGCCTTCAACATATTTACATCTAAGTACTTCTTTAAAATCACGTATATAATTATCATTCTTCTCTAACTTAATTCTTGAATATGGCAATATCGATTTTACTTTACATTTAAGTTTCATCTCTGATAATATATGCTCTATTTCATCAACTATCTCTCTTCTAATAGACGCTATATAAATAACTGTATCTGAATCTAATAGTTCTATATCTTTTAACGGTTTGCATTTTTTATTGTATTCTGACCACTTTCCATCAAATGGAGTTATTTCTACTCCATACTTATTCCTTGCAATCTCATCAACCATTTCTCCAATCCACCCATACGGAACAACAGCTATTTTTCTTTTTTCTATTATGTCCTCTTTTAATCTTTCTTCAATCATTGATCTCAATCCATTCATTCTTGTATCTCCTTTCACAATTTGCATAAGACCCAATTTCAAGAGACTGTATCGACGAAACATCATCGTCAATCGTTGAAAAAGTCTTCAATTCACTAATACACCTACCTGTTGCATTTTACACGTATAATATGACAAACATCTTACCGCTTCATCTTCTGTACCTCTCGCCAAAACATAACCATGCGAATCCTAAAAGCACCAGTTCTTTCCTGTTCTAACATCATCAGGTTCACATATTATAAGTTTAGGATTCTCTGCGTTACTCTTTGTGTAAGTCTTAAAAGGCCCCGCATACACCATCTGCGGAGCCTATATTTAACTTAAGCCCTTCATGATAACTGCAATAATATATTTTAGTTGTAATCACATCAATGAGCCAATATCTCTTTATATATTAATCGGCATAATCAGCATTTTTCTCCACTCTTTTCCATCCATTTCATCAATTCCACTCATAATGTGTTAAATGTAATTCTAAATTCCATTTCTAGTTTCCTACACAGCATATAGTTTCGCTCAAATGGATCATAGTTTGTAATGGATATGATATACAGCTTATGGAGCTCTGCAATTTTGTCTCTCCACTTTTAAGCATGGAGTAAATTTACTGTCGGTTGAAAAAATTAGAGATATCATAACTAAAATTTTCTAGTATTTCTCCGATACTGTCAGCCACGATATATGCATATTATGGAGCCTTACTAAATGTCGTTATAAGTGGATTTTACATATATAATCTCCGCATGAATTTATAGTTCTTTATATACTCCTATATACTTTCATTTTCCTTATATACTT
>JAGHUF010000005.1 GCA_018064935.1 Candidatus Merdinaster equi | reverse complement strand
TGGAATCTGAAGGAAGCTGTAGGCAAACTCTTGGTCCGACGGACAGAAATCACATATAAGGCTCGGAAATACGGATAAGTCTGCCAAAAGAGATGAAGTCCAAAAGTTGCTGGAAGTACGAGTAGATGTGGCGGATATATGAGAGGAAAGAGCGTGCACCTTAAGCGTGGAGGTCTCACAGAGGTTTCATTAGCCTAGTAACAACGAACTGTGAGAAGTCAGCAGAGCCCATAGTAGCGAAGAAGTCTCTGTAATGGGGACGGAGTGAAGGGGCGAACAATCAATCAGTTGAAGTACGTTCCACTTCGTAGCTGGAGCAACATCTGTCGATGACGTCAAAGATGGCAAAGGCAAAAGGGGCAGAAAGGAAACAACGCATGGACACTAGTAGTCTTATGGAGCAGATTTTGAGCAAAGATAACCTCAATGCTGCATTTCTGCAAGTCGTCAGAAACAAAGGAGCAGCCGGAGTAGACGGAATGGAATACACCGAGCTGAAAGATTACCTTTCGGAAAACGGCGAAACAATCAAGGAACAGTTGCGGACAAGAAAATATAAACCGCAGCCGGTCAGACGGGTGGAGATACCCAAACCAGACGGAGGCGTAAGGAATCTTGGAGTACCTACGGTTACAGACCGATTTGTACAACAGGCGATTGCACAGATACTTACTCCGATATTTGAAGAGCAGTTTCATGAGCATAGCTATGGCTTCCGCCCCAACCGATGCGCACAACAGGCGGTCATCAAAGCACTAGAGATGATGAATGACGGACACAGCTGGATAGTGGACATTGACCTTGCTAAGTTCTTCGACACCGTAGACCATGATAAGCTGATGACCATCTTTGGTCAAACCATTAAAGATGGAGATGTTATTTCCATCGTTAGGAAGTTTCTGGTCAGCGGAATCATGATAGGTGATGAGTATGAGGATTCCGTCATCGGAACCCCACAGGGAGGAAATATATCTCCGCTTCTGGCGAATATCATGCTCAATGAGCTAGATAAAGAACTGGAAGCAAGGGGGCTCGATTTTGTTCGATATGCAGACGATTGTATCATCATGGTCGGAAGCAGACAGGCGGCTGAACGAGTCATGAAGAGTGTAAGCCGATTTATCGAGGATAAGCTTGGATTGAAAGTGAATGCCACCAAGAGCAAAATTGACAAACCCAAGGGTATTAAGTATCTCGGCTTTGGATTCTACTATGACTCATTTGCCAAGGAATACAGAGCAAAACCACATCTTAAATCAGTAGCGAAGTTTAAGGTGAGAATGAAAGAACTGACTCGCAGAAGCTGGGGAGTTAGCAATGATTACAAAGTTCAGAAGCTGAATGAGCTTATCCGTGGATGGGTAAACTACTTCAAAATCGGGATGATGAAAGGTCTTTGCGAACGACTTGACTCCAATATCAGATACCGTATGAGGATGTGCATTTGGAAGCAATGGAAAACTCCACAGAACAGAGCGAAGAACTTGATTAAGCTTGGTATCAGCAGAAAGTACGCATGGTCGACTGCATACAGTGGCGCGAGAATTGCCTACGTATGCCAGAGAGGTGCGATGAACATCGCTGTTACAAAAGAAAGACTAACCCGTTTTGGATTAGTCTCTATGTTAGATTACTACGTCGATAGACGAGTTACTTGTTAAGTTGATTGAACCGCCGTGTACCGAACGGTACGCACGGTGGTGTGAGAGGTCGAAATTCCTCAACAAAGAGGAATTTCTCCTACTCGATTTTTACATGATAGTGATTATCGTGAGTTAAATCAAAAACAACGAAGGCACGCTTTCGCTGCTAGTCGCACGCAGCGGTACATAAGTCGCTAAAATACAGCGTCTAAGTACCGGCGGCTCCAAAGCACCTTCTTATGTTTTTTGATTTAACTCGCGATATACTCATGATGGGATGGATCAAGAAAAGGGCAGTAAGTTGCTTGGAAACGAGGATTAGTATGAGTTATGTTTCATTTGAACATGTAAAGAAAACCTATCACGTTGGAGAGGTTGATATAGCAGCACTCCGAGATGCAGATTTTCAAATTGAAGAGGGAGAGTTCTGCGTTATTGTCGGAGCATCGGGCGCAGGAAAGACCACCATTTTAAATATTCTTGGCGGCATGGATACACTGTCAGAGGGACATGTCTATGTAGATGGGGCAGATATTTCCACCTTTAATAAAAGAAAACTCACTGCCTACAGAAGAAATGATGTCGGATTCGTTTTCCAGTTCTACAACCTCGTTGGAAATCTTACGGCTCTTGAGAACGTTGAACTGGCATCGGAACTTTGCAAGGATCCGGTCGATGCCAAAACAGTGCTAGACGAGGTTGGTCTCTCTGATAGAAAGAATAATTTTCCTGCTCAGTTATCCGGCGGAGAACAGCAGAGAGTGGCTATTGCAAGAGCCCTTGCTAAAAATCCAAAGTTATTACTGTGTGACGAACCAACAGGTGCACTGGACTATAATACTGGAAAAGCTGTACTTAAGCTTCTTCAGGATACATGTCGAAATTCGGGAAAAACAGTAATTGTAATTACCCATAACCAGGCACTGACTGCTATGGCTGACAGAATTATTACAGTAAAAAATGGAACTATTACCAGTATGAAGAAGAATGATAACATCGTTCCCGTTGAAGAGATAGAGTGGTAATTCATGAAGAAGATATGGAAAACAACGCTTAGAGAAATAACGGGAAGTTTCGGAAGATATGTGGCAATACTCATGATTGTCATGCTCGGAGTTGGTTTTTTTTCTGGATTAAAAACTGCAAGACCGTACATGTTCAAAATCGTTAACGGATATGTAAATGACTACAATTTGTACGATTTCAGAATACTAACAACACTTGGAATTGAAGAAGAGGATATCCAGGCAGCAGCCGAATTACCATTTGTTACAGCGGCTGAGGGATCTGTCGCATTTGATGTTCTGACTTTGTCCAGTGTGTCGGAGGACAACAGCGAAAGAGTTCTCCACGTGCAATCGCTCACTAACTCGATAAATGTTCCAAGACTTATGGAAGGACGTATGCCTCAGGCACCAAATGAGGTGCTTGCCGATTCGCTTAGATTTGGAAAAGATTCAATAGGTGAGACGATTCTTATTTCAGATAATAATACCGAGTCAACACTTGATATGCTTAAATATGACGAGTATGTCATAGTTGGACTTGTGACTGAAGTGTATTATATGAATTTCGAGAGAGGAACAGCCTCAATTGGAAACGGACAGGTGGCTGGTTTCATATATATGCCTATGGATGCAATAGACAGCGATTACTATACGGAGCTGTTTGTTAAAACACGCACCACAGGTGGAGTACACACAGACGAATACAAGGATGAGATAGACAGTTACAGGGATGAGGTCGAGGCTTTTGCAGAGTCTGTAGCAGCGAGAAGAGAAAAGAGCATTCAAGACGAAGCCAATGAGAAAATAGCTGATGCCCAGGCTGATATAGATGATGGAAAGAAGAAGCTTGCCGATGCAGAAGAAGAGCTTGCTGATGGCAGGAAGAAGCTTGAGGACGCCAAAAAAGAAGTCGAGGACGGCTGGAAGAAGCTGCACGATGGTGAGGCTGATATAAAAAAGGCCCAGAAGGAAGTAAATGATGCCCAGAAAGAGCTGGATGCCAAGGCGCTTGAACTCGAGGAAGGAATTAAGAAGTACGAGGAGGGTAAGGCTCAGCTAGAAAAGGGACAGAAGGAGCTGGAGAATGGATATGCACAGCTCGAGCAGATGCAGCTGTTCATGCCTTCTGAAATGTATGAAGCACAAAGGCTTCAGCTTGATGAGAAGAAAGTTCAGGTTGAAGAGGGATTGAAGACCCTGAAGACAACTAAGAAGCAGTTAGATGATGGGGCTGCGCTGCTTGAAGATGGCAAAAAGCAGTTATCTGATGCAAAGAAAGAGATAGCGAAGGGGCAGAAGGAGATTGATGAAAACAGAATTAAACTCCAGGATGCCGAAGAAGAAATAGCAGAAAACGAAGAAAAACTTATTGATGGAGAGCAGGAAATCGCTGATGCGAAGGTTCAGATTGAGGATGGAGAGGATGAACTGGCAGATGCTAAGAAGAAGCTCGACGACATGGATGAGGCATTATCTTACGCTCTTGATAGAATGACGAATGTGGGATATGTGTGCTTTGAGAGTGATTCTTCGATTGTAGACCAGGTTGCTGGAGTATTCCCTATTTTCTTCTTCCTGGTTGCAGCACTTGTGTGCATGACAACCATGAACAGAATGGTGGAAGACCAGCGAACGCAGGTGGGAATAATGAAGGCATTGGGTTATGGAAATGGCAAGATAATGCTGAAATATATGGTTTATTCGGGAAGTGCTGCGCTTATTGGTGGCCTTGGCGGCTTCTTCCTCGGATCATTTGTCTTCCCTCGTGTTATTTGGACAGCATATAGAATGATGTATTCAGTTGGTGGCGAGACCTTTGTAATTGACCCGATGATGGGAGTGCTCACTGTTTTTGTAGCGCTGATATGCTGCATGGGTACAACATATTTGACACTTCGCGGAGCCCTGACAGAAGTTCCGGCAGGTTTGCTTAGACCAAAGGCACCGACCAGCGGAAAGAAAATACTCCTTGAAAGGCTGACTTTCCTGTGGAAACATATGTCCTTCATGAACAAAGTCTCGGCCAGAAATATCTTCAGATACAAGAAGAGACTGTTTATGATGATCGTGGGAATCAGTGGATGTACAGCGCTTCTCATAACTGGTCTTGGTCTTAGGGATTCGATAGTAGGAGTGGTGCCAGAGCAGTATGACAATATCCAGAAATACGATGCTTCTTTGACATTGAAGGACGCTTTTTCCGATGAAGAGTACGTTGAATTTATGTCCGGATTCCCTCAGGTAAAAGGAAGTGAGGAATTGGCGGTTTCCTCTGTCGACGTGACCGCCAATGGAAAGACCAAGAGTATAACGCTCATCATTCCTAAGGACGATGAGGCGATTCTGGATTATGTGCATCTGTTTGATACGTCTGGAGTGGACATAGCATATCCACAGAACGGAGAAGCAGTTGTTACACATAAAGCGGCTGAGAGGCTTAATATTCATGTAGGCGATACAATTTCATTCATGGATGAGGACCTACACACAATCAGTGTTAAAGTCAGTGGAATATGCAGAAATTATATCTCTGACTTTGTATATCTCAATGAAGAAACCTATGAGAACGCGCATATTGTTCCTGAATATAAGACGGTGTGGTGCAAGTTTGATGAGAGCGTAGATGCGCATGAGCTTGGTGCTTCACTGATAGATTCAGATGAGGTTGTTGCCATTAACATTTCGCAGGATCTCCGCGCAAGAGTAGATGGAATGATGGGAAGCCTTACCTATGTAATTCTGCTTGTTGTGGTGAGTGCTGCACTTCTTGCATTTATTGTATTATACAATCTGACAAATATTAATATTACGGAGAGACTTCGTGAGATAGCGACAATCAAGGTTCTTGGTTTCTATCCTGGTGAGACTGCTATGTATGTCTTTAAGGAGAACCTTGTTTTAACAGCATTTGGTGCGATTGCAGGTATCTTCCTTGGAAGGTGGTTGCATGACTTTGTCATGGACTGTATAAATGTAGATGGGGTTGCATTTCATAATGACATAGGTGTCATATCATTTGTTGCTTCAGTTGTTATGACCTTTGCTTTTGCGATTGTTGTTGATATATTTATGTTTGGCAAATTGCAGAGAATAGACATGGCGGAGTCTCTCAAATCAATTG
>JAGHUF010000037.1 GCA_018064935.1 Candidatus Merdinaster equi | reverse complement strand
GTGCCATCCATATCAAATATTACTAAATCGTATTTTCTCATATTTCATATCCAAGGTATTTTAAAAATCCCTGACATCCTTCCACTATATCTTCATATGTTCTAACAAAATTGCCAGAATACCACGGATCTGCAATAGATACTGGACATTTTCTGTATAACATAGTTTCTAATTTCTTGATTCATGGTTAATACCTCCAATAATTTTTGAAGATATTATAACCATAAATACTTTATCGCTTCACCGCGTGAACAGTCGCACTGAAATTAGAATTTATAAAACTATGTTACCACAATATCAAAAATGATTGTTTAACAAACAGAGATCTGTAATACAAATATTATCAGTGGTTTTAGTAGTTTTTATTAGAGGCTGTATTCCACCTTTTTATGCTATTTCATTTCTATCCATCAGTCCTCCAAATCCCCTGGGGAGCCCATAAATCCTATATTTACGCCATTTTGACAATAAAAAAGACACTCCACATTTCTGCGAAGTGCCTTGTAAATTCTCTTGTATGTCTCTTTCGAGTTTTTATCTCTTTGAGAACTGTCGTAGCGTAAAAAATGTGCCAGTGGCACATTTTTAGCTGCGAGTTTCGAAGCTATGCTGAGAAACACCCTCAGGAACTGAGGTTGTTTGAACAACAAAAAACCCAAGGCATATAGCCTTGGGTTGTATTGTTGTTCCAATTATCTCTTTGAGAACTGAGGTGCACGACGAGCTGACTTCAAGCCGTACTTCTTTCTTTCCTTCATACGAGGATCTCTTGTAAGATATCCTTCCTTCTTAAGTACTGGTCTGAAATCTGCATCAGCCTGAACAAGTGCTCTTGCAATACCATGACGGATTGCACCAGCCTGTCCTGTTGTACCACCACCACGAACGGTAACAACAACATCAAACTTATCTGCGTTCTCTGTAGCTACGAGAGGCTGACGAACGATAACCTTAAGTGTCTCGAGTCCGAAATACTCATCGATGCTTCTCTTATTGATAGTAATCTGGCCCTTACCAGATACAAGGTATACTCTTGCGATAGACTTCTTTCTTCTACCTGTTCCGTAGAAACTTGTCTTTGCTTTTGCCTTTGCCATTGTTATGTCCTCCTAATTAAAATGTAAGTACTTCTGGCTTCTGAGCCTGCTGCTTGTGCTCAGGGCCTGCATATACATGAAGCTTGGTGAACATCTGTCTTCCAAGAGGTCCCTTAGGAAGCATACCCTTAACAGCGTGCTCGATAACGAACTCAGGCTTGGTTGCAAGCATGTCACGAAGGGTTGTCTCCTTCATGCCACCTACATAATCAGAGTGCTGATAATAAATCTTCTGATCAAGCTTTTTACCAGTTGTCTTAACCTTCTCTGCATTGATAACTACTACATAGTCACCAGTATCCTCGGAAGGAGTATAAACGGGCTTGTTCTTTCCGCGAAGAACCTTTGCTACTTCTGAAGCAAGACGGCCGAGAGCAACGCCTTCAGCGTCAACTACATACCACTTTCTCTCAACCTTAGCGGGATTAGCCATAAATGTTTTCACTTTAGTATCCTCCAAAATCTTTTGTAACATATGTGGAGTAATAAAGGCATGTCCGTGGACCTCTACCACTCATATTTGAAAATATCAATCACCGGGGCTTTGGCAACGATATTTTTTTGCATAATCGCACTCGATTACTTTATCATACGCACCCAGACGTGTCAACATTTTTTTCGTGTATACCAAGAAAACTCTTTTTCTACTTTTTCACACATTTATCCACTCATCTGTTTTCGATTCTTATGAAGTCGTCGAATGCATATATAACTCATCATCAGAATATCCAAATCGCAAACGGTATCATTCCGGCGAATACTGCTGCTGTAATTTCACATGCAATGATAATGTATCCCCATAAATCTCTCAAATGGTAATGGAGGGGTTTCATCTTGGTTCTCCCCTTACCTCCATGATAGCATCTGGCTTCCATTGCCATTGCAAGATCATTCGCTCTTCTGAACGCTGATATAAACAGCGGAACGAACAACGGAACCATCGCCTTTGCTTTTTTTATCAACCCACCGGTTTCAAAGTTGGCTCCACGTGCCATCTGGGCTTTCATTATTTTGTTCGTCTCATCAACAAGTATAGGTATAAATCGAAGTGCAATTGACATCATCATTGCAACTTCATGTACTGGAACTCTGAATATTTTTAGAAAAGACAGCAGACTCTCAATACCATCCGTCAGGTTATTCGGGGTTGTTGTCAGTGTCATCAAAGATGAGCCAATAATGAGCAGGAACAATCTCATCGCCATAAATACGGCACTTCTGAGACCTTCTTTCGTGATATTGAATATCCAGAAGCTCCACAGGCTCTCACCCTGAGTGAGAAAAAGATTAAATACTACTGTCATTAAGAGCAAAACAATTACTGCTCTAAGACCACGCACCATAAACTTAAACGGCACATGCGATAGCATTATCATACCTGCCAAAAACAAGATACAAACAGCATACCCTATTATATTATTTACTAAAAAAAGGGAAACAATATATCCGATTGTTGCCATTATTTTGGTTCTTGGATCCAATCTGTGAATTATTGAATCCGCCTGATAGTATTGTCCCAGTGTAATATCGCGTAACATTTATTCTAATACCACGTTTATCTTACTTTGTTCAGGATTTCATCTGTTGCCTCTATGACAGAAATCAGATTTGTTTTCACAGGAAATCCAGCTTTTTTCAAATCTCTCATAATATATGTTACCTGCGGCGCTGCAAGTCCCATAGCTTCAAGTTCATCACAATACGAAAAGACATTTCTTGGTGTATCATCATACATTATTTTGCCATCGTCCATAACTATCAGTCTCTCAACATATCTGGCAACGTCCTCCATGCTATGTGAAACGAGAATAACGGTAATCCCCGTTTCCTTCTGCATTTTCTCAATCTGATCAAGAATCTCGTCTCTTCCTTTCGGATCAAGGCCTGCTGTGGGCTCGTCTAACACAAGAACACTCGGTTTCATTGCAAGTACGCCCGCAATTGCTACTCTTCTTTTCTGTCCTCCAGATAATTCAAAAGGCGGCTGATAGAAGTACTCATCCTCAAGACCTACAAGCTTCAGGGCTTCATATGCTCTCAGCTCTGAATCTTTCTTACTAAGCCCTTGATTCTTCGGTCCAAAACAAACGTCTGAAAACACATCCATCTCAAACAGTTGATGCTCAGGATATTGGAATACGAGTCCCACTTTTGTTCTGAGTGCCCTTAAATCGTACTCCTTATCATGAATATTCTTACCATCAAAGTACACATTCCCTGAGGTCGGAGCAATAAGCCCATTAAAATGCTGTATTAAAGTTGATTTTCCAGATCCTGTATGACCAATTAGTCCGATGAATTGTCCGTCTTTAATATGAAGACTCACATCGTCAATTGCTTTCTTTTCTGGGTTGTCCTTATCATATGCATAGGACACATGGTCTAGAATTATTGCCATTTTGTCATCCCTTAAGCGAATAACTGTCTACTCGCTACTAATTATTGTTTCTTATTTTTAACATTTCAGAAACAAATTCCTCCCGGGTAATAATACCCTCCGGAAGATTCAATCCTTTTTTTCTTAATTCATCTGCCAAAAGAGTAACTTGCGGAACATCAAGTCTTAATGCCTTCAGCTCACTTACTCTTGCAAAAATCTCTTTGGGTGATCCACTCATCTCAATATGACCAGAATCCATAACAAATACTTTATCTGCACCGATTACTTCATCCATGTAGTGAGTAATTAATATGACTGTGATTCCATCTTTTTCCTTCAACTCTGTCACAGCCGCAATTACTTCTCTTCTACCTATAGGATCAAGCATGGCAGTTGGTTCATCAAGTATTATGCACTTAGGTTTCATTGCAATCACACCAGCGATTGAAACCCTCTGTTTCTGCCCACCAGATAATCTATTAGGAGAATTCTTACGATATTCTAACATTCCAACCTTTTCCAGCGCCATCTCTACACGCTCCCAGATTTCAGCTGTAGGAACTCCCAGATTTTCTGGTCCAAATCCAACATCTTCTTCCACAACCTGGCCTATTATCTGATTGTCAGGATTCTGAAATACCATTCCCGCGCTTTGACGAATTGAAAGAATATCTTCATCATTATCTGTGCATTTTCCGTCGACGTAAACAAATCCTTCCGTTGGAAACAGCAGTGCATTCAAATGCTTGGCAAAAGTTGATTTTCCAGATCCGTTATGTCCCAGAATAGCAATAAACTGACCTGCCTCAACTTCAAGATCAACACTGTCAACAGCACGAGTTATTCCCTCAACATTGCCTTCTTCGTCTCTTCTTATATAGTCAAACGACAAATTTTCTGTCTTTATTATTTTCATATCTAATATTATAAAATGAGGCGCATGGACTATATCCACACGCCTCATGCATAATTGTACTTATTATAGTATGCTCTGCCTTATAATTAAACAAGCTCAAGAACAACTACCATTGCTGCATCACCCTTACGCTGACCAACTTTGATCACTCTTGTGTAACCACCGTTACGTCCAACATACTTAGGTGCGATCTCATCAAACAACTTATTTGCAAGATCAACAGTCTTAGTATTTCTCTTCTTACCAGCTGCTGCTTCAGGTACTTCTGTTACAGAGTAAAGAACCTTGTTCATCTGTCTTCTAGCATGAAGTCTTGAAGGCTGATCCTTCTTGATGGTCTTCTTTACTGTATCATATACTGTAACCTTCTTGCCGTCCTTCTCTTCCTTAACACGCTTGCCATCTTTGTCTTTTCTAGCAACCTTAGCTTCTACCTCAACGGTATCAAAGTTGTCTTTTTCCTTAACAGCAAGTGCGATAAGTGGCTCAACCTGCTTCTGAACTTCCTTAGCTCTAGCTTCGGTAGTCATAATTCTGCCATTCTCAAGCAGTGCAGTTACCTGGTTACGAATAAGTGCTTTTCTCTGGCTTGAAGTTCTTCCAAGCTTTCTATACATTGCCATGTTTAATCTCCTCTCATGACGCGCGCCCACACACTTCGGATTTATCGGACACGAAATATTTATGTACCTGCGCTCTTTGGTCTTATCAGATACGCCTTTAGTTTCTAATTAGTTCTCAGCATTTTTAAGCTGAAGACCAAGATCATCTAACTTGTTAAGAACTTCCCCAAGTGACTTACGACCAAGGTTACGAACCTTCATCATATCATCTGGGCTCTTATCAATAAGCTCCTGAACAGTATTGATTCCTGCTCTCTTTAAGCAGTTGTATGAACGAACTGAGAGTTCAAGTTCATCAATGCTCATAGCAACAATTGTCTTAGCCTCATCTGCCTTAGGATCATTAATGATCTGTACATTCTTTGCATTCTCAGACAGATTGATGAACAGCATCAGATGCTCTGAAAGAACCTTAGCTGCAAGACTGATTGCCTCTTCAGGATCAATTGTTCCGTTAGTATTAACATCAATTGTGAGCTTATCGTAGTCAGTCACCTGACCAACACGAGTATTCTCAACAGTAACATTTACTCTCTCTACTGGTGTGTAGATAGAATCGATTGCGATTACACCGATATCAAGACCTTCGCCCTTATTCTTATCAGCGCTCACATATCCTCTGCCCTTTGTAATGGTAAGTTCCATATACAGTCTAGCATCCTTGCCACCACTAAGAGTAGCAATAACCTGATCAGGATTCATAATCTCAATATCCTGGTCAACACGGATATCTGAAGCCTTAACAACGCCCTCTCCTGAGAAATCAATATAAGCTGTTTTCTCTTCATCTGTAGAGCTTGTGTTCTTAATTGCAAGGTTCTTAATATTCATGATAATCTCAGTAACATCCTCTTTTACGCCAGGGATGGATGAGAACTCATGAAGAACGCCCTCGATCTTAATCTTGCTTACTGCAGCACCTGGAAGTGATGCAAGCATGATTCTTCTTAAGGAGTTACCTAATGTAATTCCATAGCCACGCTCTAAAGGCTCAACTACGAACTTACCATACCTCTTATCTTCTGAGATTTCAGCAACCTCAATATTCGGCTTATCAAACTCAAACACTTGTATACCCTCCTTATAAACTTATGTGTCTTTGCTATATCATTATTTAGAATACAACTCGACAATAAGCATTTCGTTTACGGGAACATCGATTGCTTCTCTTCTAGGAAGCTCTTTTACGGTACCCTTAAGTGCTTCAAGGTCAACCTCAACCCATTCAGGAGTAAGTCTTCCGCCTGTTACCTCAACAATATCCTTATATCTCTGAAGGCTCTTTGACTTCTCTCTGATTTCAATTACATCACCTGCTTTTACAAGGTATGAAGGAATGTTTACCTGCTTACCATTTACAAGGATGTGCTTATGATCTACAACCTGACGAGCTTCTCTTCTTGTTCTTGCGAATCCCATTCTGAATACAACATTATCCAGTCTTGACTCAAGCATGATCATGAGGTTCTCACCGGTCATACCCTTCATTCTATCAGCCTTCTCATAGTAGTTACGGAAAGGCTTCTCAAGTACGCCATAGATGAACTTAGCCTTCTGCTTCTCGATAAGCTGAGTAGCGTACTCACTCTTCTTCTTACCAGCTCTTGCGCTCTTTCTGTTTGACTTCTTGTCATAACCAAGAAATACAGGATCGAGATCAAGAGATCTACATCTCTTTAATACGGGAACTTTGTTTACTGCCATTTTAAATTTACCTCCTATGTTGTTTACAGCATAATGCCTTCATCCAACGTAATAAAATATATTTATAATAGAATCACTATATAAGGGTACTACACACGACGACGCTTTGGAGGACGACATCCATTGTGAGGTACAGGGGTTACGTCCCTGATACTTACAACCTGGATTCCATTTGCCTGAAGTGCACGAATTGCAGCTTCACGGCCTGAACCTGGGCCCTTTACCATAACATCTACTGACTTAAGTCCTGAAGGAAGAGCAGCTTTTGCAGCTGTCTCTGCAGCCATCTGTGCAGCATAAGGAGTAGATTTCTTTGAACCTCTAAATCCAAGACCACCAGCAGATGCCCAGCTAATTGCATTTCCTTCGCTATCTGTTAATGTAACGATAGTATTGTTGAAGGATGCCTGGATATGTGCCTGTCCATGTTCAACGTTTTTTCTGACGCGCTTCTTAGTAGCTTTCTTTGCAACCTGTTTTGCCATTTTAAACTAACCTACTTTCCTAAATAAACTAATATAATTACTTCTTCTTATTTGCAATAGTCTTCTTGGGACCTTTTCTTGTTCTAGCATTTGTCTTAGTCTTCTGACCACGAACTGGAAGTCCCTTTCTATGACGAATACCTCTGTAGCAACCAATCTCCTGAAGTCTCTTAATGTTAAGAGCAACCTCTCTACGAAGATCACCTTCTACCATGTAATCTGCTTCAATTACTTCACTAATTCTCTTAACCTCATCATCTGTCAGGTCTCTGACACGAGTATCTGGGTTAACTTTTGCTGCAGCTAAGATCTTATCTGATGTTACACGACCAATACCATAGATATAGGTAAGTCCGATCTCAACGCGCTTGTCTCTAGGTAAATCAACACCTGCAATACGAGCCATTTTTCTTGTTTCCTTTCGTTTTGCGTACTTTACGTCCTCTTACTGATAGGCCACAAAAGCTTAAGGGGCAAAATACATTATAGTTTACTAAATGATAGGGGCTTCTTTCATATAATATAGAAATAAACCCAACCGGATATCACTATCCGATCTTTCCGATACACTTTCCTCGGTATCAAAAAGTAATCTTCCGTAGGCTCTTCTACGTAGATTAAACAGCGAATAACGCTGTAGCCAAACTTTTTTAACACAAACAGACAAGATGTTACTCTTGTCTTCCATTAGGGATTAACCCTGTCTCTGCTTGTGCTTGGGATTCTCACAGATAATCATGATTCTCCCTTTTCTCTTAATAACTTTGCACTTCTCGCAAATCGGTTTTACTGATGATCTTACTTTCACGGCAAAACCCTCCTTTCAAAAACAGACCGAAGTTGATTATATCATCGAGTTTTATATAATGCAACACTTATTTTTCAGTGGGTTACGAGCATTCCATGGCGGGTTTTTCCATTTTATACTCCTGAAAACATATTGCCAACTCTTTAAATAAAGAATTCTATTTATCTCTCCAGATGATTCTTCCCTTGGAAAGATCGTATGGTGATAACTCAAGAGTAACCTTATCACCCGGAAGGATACGAATGAAATTCTGACGAAGCTTACCACTGATATGTGCAAGCACTCTGTGTCCATTCTCAAGCTCAACCTGGAACATTGTGTTTGGAAGCTTTTCAACTACTACGCCTTCAATTTCGATTACATCGTTTTTTGACATGCAATTTACTCCTATATTCTTAATCCTGTTTCTTCTATATAATACTTAATCTAGTATTTACCAAGTGTCATTATCTCAGGCTCACCATCAGTTATAAGTATTGTATTCTCATAATGAGCTGAAAGAGATCCATCTTCTGTAACAACTGTCCAGTCATCATCTAGGAATACTACCTGCCAACCGCCCTCATTAATCATTGGCTCAATCGCAAGTGTCATACCCGGCTGAAGAAGAACACCTCTTCTCTTCTGACGGAAATTAGGAATCTGTGGATCCTCATGAAGCTTGGTTCCGATACCATGTCCAACAAGATCTTTTACAATTCCATATCCAAATTGAGAAATGTAATCATCAATGGCATTAGATATATCAAACAAGTGATTACCTGCTTTTGCCATCTTGATACCCTCAAAAAAGCTTTGCTTGGTTCTCTCAATTAAAAGCTGCGCTTCCTTCGAAATATTACCTACTCCAAAGGTTCTTGCCATATCTGAATGATAGCCTTTGTAGATTAAACCAGCATCAAGGCTTACTATATCGCCTTCTTTTATAACATGCTTTTTATTAGGTATGCCATGCACAACTTCATCATTCACAGATACGCAGATTGATGCCGGATAACCATTATAGTTCTTGAAGTTTGGAATACAACCTGCTTTTCTGATAAGTGACTCACCAAGAATATCAACATCCTTCGTCGTCATGCCCGGTTTAAGTGCCTGCGCCATCTCATCAAATACACCCGATAAAATTCTGCAGGACTCTCTCATCAATTCGATTTCTCTTGGAGATTTTATATTTACAGCCATTTTGGAATGCCTCTATTAACCAAGAATCTTAACAATCGATTCGAAAACTTCTTCCATAGGTACTGTTCCATTTACACTCTTAAGAATTCCTTTTGCAGTGTAGAAATCAATAAGTGGCTGAGTCTGAGCATGATAAACATCAAGTCTCTTCTTAACAGTCTCAGGCTTATCATCATCACGAAGAACAAGTGCCTGTCCACATCTGTCACATACTCCCTCAGTCTTAGGTGGAATATGAACAATGTGATATGTTGCTCCACATGCAAGACATGCACGACGTCCACTCATTCTATTAATAATATTCTCATCTGGAACATCTACATCAATTGCATAATCAATTGCCTCACCCTTCTCAGTAAGAGCTTTGTCCAAAACTTCTGCCTGAGGAATTGTTCTTGGGAAACCATCCAAAACATATCCGTTTTCACAATCAGGATTAGCAACTCTGTCAAGGAGAATCTTAAC
The DNA here is from genome assembly GCA_018064935.1 of Candidatus Merdinaster equi. Classification (GTDB taxonomy): domain Bacteria; phylum Bacillota; class Clostridia; order Lachnospirales; family Lachnospiraceae; genus Merdinaster; species Merdinaster equi. The sequence goes on along the minus strand of JAGHUF010000037.1, from coordinate 28,180 downwards.
AGTAAGCTCATCTGGAACAAGCTGTCCTGCATCCATATACTTCTTAGCTTCCATTCCAAGCTCTGTTCCATTCTTAATGTTTGCTCTGAAAATATCGCCTGTTGAAATATGAGGAACCTTATACTTGTCAGCGATCATTTTAGCCTGTGTTCCTTTTCCTGCACCTGGTGCACCTAACATGATAATTTTCATTTTTTCTCTCCTTGATTATATATGATTTGATAAAAACCAAAAAACGTCTTGGCAAAGCGGTCCTACTTACGCAGAACCGCTAAGGCCAAAACTTCTTTTGTATGTTCAATAATTACTTGTCATTTAAGAAGCCCTTGTAATTTCTTACAAGCATCTGTGACTCAACCTGTTTCATTGTCTCAAGAATAACTGATACAACGATGATTAAGCTTGTTCCTCCAAAAGAAACACTAGCATTAAATAAACCGTTACATACAATTGGAACAACTGCTACAATAACAAGTCCAACTGCACCGATGAAAATAATGTAGTTAAGAACACTCTGGAGATACTCTGAGGTTGGCTTTCCTGGTCTGATACCAGGAATAAATCCACCCTGCTTCTTCATATTCTCTGATACCTCAAGCGGATTAAATGTAATCGCTGTATAGAAATATGCAAAGAACAGAACAAGTACAATATAGAATACAAGTCCAATAGTGTAGATGAAATCACTACCTGTCTTGAACCACCATCCTGAATTTAATCCTTTCAGGATATGTGACCATACGCCTGTTCCCTGATATCCACAGAAGGAGCTAATCATAATTGGAAGCTGCATCAAAGATGAAGCAAAGATAATCGGGATAACTCCGGATGTGTTTACCTTTAAAGGAATATTTGTGGTCTGGCCACCTACAAGCTTTCTACCCTGAAGTTTCTTAGCATACTGAACAGGAATCTTACGAACTCCGTCATTAAGAATAATAACCAGTACAACTACTACAAGGATAATAGCTATAATAACAAGTCCTGCAACAACAGCCATTGCGATGTTATTCTCATCGATACGGCTCTGAATAAACATATCATACAAGCCCTTAATATCTTCAGGCATTCTTGAAATGATGTTAATTATCAGGACTATTGAGATACCGTTTCCAATACCTCTGTCAGTAATTCTCTCACCAATCCACATCAGGATTGAACTTCCTGCTGTCAGTACTGCAATCGTACCAATGACGGTGAAAGCGTTATAAGGCTGTAACATACTACCAAATCCGATTGCCATTGCTGCAGACTCAATAAGAGAAAGAACAACAGTTACATATCTGGTAATAGCTGCTAACTTCTTCTTACCTTCCTCTCCGTCTCTCTGCATTTCCTCTAACTTAGGAATTGCAATTGTAAGGAGCTGAATGATAATTGATGAAGTGATGTACGGTGTAATACTCAGCGCGAAAATTGACATTTTTTCAAAAGATCCACCGGTGAACGCTGAAAGGAAATTCAGCGTATCACCAGATCCTAAATTACTTTTTAGCCAATTCTGAATAACTGATGCATCAATACCGGGCATCGGCAGCTGCGATCCTATACGAATCACAACGAGCATTAAGAGTGTAAAAAGAATTCTACTACGAATGTCCTTCACCTTAAATGCATTCTTCAGTGTTTTGAACATTAGATCACCTCAGCAGTTCCACCAAGTGCCTCAATCTTTTCTTTTGCAGATGCGCTGTAAGCGTTCACCTTAACGTTGAGCTTCTTGGTTAATTCTCCGTTTCCGAGTACCTTAACACCATCACATGCATCTTTGATGATGCCTTTTTCGATTAAAGCGTCAACAGTTACATCTGCACCATCCTCGAAACGCTCAAGAACGTCAAGGTTTAATGCAACGATTTCCTTGCTGTTTCTGTTTGTGAATCCTCTCTTAGGAATTCTTCTGTATAAAGGCATCTGACCGCCTTCAAATCCAGGTCTTGGTGCTCCAGAACGAGCTTTCTGTCCCTTATGGCCCTTACCAGCAGTCTTGCCGTTTCCTGAACCATGTCCACGACCTCTTCTAAAATTATCACTTGTAACAGAACCTGCTGCAGGTCTTAAATTGGATAATTCCATCGCGTATAACCTCCTTAATATTCTTATGCCTCTTCAACCTTCAGCATATAGCCTACCTGCTGAATCTGGCCTCTGGTGCTTGCATTGTCGGGTAAAGTAACCGTCTTATGCATCTTGCTAAGTCCAAGAGCCTCGATGGTTCTCTTGTGCTTGGGAACAGCACCGATAGGAGATTTTACTAAAGTAATCTTTAACATTTTCTCTGCCATGTCAGTTCCCTCCTACTACAGATCACTTACAGACTTGCCACGCTTGCTAGCTACTTCTTCTGGTGTCTTAAGCTCAGACAGACCCTGAATAGTTGCAAGAACAACATTCTGCTTATTATTAGATCCAAGTGACTTTGTACGGATATTCTTAATTCCGGCAACTTCACAAACGCTACGTGCAGGACCACCTGCGATGATACCGGTACCGTCTGGAGACTTCTTCAGCAGAACTGCTGCAGAACCGAACTTACCGATCTGGTCATGTGTTACAGAACCATTCTCATCAAGTGCAACTGTAACGATATTCTTAATTGCGTCTTCTCTTGCCTTACGAACAGCTTCAGGAATCTCGACTGCTTTGCCAAGACCTGCGCCTACATGGCCGTTGCCATCACCTACAACAACAAGAGCTGTAAATCTGGAGTTACGACCACCCTTTACAGTCTTGGTTACACGCTTGATTGCAACTGTCTTCTCAGTTAACTCTAACTGACTGGGATCAACGATTGTACGTTTCATGTGTGTCTTCCTCCTCCTAGAACTCTAATCCTGCTTCTCTAGCTGCATCAGCCAGAGCTGCAACTTTACCGGTGTAGAGGAAACCACCTCTGTCAAATACAACTGCCTTGATACCTTTATCTAAAGCTCTCTGTGCGATTACTTTTCCAAGATATGCTGCTGCATCAACATCATTGGTCTTCTCCAGCTCTGCCTTAACAGCCTTCTCAACTGTTGAAGCAGCTACCAGGGTGTTGCCGACTGTATCATCAATAATTTGAGCATACATATGATTATTGCTTCTAAATACAGCCAGACGAGGTCTCTCAGCAGTACCACTGAAACGGTTACGCATTCTATTGTGTTTTTTAACACGTACTTCCTGTCTTGATTCTTTACTAACCATTTTTATACTCTCCTTATTTACTTCTTACCAGTCTTACCAACTTTACGTCTGATGGTCTCGTCAACATACTTAATTCCCTTGCCCTTATATGGCTCAGGTCTTCTCTTATCTCTGATCTCAGCAGCGAATTGGCCAACTTTTTCTTTATCAATACCCTTTACGATAATCAGGTTCTGGTTATCAACTGTGGTTTCGATACCCTCAGGATCTTCCATCTCAACTGGATGAGAGTATCCAAGGTTAAGGGTAAGCTTCTTACCAGCCTTAGCAGCTCTGTAACCTACACCGTTTACTTCAAGCTTCTTCTCAAAACCATCTGTAACACCAACAACCATGTTATTAATAAGGGTTCTGGTTAATCCGTGTAAGGATTTCATTTTCTTCAAATCATTAGGACGAGATACAATTACTTCTGCACCTTCAACCTTGATTTCCATCTCTGCGGGTAATACTCTCTCAAGAGTTCCCTTAGGACCTTTAACGGTCACTTTGTTATTTTCTGCAATACTTACAGTTACTCCTGCAGGAATTGCGATTGGCATTCTACCTATACGTGACATGCCCGTACCTCCTTTTTTCTATAAACTACCAAACAAATGCAAGTACTTCACCACCAACATTAAGCTCACGAGCCTTCTTGTCAGTGATTACACCCTGATTGGTAGAAATGATAGCGATTCCAAGTCCACCAAGAACTGAAGGAAGCTCATCCTTACCTGCGTATACACGAAGACCAGGTTTAGAGATTCTCTTAATTCCAGTGATAACTCTGTCATTCTTATCTACGCCATACTTAAGTGCAACGCGGATAGTTTTGAAATTACCATCTTCAACGATATCATATTTCTTGATATAACCCTCATCTAAAAGAATTCCGGCAATAGCCAACTTCATCTTAGAAGAAGGGATATCTACAGTATCATGTTTTGCAGTGTTCGCATTACGAATTCTTGTAAGCATATCTGCAATAGGATCCATAGTCATGAGTGTTTGCCTCCTTTATAATCTTTACCAGCTTGCTTTCTTAACTCCGGGAATCTCGCCCTTGTATGCTAACTCACGGAAGCAAACTCTGCAAATTCCGTACTTTTTCAAAACAGAATGTGGACGACCACAGATTTTGCAACGTGTGTAAGCTCTTGTAGAGAACTTAGGCTTACGCTGCTGCTTTAATTTCATAGATGTTTTAGCCATGAATTTACCTCCTCTGATTATTTAGCAAAAGGCATATTGAACAGGGTAAGGAGCTCCTTAGCCTCTTCATCCGTCTTTGCAGTAGTTACAAATACAATATCCATGCCTCTTACCTTATCGATCTTATCATATTCGATCTCAGGGAAGATGATCTGCTCTTTGATACCCATTGAATATGTACCTCTTCCGTCAAATCCGTTAGGATTTACACCTCTGAAGTCACGTACACGGGGAAGTGCAAGGTTTACGAGACGATCAAGGAACTCATACATCTTCTCGCCACGAAGTGTTACCTTACATCCAATCGGCATACCCTCACGAATCTTGAAGTTAGCAACGGCCTTCTTTGCTCTACAAAGAACTGCCTTCTGGCCTGTGATTGCTTCCATCTCGCTTACAGCTGCGTCTAATACTTTCGCATTATCCTTAGCTTCGCCGACTCTCATGTTAACTACGATTTTATCCATCTTGGGAACCATCATTACGTTCTTGTAACCGAACTTTTTTGTCATAGCTTCCACGATTTCGCTATTATACAAATCTTTAAGTCTACTCACTTGTCTAGACCTCCTTCCTTCTTATTAATCGATGATGTCACCGGTTGTCTTTGCAAAACGAACTTTCTTATCCTTGTCCATCTTGAAACCGATTCTGGTTGCCTTACCCTTATGTACATACATAACGTTTGAAGCATCCAGAGGAGCTTCCTTCTGAACAATACCGCCGTTCTGATTTGCAGCAGAAGGTTTGGTGTGCTTGGTCATCATGTTAACGCCCTCAACTACAACCTTGCCGTTCTTAGCGTCAACGGAAATAACCTTGCCTTCTTTGTCCTTATCTTTTCCTGCGATAACCTTTACAGTATCGCCCTTCTTAATCTTTGTCATAGACATAATCGGCACCCTCCTTATAATACTTCGGGAGCAAGTGAAACAATTTTCATAAACTGTTTATCACGAAGCTCTCTTGCTACTGGCCCAAAAATACGGGTTCCTCTTGGAGTCTTATCATCCTTGATGATAACAGCAGCATTCTCGTCAAACTTAATATAAGAACCGTCTTTACGACGAGCGCCTTTAACGGAACGAACTACGACAGCTTTAACTACATCACCCTTCTTTACAACACCGCCGGGTGTTGCATCTTTAACGGAAGCGACGATGACATCGCCGATCGCAGCATATCTTCTTGTAGATCCGCCCATAACACGAATGCAAAGCAGTTCCTTTGCGCCGGTATTATCAGCGACCTTCAGTCTGGTTTCCTGTTGTACCATGCTAATTCTCCTTCCAATTCTATAAGCGAATCTTACTTAGCTCTCTCAACGATCTCAGTAAGTCTCCATCTCTTATCCTTAGATAAAGGTCTGGTCTCAACGATTCTTACTGTATCGCCAATCTTAGCGTCATTATTTTCATCATGAGCCTTAAATTTCTTAGTGCTCTTAACAATCTTGTTGTAAAGGGGATGCTTTACATGGTCCTCAACTGCAACAGTGATTGTCTTATCCATCTTGTCACTGACTACCTTACCGGTACGGACTTTTCTTAAATTTCTTTCCACAGCTTATTCTCCTTTCTGAACTGGCCTATGCATTTGCCTTTTCAGTGATGACTGTCTGAATACGAGCGATGTTCTTGCGAACTTCCTTGATTCTTGCAGTGTTATCAAGCTGATTGGTTGCATTCTGGAATCTAAGGTTAAAAAGTTCCTTCTTTGCCTCTGCAAGGCTATCGGCTAATTCAGCAGCTGACTTTGCTTTTAAATCTTCAACATACTTATTAGTTTTCATTTGTTACACCACCTTCCAGATCTGCTTTGGAAACGATCTTACATTTGCAGGGAAGCTTGTGCATAGCAAGACGTAATGCTTCTCTTGCTGCTTCTTCATTAATTCCAGCAATTTCGAACATTACACGTCCGGGCTTAACTACTGCTACCCAGTACTCCAGTGATCCCTTACCTGAACCCATTCGAGTTTCGGCGGGCTTAGCTGTTACAGGCTTGTCAGGGAAGATCTTAATCCATACCTGACCAGCACGCTTTGTATAACGTGTCATCGCAATACGGGCAGCCTCAATCTGGTTGGATCTGATCCAACAAGGCTCAGTTGCTACGAGTCCGTACTCACCATAAGTGATCTTGTTACCACGGCTAATCTTACCTGCCATAGTTCCACGGAACTGCTTACGACGTTTCACTCTCTTAGGCATTAACATTATTTATCGCTCCCTTCTGCATTCGCCTTAGTAGGAAGGACCTCACCCTTGTAGATCCATACCTTTACACCAACCTTACCGTAGGTTGTGTCTGCTTCTGCAAAACCATAGTCAATATCTGCACGAAGTGTCTGAAGAGGAATAGTACCTTCACTGTAAAACTCTGTACGAGCCATATCAGCACCGCCAAGTCTTCCTGAACATGCTGCCTTGATACCTTCAGCACCGCTCTTCATTGTTCTCTGCATGCAAGACTTCATTGCACGTCTGAATGAGATACGATTCTCAAGCTGCTGTGCGATGTTCTCTGCTACAAGCTGTGCATCCTTATCTGGCTTCTTGATTTCCTTGATATCAACGGAAACGTTCTTTCCACCAGTAAGCTTGCTAAGCTGCTTCTTGGTAACTTCGATTTCTGCTCCACCCTTACCAATTACGAAACCAGGCTTTGCTGTGAAAACGATTACCTTTACTCTGTCAGATGCTCTCTCGATCTCAATCTTAGAAACACCTGCAGCGTTTAACTTCTTCTTTAAGAATTTTCTGATTTTATAATCTTCTACGAGGTAATCAGCGAATTCAGAATCATTTGCATACCATCTTGAATCCCAATCTTTGATTACTCCGACTCTTAAGCCATGAGGATTAACTTTCTGACCCATTTTACGCCTCCTTATCTTTCATCAAGAACTACAGTGATATTGCTCATTCTCTTTAAGATTCTGTAAGCTCTACCCTGTGCTCTGGGTTGTACTCTCTTCATGATAGGACCACAGTTTGCATAGCACTCTGCGATGAAAAGTCTATCACGATTCATACCATTGTTATTCTCTGCGTTTGCAATTGCAGACTCGAGCAGTTTCTTGATGACACCGGATGCATATCTTGGGTTGTACTCAAGGATACCAAGAGCTGTCTCAACATCCTTGCCTCTGATTGCATCTAATACAAAACAAGCTTTCTGAACAGAAACTCTAGCGTAAGATAACTTAGCTGAAGGTCTTGTATCTTTGTTTGCATTTCTCTCTCTTTTAATCTGGGATCTATGTCCTTTTGCCATGATGTAAAACCTCCTTCCTTATCGTACGCCGGACTTCTTATCGTCCTTCTTGTGTCCTTTGAATGTTCTGGTTGCAACGAACTCACCGAGCTTATGTCCAACCATATCTTCTGTTACATATACAGGTACATGCTTTCTTCCGTCATGAACCGCAATTGTATGTCCTACAAAAGAAGGAAAAATTGTGGAACGACGGGACCAGGTCTTGATAACCTGCTTGTTTCCTGACGCATTCATTGCATCTACTTTTTTAAGTAAGTGTGCATCTGCGAAAGGTCCTTTTTTAAGTGATCTAGCCATTTTAACTTTCCTCCTTATTTAATCGCTCTGCCGTCTCTTCTTCTGACGATCATCTTGTTAGACTTATTCTTCTTAGCACGAGTCTTAAGACCAAGAGCGGGCTTGCCCCAAGGTGTGCATGGACCTGGACGTCCAATTGGTGCTCTACCTTCACCACCACCGTGTGGATGGTCGTTAGGGTTCATAACTGAACCACGAACTGTAGGTCTGATACCCATGTGACGCTTACGTCCAGCCTTACCAATATTAATAAGGTTGTGATCACCGTTTCCTACAACACCGATACAAGCACGGCAGATGATAGGAACCATTCTCATTTCGCCTGAAGGAAGACGAAGTGTTGCATACTTTCCTTCCTTAGCCATCAGCTGTGCGCTGTTACCAGCGGAACGAACAAGCTGACCACCCTTGCCAGGATATAACTCAATGCAATAAACCTGTGAACCTACTGGGATATTCTGAAGTGGAAGGCAGTTACCAACTCTGATTTCTGCATTCTCACCGTTCATTACGGTCATACCGTCTGTTAATCCTTCAGGAGCAAGGATATAAGACTTAAGTCCATCTGCGTAGCAAATAAGAGCAATATTTGCTGTTCTGTTAGGATCATACTCGATACCGATAACAGTTGCAGGAATTCCATCCTTGTTTCTCTTGAAATCGATCATTCTGTATTTTCTTCTGTTTCCACCACCCTGGTGTCTAACAGTGATCTTACCCTGGTTATTACGACCAGCGTTCTTCTTAAGTGAAGTACACAGAGATTTCTCAGGAGTACTCTTGGTAATCTCAGAGAAATCAGATCCAGTCATGTTACGTCTGGAAGGTGTGTAAGGGTTATATGTTTTGATACCCATTTTTATTTCTCCTTTATCTGATTATTAGCGGAAACGGTGTATATTGTTTTCACACCGGATCCATACTGCGAGATTCTTCGATTTATAAACCTGTGAAGATCTCGATATCTTTGCTATTCTCGGTAAGTGTAACAATTGCCTTCTTGGTAGCTGCTGTCTTACCAGTTACTCTACCACGGGTCTTCTTCTTACCGTCAAGGTTCATGGTGTTGACTCTCTCAACTTCTACGCCTTCGAACATCTTCTCTACAGCTTCTTTAATCATGACCTTGTTTGCGTCGGGATGTACAAGGAAGGTATACTTCTTTGCTCCCATTTCATTCATACTCTTCTCGGTAACAACCGGTTTGAGGATTACATCATAGTACTGAATTGCTGCCATTATGCGTACACCTCCTCAATCTTCTTAACTGCATCCTTTGTAAGAACAAGAACACCAGCCTTCATGATATCGTATACATTAATGCTACCAGTGATTGTTGTCTGTACAGTAGGAATATTGTTTGCAGACTTTACTACGTTATCATTCTTCTCGTCCATAACGAAGAGTGCCTTTGTACCAGTGATCTTAAGCTTATCAAGCATTGTTGCAAAGCTCTTGGTCTTAGGTGCATCCATCTTAAGATCTTCGAGAACGATAATTCTTTCTTCATTTACCTTATTGGTAAGTGCAGACTTAAGAGCTGCTCTCTTCTCCTTCTTGTTGAGCTTGAAAGAGTAGTCTCTAGGAACTGGAGCAAATACAACTCCGCCTCCTGTCCACTGAGGAGATCTTGTAGATCCCTGTCTTGCATGACCGGTTCCCTTCTGTCTCCAAGGCTTTCTTCCACCACCTGATACTTCAGAGCGTGTCTTTGCCTTCTGTGTTCCCTGACGGTTATCAGCGAGCTGCTGTACAACTGCCATGTGAACGAGATGTTCGTTGATCTCTACACCAAATACTGCGTCGCTTAATTCGATGGAACCAACTTCTTTACCTTCCATATTAAAAACAGATACAACTTTTGACATCTGAATGGTCCTCCTTTCGTCTATTCTTAAGCTTCAACCTTAGTGGTTTCTTTGATAGTGATTAAAGCTTTCTTGGGTCCAGGTACTGCGCCCTTAACCAGAAGAAGATTCTTCTCAGCATCTACACGTACTACTTCGAGATTCTTGATTGTAACCTTCTTGCAACCCATGTGTCCGGGCATTCCCTTACCCTTGAATACACGGCTAGGTGATGAGCAAGCACCATTTGAACCCTGGTGACGATGGAACTTTGAACCATGAGCCATAGGTCCTCTGGACTGTCCTAATCTCTTAATTGCACCCTGGAAGCCTTTTCCCTTTGTAATAGCGGAAGCATCAATCTTATCGCCTGCTGCGAAGATGTCAGCCTTGATTTCCTGTGCAAGAGCATATTCTTCAGCGTTCTCAAAACGGAACTCTCTTACATATCTCTTTGCAGAAACACCAGCCTTATCGAAGTGACCCTTCTGAGCTTTGTTTACGCCGTGAGCATGTACGATTTCCTTCTTGCCGCCAGCATCTTTGTTGATAATCTTTTCTTTCTTATCAACGAAGCCTACCTGAACTGCGCTGTAACCATCATTGTCTACGGTCTTAACCTGAGTTACTACACAAGGTCCAGCCTGAAGTACGGTAACTGGTACGAGTGTTCCGTCCTCAGCAAAAACCTGTGTCATTCCGATTTTTGTTGCTAAAATCGCTTTCTTCATTTTTTCCTCCTTCGTTCTACATCTTTGGCGGAACAACTGCATTCGGTATTTTGTACCTTATCTGCAGGTTTCTTGTTCACAAATCCGAGAGTAGAAGGTTTTTGTTGTGTTAAATTGTTTTTTCTAATTCTTATTCAGATTGCTGATCTAAATCCTAAGAATTAGTTGTTTCTCATCTTAATATCGATGTACACACCTGCTGGCATTTCCAGTCTCTGCAATGCATCAACTGTTTTCTGTGTAGGTGTGATGATATCGATCAGTCTCTTGTGGGTTCTCTGCTCGAACTGCTCACGGCTGTCCTTATACTTGTGAACCGCACGAAGAATTGTAACTACTTCCTTCTTAGTAGGAAGAGGTACTGGTCCAGATACCTGGGATCCGTTCTTCTTAACTGTTTCGATGATTTTTTTGGCAGATGCATCAACCAGCTGATGGTCGTATGCCTTGAGTGTGATTCTCATTACCTGATTTGCCATAAAAAAAGTCGCCTCCTTTTCGCACTTTTAAGAAATAAGTACGACAAGCGGTGACTGTACACTTTCCCGTGTGTGTCATGCATTCTCATAATCGGAAGTCGTGCCTTCCTTTCTGACCCAGCAGATTTACAACACGTCGTTTCTACTCATCAGTAGACTCTAAGTTTCGTACAGTGACTTGTCGCCAGTTTTGTAACTTGACATTCGCTCCACGGAAAACCTGCATTGGATTTCTCCCTTGCAGCAACCTCACGCTTCACAGCTATCATGCCACAGCATTTGTTAGTTTATATCATAAAAGGGACTTTTGCAAGCCCCTTTTTTATATTTTTTACAAAATTTTTTATATGCTTTTGTGAATGTTTCATATAGCTTCCTGCTCATATACTAAATGATGTATATTGCATGCTATCTTATATAGAAGAAACACATCATATATTTGCTAATGATTTATATAATATTAGGTTCTATTCCTCATCAGCTTTCATATTCTTCACTTCTTCAAAGGAATCAATAATATCCTGACTAGGAGCCTTATCAATCAGAGAAACTACTACAGCAGCAATTAAGCCTGCAAAGAATCCTGGGATAATCTCGTAGAGACCTGTTGTACCAGACAGGAATACATACCATACCGCATCAACTGCAAATCCTGCAACAATACCAGCAATTGCACCCTTGTAGGTAAGTCTCTTCCAAAACAGTGACAGGAGAATGACTGGTCCAAATGATGAACCAAATCCAGCCCATGCACATTCAACTAGATCCATAATACCTTTACACTCAGGACTCACTGCGATAAGAAGAGCAATTCCAGAGATAAGTGCAACAACTCCTCTTCCTGCCCAGAGCATTTCCTTATCAGATGCTTTTTTATGAATAACTGGTTTATAGAAGTCTGAAGCAAATGCTGATGAAGCAGCGAGCAGCTGTGAATCAGCAGTACTCATTGATGCTGCAAGAATAGCTGCAAGGAATAATCCGCCAAGGAGTGCAGGGAAGATATTTCTTACCATCATGATGAATACGAGTTTCTGTGAGCCCTCCTCAAGAGCGCCTCCTAAGAACTCATGAGCAACAAGAGCAACAACTGAAGCCATAGCAAGGATTAATGTTGTCCACAAAATTCCAACAACACGCGACTTCTTCATCTCCTTCTCAGATCTGATAGACATATAACGAATCAGAATATGTGGCATACCCATGTAACCAAGTCCCCAGCCAAGACCGCTCAGGATATCGCTGATACTCTTCCAATCAAACTGTCCACTTGATAATAGGTTGTAGTAATTGGCACCTGTTACCACCTCTGCTACAGGTTCGAATCCTGACGCATTCATAACAAAAAGAGCTACGATTGGGGCTGCCATGAGTGCACCCAGCATCAGAAGACCCTGGAAAAAGTCCGTCCAGCATACCGCATTGAATCCACCAAGGAATGTGTAAAGCAGAATAATTACTGTAGCTCCCACCATGGCAACTATCTCATTCCAGCCAAACACTGTATTAAAGAGTACACCGCAGGCATAGATACTTGATGCTGAGTATACGCAGTAAACTATCATGAATATGACTGCACAGATTACCTGAAGAACTGGGCTTGATGATTTAAATCTGTTAGTCAGATACTGTGGTATTGTGATAGAGTCCTTTGCTTTTATTGAATATCTTCTAAGTCTTGGTGCTACAAAAATCCATGCGGCTATGGTACCAAGAAGAAGTCCGACAGATATCCATACCTGCCCCATTCCATACAAATAGATAGATCCCGGAAGTCCCATTAGCACCCATGCACTCATATCTGAGGCACCTGCACTTAATGCAGCAACAAAACCATTCATATTTCTTCCGCCAAGGAAATATCCCTTTTCTCCGTCCTTACTCTTAAGGCCTTTGAAGAAGAAATAGAATCCAATTCCAAGTACGAATACGAGATATATTGCAAATGCAATGATTTCTTGTATTTCATTCGATGTCATGTATTTTTCCTCCTGACTTTGATTACTTGATTTGTACTATTTTCCAAAAAACAATATGGATAGTATACAGGGATACAATGTTTTATGCAAGGCTATTTCTCCTACACGGAGAATACAACGCCCCAGTGCATGTAATAATGCATGTGCCAACCTGTTACCGGTCCGCACGCAAAAAAGCATTTATTTAATTAAACTCACATCGACAGGCAGCCCCGCAAGGAAGAACCAGATCTCCTCCCTCAATTGGCAATCCAATCTCCGATGCTTCTACACAGCCCTTACGCTTCTTATAATTAGCCGCATCCGATGAGCTTCGCCCCTCACCTAAAACCGCAGTTTTCATCATATGAGTCAGAACTCCTGGCTGAAGTCCTGTTGTATATGAACTAATCAGGAAAAATAGCGGGTTATCTGACAGCACTTTACTTACAAGCTCAATAAAAGGATATACAGAATCTTCGATTTTCCATATCTCACCCTTGGGCCCCCTACCATAAGATGGAGGATCCATGATGATTCCGTCATAGGTGTTGCCACGCCTTATCTCTCTTTCAACAAATTTTGCGCAGTCATCTACCAAATAGCGAATTGGTGCGTCTGCAAGACCTGATGAGGCAGCATTTTCTTTTGCCCAGGTAACCATACCTTTTGATGCATCAACATGAGTCACACTCGCACCAGCCTTAGCTGCCGCTATTGTAGCTCCACCAGTGTATGCAAAAAGATTGAGCACCTTGATCGGGCGGCCTGCATTCTTAATCAGTTTGGAGAACCATTCCCAATTAGTCGCCTGCTCAGGGAATATACCAGTATGCTTGAAGCTGAATGGTTTCAAGTGGAAGGTCAATCCGAGTTTCTCATAGCCTATGGTCCACTCCTGGGGAAGACCGTGGAACTCCCACTCGCCACCGCCCTTGTTGCTTCTATAATAATGTCCGTTGTTCTTATTCCATCCCGGAAGCTTTTTCTCGGTATTCCATATAACCTGTGGATCTGGACGAACAAGAGTATAGTCACCCCACTTTTCAAGTTTCTCTCCAGATGATGTATCTAACACTTTATATTCAGTCCAGCCATCTGCTAACCACATTTTTTATCCCTCTTTCTTCTATATAAATTATTTTGAATGTTTGCGGAGTAATACATTTCATGAGAAGAATCATAACCAACGAAGGCACGCTCTCGCTGCTAGTCGCACGCAGCGGTACATAAGACGCTAAAATACAGCGTCTAAGTACCGGCGGCTTCTAAGCACCTTCTTATGGTTTATGATTCATCTCATGATACACGTAATATTTTCTCTATATCTGGCAAAGCTATGATTCAAACCACGACTAAGACTCACTGTTGACTTCATCAAGCGTAAACATCTCGTCCTGCAGGCCATGTTCATTCAACCAATCAGCCCAGAGATAATAATACTGAGCGCTCAAATGGAGTCCATCTTTAGTTAGTTCTGGGTTAAGCGCACCTCCGGTTTCGTCGGAAACACACTCATTCATATCCAGATAGATTATTTTTTCATCATCTGGCAAAGCACGAACCATCGCTGTATTGCGGCAATTGATATTATCATTATTGAAATAGTCACTTCCATCAGAGTATTTCTGAGTCAGATACATTATTCCCATTATCTCAATCACTGCATCAGGGGCATACTCGCGAATCAGGTTAATCATTTCTATATATTTATTAACATACTGATAGCTGTAGCCTTTAGCTAACTCATTGACACCTATCATTATGAATATCTTCTTATATTTATCACCCGTGCAAGCTTTATATAGGCTGCCCTTTGAATAATCGGTACCCTTCGCTATTGTGAGTGTCTCATCCTGAATCTTGAAAACAGATACTCCTGTTTTGTATGCAAATGTTGCATTATCCAGACCGCCGTAATCATGTAAACCTTCGATTCTTGAATCACCTATAAAAAGAGCATCATCATAATAGGAAGAGTCTATGCTCACGTACGGATATCTTGTCGTGAGCGGTCTCTCAAACCCGTCATCATAATATGCCGACCTTGCACTCCATGGTTCAATCTCCTCGAACAATCGCTCTCTTTGCATAATGCCCGGCGTTTCATTTTCTATTTCTTCCTGCGTCTTAGTCTGTGTATCAGTTTGTGCATCATTATTCGTGCCTGCTCCTGTGCTGTGTCCAGTGCCGGTCTGCGCATCAGTATTCGTATCTGCCCCTGCGCCTTGCCCTATGCCGGTCTGTGTATCTGACTGTGAATTGGAAATGCCACCGGTTCCACCTGACATATCAATGTCTGCCCCACTTCCATTCGCAATAACATCGCCTTCGGCACTTCCATCCGCTATATCACCGCCTGGTTCTGTGCCACTATCTGCCAACATGATGCCTTCGTCTGTCGAATCCATGCCAAGTTCGTCGCCAATCCCGTCATCAACAGAAAAAACTGCAGCGAGATATGGTTTTTCCAGAGTAACAGCATCCGCATCACCCTGCGATTTAAGGAATCCGAGGACACTAAAAATAGCCCCTGTGATAATCAGGAGTAGTAATAGACCACATTCCTTGAAAAAATTCTGTTTTTTCTCTTTGGTTAACTGAATTCTTGGCATCTGCCTTCCTCACAATATATATGCAACAGAAAATCACGCATCAAAATCTAAAATACAAAAATGGATTATCTGCTCCCTGAACTAGCATCGCAACACAAACCCAGAACAGGATCAGCAGCATTACTTTGCATGCCCAGTTTTTGTAAAATCGCTTGATAAACTTCATTGGATATGGCGTACAGCAGACAAGACATATCAGCAGCATCCACCAGTATCTGTCCACAAGCGCCATAAATTTTGTTTCTGCCCCCGCAAGCATGGTCCCTTCGATTGGGATAAAAAACATTCTCTTTAAGTACAAAAACAAATCCCCAAGGTCGGTTATATTAAAAATCGTCCAGGACACAGGAATTAAAACTATCATATATATATGCCCAATGACTGGTATCTTTTCGAGAATCTTCTTAAGTCCTGCCTTCTCTATCATCAGAATTACAAAAAAGAACATTCCCCATATGATAAAATTCCAATTGGCTCCATGCCACAGCCCTGTAAATGCCCAAACTGCAAAAGTAGCAAGTATCATCCTCGTCTTTCCATTTCTGGAGCCCCCGAGCGGAATGTACACATATTCCCTAAACCATCTTCCAAGGGTGATATGCCATCTTCTCCAGAACTCTGTAGCCGAACGGCTGACATATGGATTTTGGAAATTCATCGGAAATTTAAAGCCAAGAATATGTCCCAAACCTATTGCCATGAGCGAGTAGCCGAAAAAGTCAAAATATATCTGCATTGAGAATCCAACGCTTCCAAGCCACGCTGTCTGCGTATTTATTCCATACACACCAGCCTGCTGAACATCATTCCATAACGACTGTATGTTATTTGCCAGAAGGACCTTATATGCAAGCCCCATAACAAATAGCACAACGCCCCACTCGATCTCGGCGAACTTCACCTTGCGTTCTGACAGTTCCTCTTCAATCTCACCATAGTTGACAATAGGTCCTGCAATCAGCTGTGGGAACATACTCACATAGGTGGCAAAACATATCGGATTTCTGCTGACCAGATATTTTCCTCTATAGACATCTATCACGTAGGAAGCCATTTGGAAGGTATAGAAGCTTATTCCAAGAGGGAGCGCTATTCCCGGGTCAGGAATGAGACTTTGACCTGCAACTCCATTGATTATTGATATTACAAATCCAAGATATTTGAATACAAAAAGCATCCCGAAGTTGTAGATGAGAGCCACCACAAGGTAACCCCGTCCACTTCCCCGGGAATTATAGATACATAGTGAAAAGATATGATTAACCGCAATGGATAACAGCATTAACAATATATATAATGGTTCTCCATACGCATAGAAAACAAGTGACCCTGCAAGAAGGGTATAATTCCTGAATTTTCTTGGTGTCACAAAATAGGCTATCAGGAACAGCGGTATAAATCTAAACAAAAATATTAAACTTGAAAATACCATTTCCCCGCCCTACACTAATACACCAATCGCTTACACTCTTAACATCCAGCCTTTGTCGTGATAATCCATGGTGCTGGCTGCGATTCAAACATGTGACGGCTATTAACCTTTGACACAGAAATCTGCATAATCTCAGGATCTGAAACCGCAAATTTCTTGCAGTATGCCTGCATTGAAGCAGCCACTACAAAATCGAGTGTGTATATCACAATTTCTATTTCAGGATTCAGCTTAAGGAGCACATCTATCTCTTTTTCCATAGAAGCTGAAGCCACAAGCATAGCAACATCTGGAACTGGAAGTCCAGCCATAGTCTCCTCAGAAACCTGGTCAATGATTGTAACATTGTTGATTCCAAACTGTTCTACATTATCCTCAAGGGCGCGTCTGTCATTACTGTTATACTCAACTGCAATAACAGTTCCCTCGCCATCCATAAGCGCTGCTTCAATAGCAATTGATTCACCTGAGATAACGCAGATATTCTTACCTTCCTCAATCTGCATCTTTGACAGAATCACAGCTCTGATTTCCGATCCAACATAGCGAACAGAGCCCTTAGCCAATGCCGAATTATCCATTCCAAATTTCATGGTGGATCTTGCATTAGGATTCAGAATAAGCATTCCAGCTGAGGCATTGATACCTCTGTCAATCATGTGCGATACTTTATCCTGCTTAACAGGTCCAGTTGGCTCACTTCCCTCGTTATAAATCACTGTGCAATCGCCGAGTCCGGCATTGTACATGCGATAGAAAATATCAGGATGACCTGCTTCGGTAAATACCAAAACACAGCGATGAACTTCTACTGTTGGTATGATATTTTTATTTTTTCTGGTGATATCCAGAATCTTAACGTGTTCCAAATCGACTTCTGTGTTAGCACTAAAATACTGAAGCCATGAAATTATGCTTGAATTATTGAATAATCTCTCTTCCATACCAATACCCATGCCCTTTTCATCAATCACTACTAATTATTCTTACAAAATGAAGCTATCTTGAACACTTGTACAGGAGATCTTCCCATCTTCTGTCAACTTCCTGCTGAAACTGCTCGATAAGATGCTCATTGCCCGGTTTGAACAGATGCTTGAAACGTCCCTGCTCACGAAGGAAGTCCTCGATTGGGAGCTTCTTCTTTGGCTCATATGTCAGAGTCCATTTGCCGTGATCAACCTCAAACATTGGCCAGTAACATGTATCAATACCAAGCTGACATACCTTCATAATATCAGCTGTATCATATCTCCAACCTCTAGGACATGGAGCCATTACGTTGAGGAATGCTGCCCCTTCAGTATAAATAGCCTTCTCGCTCTTTAAATGAATGTCCTTGAAATCCTTGGTAAATGTAGTCTGAGCAACATAAGGAACATCATGGTCTGCAATGATTGCAGCGAGATCCTTACGAGACTGCATCTTACCTGTAGACTCCTTGCCAACAGGTGTTGTTGTTGTATCTGCAAATCTAGGTGTAGCAGAAGACCTCTGAATTCCGGTATTCATATATGCGCCATTGTCATAGCATACGTAAACCATGTCATGACCACGTTCCATTGCACCTGACAAAGACTGGAAACCAATATCATATGTTCCGCCATCTCCACCAAATGTGATGAACTTAAACTGCGCATCCTCTGGAAGTCTGCCTCTCTTCTTAAGAGCCTTGTAAGCGGTTTCAACACCTGACAATGTCGCTCCGGCATTCTCAAAGGCATTGTGAACATAGCTATCAGTCCATGCTGTATATGGATACATGAAAGAAGAAACTTCCAAGCATCCTGTCGCATTACCAATTACGGCATAATCGCCCTCATGCAGTGCACGAAGTACTGCACGAACTGCAATAGTACCACCACAACCTGCACACATTCTATGTCCGGGAGTCAATCTCTCCGGCTTGCTCATTACTTCTTTTAAATTATAACCGGCCATTACTGTTCCTCCCTTGTGCGCAGTCCGATGTAACGGTGCTGCTTCACTTTCTTACCATTTTCTACAACATCACGAAGCTCTTCGAAGATTTCGTATGCTGTTTCGACCATGAAGTCACGTCCAGCCAAACCATAAATATAGCTAACAGCCTCAATATTAACTTTATTTCTAAACAGCGCAGCTGGAACTTCTGATGACAAAGGACCACCATGTCCATTATAGCTCTCTGTTCTATCCATAATTGCCACTGCCTTGCAACCTGAAAGTGCTTTTGCAATCTCATCTGCAGGGAAAGGACGAAATACACGAAGTTTAAGTACACCAACCTTCATGCCCTTTGCACGAAGATCATCAACTGCCTGCTTAGCTGTACCAGCAGCTGAGCCCATGATGAGCATAATATACTCTGCATCGTCTGTTTTATACTCTTCAAAGAATCCAAAACCACGTCCAAAAGTCTTTTTAAATCTCTCAGCAACTTCCAGAATAACCTTTCCAGAATTCTCCATTGCCTTTTCCTGATTGTACTTGGCTTCCATCGCATAATTCGATACTGAATAAGGACCTACAGCCATAGGTTTTCCTGGATTAAGCAGGAATTCCTCGGGTTTGTATTCTCCAACGAATTCTTTAACCTTATCATCCTCTTCAAGAAGAATATTCTGAACTGCATGGCTTGTGATAAATCCATCCTGACAAACCATTACAGGAAGGTGAACTCTTGGGTCTTCAGCAATCGGATATGCCTGAATAAAGTTATCATAGGCTTCCTGATTATTCTCTGCATATATCTGAATCCAGCCAGTATCTCTCGCGCCCATTGAATCCGAATGGTCGCAGTTAATATTAATTGGTCCAGACAATGTTCTATTCACAAGTGCCAGAACAAGTGGAAGACGATTCGAAGCAGCAACCAGAAGTTCCTCCCACATAAGCGCAAGTCCACAGCTTGATGTAGCAGTAAGACTTCTCGCACCCGCTGACTCTGCACCAACTGTTGCAGACATAGATGAGTGCTCTGATTCAACCGGAATGAACTCTGTGTCCATCTCGCCATTTGCAATATAATTGCTGACAAGCTGAGGAATCTCAGTTGATGGTGTAATAGGGAAAGCCGGCATAACGTCCGGATTTACCTGCTTAATTGCATAGGCAACAGCTTCGTTACCTGACATACGATCCTTAATAGCCACGTCTTACACCCCCATTCCTTCTACCATGTCAATTGCGCCGAATGGGCACGCTTTAACACATATTCCACAGCCCTTGCAGTGGTCTAAATCGAATGCTTCTCTTCTGCCTTCTTTAACAGGAATACATCCGTCAGGACATACCGGTGCACACAGAAGACACTGCTTACACTTCTCTTCATCAAAAATAGGTGTACTTGTTCTCCACTCACCTGTCTTAAAATCTCTAGCGGTTCCGCCTGCAAATATCATCAGGCCCTCTGTTAAATCCTCCGCAGGAGACTGCTCATTAATCTTGCTAATATCTGTTCTCATGCTCTTTTTCCTTTATAATAAAAATTCCATTTTGTGCATTATCATGCTAACTTGTTGCTCGCGTACCAATTCGCGACCAGCTTATTTGCCCAGCGCCGTGAAAGTATCTGTCAAAGCCTTCATATTACCCTCGATAACTTCAGGCTTCTTAGCAAATTTGTGCTGGTATGATGTTCTCATTTCCGTAATGAATGCTTCCTTATCCATTACTTCACTTACTGCAACAGCTGCAGCCAGCATCGGTGAGTTAGGGAAATACTTACCCAGGGCATTCACTGAGATTGTTCTGGCATCAACTGTATACACATCTCCCTTATAACCCTTAAGAAGTGGTTTAATCTCATCGACAGATTTAGGTGTATTAATTATAATCGCGCCATCCTCCTTAAGACCTGCTGTAACATCTACGCTGCTGAGCAGAGTCTCGTCAACTACAACTACTAAATCTGGCGTATATATATTAGAGTGAACACGGATTTCTTCCTTACTAATTCGGTTAAAAGCCGTAATTGGTGCTCCCATTCTCTCCGGGCCATACTCAGGAAATCCCTGAACATTAGCGCCGGTTTTGAAGCACACATCTGCCAGCAGCAAAGCAGCTGTTTTAGCGCCCTGTCCGCCTCTACCGTGCCATCTGATTTCAATACCGTTCGTTCTCATCTTATTTCTCTCTTTCTATTTATAGTAACCTAGGAACCACTCTGCAAACTTAGCCAAGCCTTCCTGAATTGTTGTCTCGGGTTTGAATCCGTAATCGTTCATGAGATCTGTTACATCTGCATAGGTCTGATATACATCACCTGGCTGCATTGGCAGAAACTCTTTTTGCGCCTTTTTACCAATACTATTCTCAAGCGTTTCTATAAAATCCATCAACCTGACTGGCTTGTTATTACCTATATTATAAATCTTGTATGCAGCGCCGAGGTCATCTGTTTTAGGCGGATTAGGAAGAATATTCACGATTCCGGTAACAATATCATCAATATAAGTGAAATCGCGCATCATATCGCCATTATTATATATCTGAATCGGCTCGCCATTCATTATTTTCTTCGCGAACTTGAAGTATGCCATATCCGGGCGTCCCATTGGACCATAAACAGTAAAAAAGCGAAGTCCTGTCGCCTTAATTCCGTATAGCTTACAATACGAATATGCCATCAGCTCATTGCTCTTCTTCGTTGCAGCATACAAGCTAACTGGCCTGTCCACCTTGTCTTCTGTGCAGAAGGGAACTTTGTCATTTCCGCCGTATACCGAGCTGGAAGAAGCAAATACAAGGTGATCTACCGGATGATTTCTGCAGCACTCCAAAATATTGAAAAAACCAACGAGGTTACTCTGAACATACGCATCCGGATTATCAATCGAATAGCGAACGCCTGCCTGGGCACCAAGGTTAACAACCACATCAGGCTCATATTTATCAAAAAGAGCCTCGAGAGCTATTTTATCAGACAAATCACACTTTTCAAAGGTATATTGTTCCCCGCACTTCTCTAAATCAGAGAGCCTTGCCTGCTTAAGTGATACATCATAATAATCATTCATATTATCGAAGCCAATCACACGACAGCCCTCTTCAAGTAGACGTTTTGAAAGGAAATACCCTATAAACCCGGCTCCGCCAGAAATTAGATATGTTTTTTTATTATCTAAACTGTTCATTATATATCAAACCCTCTATTGTATTTCTGTTTCATGCTTCACTTGAGAATCACTGCGATAATTCATCTATAATTCATAAAAAAAACCTTTTCTGACTAACCATGGAAGAAGTCCTGAATCCAAAATACTGAATATATATCATATCCATCGACAGATTTGTAGAAACTGTAGCCATATTCTTCAGGATTGCCCTTAAATTCCTTGAAGCCATATACAACAAAGACCTCTACTCCTTGAGCAGCCGCCTCAGGGCAAATTGTATCCGCATCATAGGAATCTGCCTCAATCAAATCAAGCAGCACATTTCCAGCATTCCAGTCATTCCTGTACTTCTCGACAATCGCCTCACGTCCATAAGGCGTATGCATACCTGCCATATACTGCCTTGTGAACTGAACCATTGATGCCGGAAAAGCAGCGCCAAAATTGTAATCAGAGCCCACAAGTTTAATTGTATCACACACGTCAATAACATACTGCGGAAGGTGATATTCATTCTCCGATTTTTGATAGTTTTCAGCTCTGAATGTGAACTGTCCCATGAGTACAATCACGGCGAGCATAAGAACAGCTACGACACTTTTTAATACAGCCTTTAATTTAGGTGTTTTGTTTTCCCCGACTCGCATCAGCAGTCTTATTCCTGCATAGCACACCGTAACACCACATGGAATGAGCCAAATCTGTCTATAGAAGATTTCCTCATCCATGACTTTGTACATAATGAGATAAGCTGTAACAGGGAAAAAGATCAAACCAAAAACAACCGCTGCAATATAACAGAAAATGATGCGTCTTCCCTTATCTTTCTCAGACAGAAAAAGATACATGAGGGCAAGCAAATAAATCGTCAGATATAGTCCGACGCCATTATACGCAGATATAATTGCAAATACATGTTGTAAAATGTTAATCATATAAATCCTCAGGTACTAAACATCCAGTTCACCAGTTCATCCAGTCCAGCAACTTATCTGGCAATATAATATGCTGCCCCAATAATTAATTGTGGCAAGCAGGCTAAAATCAGAAAGAACGTATCACGGAAGTTCTTTTTCATAATCCAGCTAAACAATCCATACATTGCCATGAGTAGCGAAAAGAGGTATAATGACGCCGTCGTAAAAAGAACACCCGTTATCCCTAACAATCCTATTCCTATAAAAATCAGCAGTCTCCTTGTTCGCTCATTCCGGTTCTGATGAGACGACCTAAACAACAAAAGCAAGAGATATATTGCCATCGGAATCAAAAGATTTCCAAATGCCGATTTTCCTTGCCAGGTTCTTGTCAGCGCAAAGGTTTCCGCTGTATATAGAGAAGAGCTTGCAAACATATACCATGCGCTCAACATTATGAGAAATATCGGTATGTATATATTACCGTTCTTAATCCTTGTTTTATTTTCTGCTGTGTTCGCTTTAGCATTGCCTATATCACTAACAGTTGCACTTCCCGTAATAACCGCGCCTGCAGACTCTCGTGCAGTATTTCTCTGTCGAAACAGCTCAATTGCTATCAGCACATATATTCCATACATGAGGAATATCATAGCCCACGACATGACTGAATGTGAAAAAGCAGTCACATGAATGTCACACATATTTGCCTGCCACAGGATATACATTGGCAAGGCTGCAAACGCATGCCTTGAGTCAATCCCTCCCAATGGATATTCCGTATAAGTATCGCGGACATACATTGTATCATAGTGCTCCGTAATAACTGACTGAGCAACATAGTATGAGTCATCACCATCATAGTGAGTATAATTTGATACAAAATACATCTGGAAAACAACAGACAGTGCAAAAATACACCACAGGACAATTGTCGGTATTATATTTGCGTTCTTGTTTAGCTTCCCGTTTTCGTCCAAATTCTTACCGATATTGTTTGTATCAGAAACAGAATCAGGCATGTTGTGATCTTCATTCGTCCTGTTGCCCTTAATTCTGGATAAGCTACCACTTCTTAGAATTAATACCACAGATGCAATAATTGATATGGCAAAAACAATCCATACAACTATTGAATAAATCGACGATAGCAAAGAGAATTTTTGCTGCGTCATAATCATTGGAACAGCTAATACTTCGAAGAGGGCGAACATGATAAACCACCCAAAAAGGAGTGACTTCAATATCACAAGAGGAAGCCCTGCACACTTGATCCCGATCTGAACATCAGCGTTTCCGGTACAATCTGACTTCGCTTTTCGGACACTGACGCCGCAATCACTTTTTCCGCTAAGTTGTCCACATAACGTGGGAAGCATTCCAATTATGCACGGCACAAGCCCCATAAATAAAGCAATTTTCAAAAATGATACACCTGTCATTTTATATTGTCACCTCTGTCAGGAATACCTGTCATTATTCTTAAAACCCTCCATTTTCCAAGGATATACTTGGATATCAGGAAGACACCTGCTGTATCGATCACAAAATTAAATGCTATAATCACCCAAGCATTTGTAACGCCCGCTATCGAAACGATGAGCACTCTCGTCAACACGAGCAAATAGCCGTCAAATAAATACATTTGAAGAGAGTATCTGCTACATTCTCTCAAAAACCAATTTTTAAAACGAGCAGCTGTTATTATTACAATTTGATACAATGCACTCACTAATAAAAACTGTCCTAAAATTGTTCCGGTAAGATAAATCAGCTTGATCCGCAGAATATCAAGCCCCGGCCAAATTTCACACGCAAGAGTCTCACGAATCGCATGAATAGAACTGTCCGCTCCAAATAGAAGGTTCCATGCCTCTGGTTGTCCATTCCAACCTTCCCAACGCATTACAATAAATAATCCGATTCCAGTAATCAAAAATACAAAGAACATGGCAAAGCGTTTTAAAAGTGAAACGCTATTATCCGAAGAATCCTTCCTAAGCCTAAAAAGAATGCCTGCAAGAAAGAAAGGAAGGTACACGACAACATTTCTGACGCTAAAATAACCGGGAATCTTATTCTGAAACAAATACAGTAAGATAACGCATGCTATCACCATAATTTTCGCCAATTTATTAAGTCGTACCAGCTTATAAATCGCAGGGGCAATAAGCATCATTATGAACAAGCTAAGCAGATACCAGTCGCTTCCCCCATACAGAAGAAAATCTATTATAGAATCCCCAAGCCCTGATGAACTACTCACAAAAGATGCTCCAGCAATTCGTACGATAATATCAAGTACACCAAATATAATATGTGGAATTAGAATTCGAAGTGATTTTTTGCCTAAATATGGCAAATATTTCCCTTTATAGACAAGGCAGAAACCGGACACAAAGAAGAAAACCGGCATCTCCACACTAAAAAGAAACGCATGTAGAAATCCGCATGCGCTGTTAGTTTCAACAAGATTGATAGGATATACGAGAATAGAGTGATACAAAAGCACCATCAGTATTGCCACTCCACGCATTATATCCATCTCATCGTATCTTTTTCCAATACAATTAGCCGTGCTCATATTGCCATTATACCCAATTTTTGGTATCTAAACAATAAAAAGGCTCCATATTTTGTGGTAATTGATGCTATTATGATTAATCTCTAATCAACTTCTAACGGCAGTCAACGCTCCTCACCATAACAGGCTTGCTGCTATTCATGAATTCCCACATAATCTCGCCGGGTGCTCCATAAAATGCATCGCACATAGTCGTAGCTCGTTCTTGCTGCCCAAGCGGAATCCTGACCACGCGAGGCTGATTCTCATTAATGAAATCATTTATACTCGAAATATATTCTTTGTAAATTGAGGGTTTATCTTCAGATAACAATGGTTCTAAGCTCTCTTCGCTCAATAATACAATGTTTAATTCCTGCGCATTTGCCATTGTTGCCAATGAACTCTTAAGTTTTAAGACAGCTCTTTCTCCATATGCCCAGAAATCAGATAAGCTTATATAGTATAGAAGTGTCTTTTGCCCATTTTTACTTAATGGAATATTTCCATGTGCTCGCGACACATTTATCTGCTCGTATGAATCATTTTTTTGCTTTGATGAATCATTTTTTGCATCCTCAAGTTCATTTTCGGTCACATTTGCCAGTGCGAAAACCTTATTTCTGTGGATGCTGACCCTCCTATTCTCTGGTGGAAGCTCCATATAGCCTCCATAATGAATTCTAAGAAACTCATCATAGCCTGCAGGGCCGTAAAAAATCTCTCTTTCAAATCTAAATGGTGCTCGCTCATCCCATATTCTACGTGGATACACTCGATTTGAACCAGGTTTATCAGGCACTGTAAAAACGTATTCACTCTCTTCAAAAGGGTACATTGCCAGATAATCCAATATCTTGTTTTTTAGTTCTTCTCTTCTTCTGTCTATCTCTTCGCTTGCACTCGGAAATTCCACCACAAGATTATCATATTCCCAGCTCAGCCTTGTTACTTCCCTATAGAATTCCATGGCTTCGTTATAATCCCCCGGCATTCCGCCTAATGGAAAAATATCAACAATCAGCCCTCCAACAAGTTCAATCGGTATATCCCACTGATGCATAAGCGTACTCTTGTCTTCTATTTTGGCAATAAAATGCCTACAGGGCTTTGAACAGGCCGCATAATACACATCGTAACGTCCGTTCTCTTCACGAATAATATCAATCAATTTATTTAGATCTCTTGTCGGCATGCACAGATCCATGTCATCATCCCATGGAATATAGCCATTGTGGCGCACAGCTCCAATCAACGTTCCGTAATGAATATACACTCTTAATCCGTGCCTATCGCAAAGTCTCTGGATATACTTTACAGCTTCTATCTGGTGCTTTTTTTCCTTATCCCAGTCCAAAACAGCACCTGTGCCTTCAGGAACATAAGACTTCATAATCTCCTCAGTCTTCCAGAAACCGCCCATCACAAATGCCTGTACACCCTGCTCATACCCCATTGAAGCCAACTGGGCGAGCATTTCTCCTTCATATTTCGAGTATAATAAAAAGACATATTCATCCCTATATTCATTAGGTAAACCTCCAGGTGAATATGCCTCTATCCTTCTGCTTCCAATCATGTGGTGAAAAGTCGGTTCCACTGTTCTATCGTTAAACAAGCCGACTGCAGCACCATTGTTGTCCACATATGCGTATATTTCGTATCCCTTGTCCTGCAAATACTGTTTGCATGCGAAAGCAGGTGCATTCAATCCAAACAGAACTATTTTCTTATTATCAAGGACTCCCTTTGCAATGATGGCATCAATAGCCTCAAAAAGAATCCATGTCATATACTTACTTTTCACGACTTAAGCTCCCAGAAACACTAAGTCTATTGGTGAATCCACTCACCTCGCATGGCCTTCAACTAACTCTCTGTTTTATATACAACATCGCTATCCGCAACGCCTTCAAATCTAACCTTGTCAGCTGATCCCGCATATGGTCCCTGCTTAATCTCAATCATCTCAATTTCCTCAAGCACCTTAAATCCATGACCTCCGGAAACAAGAAGGATCAAATCTCCTGCATTAAGAACACGGCTCTCGAGATAATCTTCATATTCATCATAGAAATCTACACGAAGCTTGCCCTTCTTAATCAGCAATACTTCCTGGGTCATGACAACATTTCTAGGCACCAGATTATGAACATGCGCATCAATCACTTTCCCCTCAGAATGATGCATATATGCTATCTGCTGAGACATTTCATCAGGAGTGATAAAATTAATCCCATCACATGTATAATCACTTCTCATTATGATTGCCAGAGTCTTATTCTTCTTAGAAACTATTTCCATATTATTAAGTATGCCCTTTCCATTATCTGCAGACTATTCCTATTCCAAACTGTCCACTTACATATTCATATTATAAGCAAAGGTTCAGTCATTATCTACCACAATGTGCACCCAAAATAGAACGCACAGTCATCAGCACAATATATCCTGCACCATCACTGGCTTACCTTCACGTTGTGCCCATCTCATCAGATATCCCTGATCCCCATAGAAAGCATCGCAAGTTGCCGCTATTTTTCTAAAGCTTTCGATATCATTATCTACGACCTGGCA